>CAXBDR010000175.1:0-9617 GCA_963974265.1 uncultured Rhodoferax sp.
CTGGTGCCGCAGTTCGAGGCGCTGTTCGCGCGCCAGGGCGGCAACTGGCCGGCGTTTTATCATGCGGTGGGGCAGATCGCGGAGCTGCCGCCGGCCGAACGGCGCGACGCACTGGAGCGCGCGGGCCGAACACCATGAACGGGGAGACGCAGGGTGGCTGATCTACATATCGTGCGCAAGCATGCGCTGGGCCTGAAGGAGGCGCGCAAGATCGCGTTCAACTGGGCCGAACAGGTCGAGAACGACCTGGGCATGAGCTGCACCTACGAAGAAGGGCGCAGCGCCGACAAGGTCTGCTTCAGCCGCTCGGGCGTGCAGGGCGAGCTGCAGGTGACCAAGGACCGTTTCGAGCTCGATGCCAAGCTGGGTTTCCTGGTCGGCGCCTTCAAGGGCCGGATCGAGGCCGAAATCACCGAGATGCTGAACCAGTTGCTGCCGGAGCCGCGAGAGGGCGCCGGCAAGAGCGCCGCCGCCGTCAAGAAGCCGGCGGCGAAGAAATGACGGCGCCATCGGCAGGGCCGCTGGCCGGGCTGCGCGTGCTCGAACTCGGCCAGCTGATCGCCGGCCCGTTCGCGGCCAAGACACTGGCCGATTTCGGCGCCGACGTGATCAAGTTCGAGCCGCCACCCGACGCGACCGGCAAGGGTGGCGGCGGCGACCCGCTGCGCAAGTGGCGGCTGCTCAAGGACGGCACCTCGGTCTGGTGGCAGGTGCAGTCGCGCAACAAGCGGTCCGTGGCGCTGGACCTGCGCCAGCGCGAAGCACAGGACATCGTGCGCACACTGGCCGCGCAGGCCGACATGCTGATCGAGAATTTCCGGCCCGGGGCCATGGAGGGCTGGGGCCTGGGACCCGAAGTGCTGCAGGCGGCCAATCCGGCGCTGATCATGCTGCGCATCAGCGGCTACGGACAGACCGGCCCCTATCGCGACCGACCGGGTTTCGGCGTCGTGGCCGAGGCCATGGGTGGCTTGCGCCACCTGACCGGCGAACCCGGCCGGGTGCCGGTACGCGTAGGCATCAGCATCGGCGACACGCTGGCATCGCTGCACGGCGTGATCGGCATCCTGATGGCCTTGCAGCATCGGCATGCGACCGTCAGTGCCGAACATCCCAAGGGGCTGGGCCAGGTGGTGGACGTGGCGCTGTATGAGGCGGTGTTCAACTGCATGGAGAGCCTGCTGCCGGAATACGGCGTGTTCGGCGCGGTGCGCGGGCCCTCGGGCAGCGCCTTGCCGGGCATTGCGCCCACCAATGCCTACCAGTGCGCGGACGGCTCCTGGGCCATCATCGCGGGCAATGGCGACAGCATCTTCAAGCGGCTGATGCAGGCGATCGGACGCGACGACCTGGGCCAGGACCCGGCGCTGGCCGACAACGCCGGCCGGGTTGCGCGGGTCGACGAGATCGACGCCGCCATCGGTGCCTGGGCCGGCACCTTGCCGGCCAGCGACGTGTTGCAGGCGCTCGAGCAGGCGGCGGTGCCGGCCGGGCGCATCTACACCATTGCCGACATCGCCGCCGATCCGCACTATGCGGCGCGCGGCATGTTGTCGTCGGTGCAGCTGGAAGACGGCACGCAGGTGGCCGTGCCGGGCTTCGTGCCCAAGTTGTCGCGCACGCCAGGCAGCCACCGGCGCAACGCGCCGGTGCTGGGCCAGGACACCGAGGCGGTGCTGCGCGAGGTCGGCATCAGCGACGCGCAATTGCAGGCCTTGCGCGAACGCGGCGTCATCGGCCCCTGAGCATCACGCATTCGTGGACCGCGCGGTCGCCGCGCACGGCCGGCGTCTTCATTTCCCGTGCCCCACGGAACTGGCTTTGCCAGGCCGTAGGGGCGCCCCCCAGTGGGGGGGGCGGCCGGTCTACACAAAGTGAGACCGGACAGACGGGGGGCGTTTGTTACTCCAGCGATTGGATCAGGTCGACATATTGCTGCATCGCGTCTTCCTGCGACGTGCCCTTGAGCGCGTTCCAGGCGTCCCACTTGGCGCGCCCGACCATGTCGCCGAAGCCGGGCTTCTTGTCGGTGTTGTCGCCGTTGCTGCCTTGCTTGTACAAGGCATAGATCTTGAGCAGCGTGGCGTTGTCGGGGCGTTCGCTCAGGTTCTTGGAGTTGGCGGCTGCCGCTTCAAACTGCTTCTTCAGGTCGGCCATGGGGATGTGCTCCTGGGTGTGTCCGGTCTCGGATCGGGTTGGTGCATCGCGCGGGGTCGCGATGGTCTTGCGGTATCTTAAGCCGGCTTTTGACGCCACAATAACCAGCGCAGGGCCTCCTGCACTCTTTTTTTCGCGAGCCGCGGCCAGCGGCCCACCAGGAGACGACATCCATGGTCACCCGCATCATCGCCGGCAAAGCCGCCCAGCCTGGTTCCCGCGGCGCCGGCACGGCCGCGAAACGGGTGCGCAAGGCGGCCCGCCATGCGGCGGGCTCGGTGCGTGAGGGCGTCGGCGCTGTGGTCGGCGCCGTGCCCGGGACGGGTGGTGAACGCATGAGCAAGGTCGACACCGCCTGGCTGCGCATGGACGGTGCGTGCAACCTGATGATGATCGTCGGTGTCTGGGTGCTCAAGCCGGGCATCCGGCGCGAGGACCTGTGCCAGCGCATCAGCGAGCGGCTGCTGCTGTATCCCCGGTTCTGCCAGCGGGTGGAGCATGACGCGGCCGGTGCGAGCTGGGTGCGCGATGCCGACTTTCACATCGATCACCACGTGGTCACCGAGACGCTGGCGCGCAAGCCCAAGGGGCGTGAGCAGGAGGCGCTGCAGGACCGCCTGGCCGAGCTGGCGATGACGCCGCTGGACATGCGCCGGCCGTTGTGGCAGTTCCATCTCGTGGAGGACTACCAGGGCGGCTCGGCGATGATGGTGCGTATCCACCATTGCATCGCCGACGGCATTGCGCTGATCGCGGTCACGCAGTCGCTGGTCGACGGCGGAGCGCCGCCGCCGCCCGCGCCAGCGGCGAGCCACGAGGCCGGCGACGGCCACGATGTCCAGGACTGGATCGCCGAGACCTTCATCCGGCCTTTCACCGGCCTGGCCGTGAAGGCCATCGGCAGCGCCGGCGAGGGTGTTGCCGGTGCGTTCGACCTGCTGGCCGAACCCCAGAAGGGCGTCGAGAAGGGCATGGCCGGTGGCGCCGAAGTGGCGCGCCTGGCCTACCAGCTGATGCGCGACGCCTCGGCGCTGGCGCTGATGCCCGACGACTCGCCGACCCGACTCAAGGGAACCCCGGGCAATCACAAGCGGGTCGCCTGGTGCGAACCGATTCCTCTGGACGAGGTGCGCGCGGTCGGCAAGGCGCTCAACTGCTCGATCAACGACGTGCTGCTCAGCTGCGTGGCCGGCGCCATCGGGGCCTACCTGCGCGCCAAGGGCGACACGGTCAAGGGCAAGGAGATCCGGGCCATGGTGCCGGTCAACCTGCGCCCGCTGGACGAAGCCTACAAGCTGGGCAACCGGTTCGGCCTGGCGCCGGTAGTGTTGCCGATCGGGCTGGAGAACCCCATCGAGCGGGTCTACGAGGTGCGCCGGCGCATGCGCGAGCTCAAGGGCAGCCTGCAGCCGCTGCTGGCCTTTGGTCTGCTGGCGGTGGCGGGGCTGCTGATCAAGCCGGCGCAGGACGCCTTGCTGAACCTGTTCTCGCGCAAGACGACGGCGGTGATGACCAACGTGCCCGGGCCGCGCGAGAAGCTCAAGTTCCTCGGCTCGACGCTGGAGCAAAGCCTGTTCTGGGTGCCGCAAAGCGGCTCGGTCGGGCTCGGCGTGTCCATCCTGAGCTACGGCGGAGGCGTGCAGTTCGGCGTGATCACCGACACGCAGCTGTGTTCCGACCCGCAGAACATCATCAACGGCTTCGAGCCGGAGTTCGCCAAGCTGTCGTTGTTGACGCTGATGCTGCCCTGGAACGAATAAGCGATCAACCGCGTGAGGGCGGGCGCGGGGCGCCGGCTCAGGAGGCCGGTTTGTCGTAGGCCCCGACCAGTGTCAGCAGGTGCATGCGCTGGCCCTGCTCGAGGTAGGGCACCAGCAGGTTGAGCACATGGTGGGCGCCGCGCAGCAAGGCGGCCTCGGCACTTTCGGGCTCGAGCGCCTTGCGCGGGTCGCGCACGTATTCGAAGCTCAGCCAGTAGGTCAGCACCACCACCATGCTGGTGGCGGTAGCCTCGACTTCGCGCGAATCGATGCTGACCGCGCCGGAGCGGCTCATGCCGTCGAGCATGGCGCGGATCGAGCGCGTCTTGTTCTTCAGCATGGTCTGCACATGGGTTTCCAGGCGCCGGTTCTTCGACAGCAGGTCGTTCAGGTCGCGGTACAGGAAGCGGTATTGCCAGATCAGCTCGAACAGGCTGTGCATGAAGAACCATGCGTCCTCGACATCACGCACGCCGTCGCTGGCGTTGAGCAGTTCGGTCAGCGAGCGCTCGAAGCGATCGAACAGCGAATTGATCAGCTCGTCCTTGGCCGGGTAGTGGTAATACAGGTTGCCCGGACTGATGTTGAGTTCGGCCGAGATCAGCGTGGTCGAGACGTTGGGTTCGCCGAACCGGTTGAACAGTTCAAGCGTGACTTCGAGGATGCGCTCGGCGGTGCGTCGCGGGGCTTTCTTGGCCATGTCAGTTGCTCCGCGCCTGCTTCTTGCTGTGGCTCCGATGCGCGTCGCGGCAGGCCGGCCCCGCGGGCCTTCGCAGCCCGTGCACCACTGCACCAACACCACCGCCGCGCCATGCCGGCTCCGATCCGCCAAGGATCGGAACCATCGTGTCAGGGACGCAATCGTGCAATGTTGACGCAGCCTTCATTTCATGCAGCCGCTGCCGGGCGATGTTTGACCATATGCCCCAGATCGTCCATCACTTCCTGCAAAGATGCAATGGCGCGGCCGACACGAGTCGGTGGCTTGGGCGGGGTGCACAGGTGGGCCTTGGGGTCGTCCAGTGCGGCATGGTTGATGTGGATGCCGTGGCGCGAGAGCTTGGCCGACAGCCCCGTCTTGCGTGAACGCAGCATCTGGCGCGTCTGCTGGAAGGCGTGTTCGGCCAGGTGCCGGCGCTGGCGGTAGCTGAAGGTGTTGGCCAGGTACAGCTCCGGGTCGCGGTGATCGGGCTCGATCAGCACGATGTCGGTGCCGGGATAGGCGCGTTCGTAGTGCTTCATGCCCAGTTCCATGCGCGAGTGGATCATCGAGCGGAAGGTCTGGCTCAGCACCGATGGCAGGCCACCTTCGATGATGCGCGGGATGCGGCGCCGCTCCGGCGCCAGGCCGCGCTGCATCACGCGGGGCGTCTCGGGCGCGCTGGCGTCGAACGGCACCAGCGGATTGAGGCACAACATCAGGTCCACGCCCTGGTCCATCGCCATCGACGCATGCAAGGTCTTCTTGAGCGCGCCGTCGACGTAATACTGGTCTTCGATCTCCACCGGCGGATACAGCCCGGGCAGGGCCGAACTGGCCTGTACCGCCTGCGAGATCGGCACGTGATCCCAGCCGGGGCTGCCAAAGGGTGCGGCCTCGCCGGTGTCCAGGTTGGTGGCGACCAGGGTCAGGCGGCTCTTGAGCTTGCGAAAGTCGTTCGTGAAACCCTCGCGCTCGAACAGGCGTGCGAGCTCGGTGTGGATGCTGCGGTTGGAGAACACGCCGGTCGGCAGGCCCGCGCCCAGATGCTCGAGCGTATGCATCAGCGACTTGCGACCGGCCGTCAGGCGCCACAAGGCGCCGAGCATGAGGCCGGGCCACATGATGCCGCGGCGGATGAGTTCATCGGTGGCCGGCTGCATCAGCCAGGCCGGGTCGAACACGGCATGGCCGCTCGGGTCGCCTTCGATGAAGGAGGCGCACAGGTCGCGCGCCGAAATGCCGTTGGCCAGGCCTGCCGCGATGAACCCGCCGGCGGATACGCCGACATAGTGGTCGAGCCGGTTCAGGTCCAGGCCGGTCAGCGACTGCTCGAGTGCGCACAATGCGCCGATCTCGTAGATCGCCCCCAAGGGGCCGCCGCCGGCCAGTGCCAGTGCGATCCGGGGTTTCGTGTTGTGGCCAGCCGTGGTCCGGGTGTTGGCGGTCTTGCGCTCGGGTGAGGCAGCCGGGCGGGCCGCCTTGCGCGTGTGCGCGGCCAAGTCAGCCGGCAGCCGACGTACCAGCCGGCTTGCGCTTGGCCGCCGCGCGGCGCGTGGTCGTGGACTTCACGGCCTTGGCGGCTGCCTTGGCCGGTGCCTTCCGGGCTGCCGTGGATGGGGCTGCCGGCGCCGACGGCTTGCTGCGTCGCGTGGCCTTCTTGCGGGGCGTTGCCGTCGGTGCCGGCTGCTCGCCCGAGAGTTTCTGCACGCTGAGCTTGAGTTCGTCGATCCGTGCGATCAAGGCATTGACGTCCTTGGCCGAGGGGACGCCGAGCTTGTTCAGCGCCTTGGCCACGCGCTCCTCGAAGATGTTCTCCAACTTGTCCCAGTGGCCGGTGGCCCGGGACGAGATGTCGCTGGCCATGTGGGTCATGCGATCGGTGGCATCGGTGATGCGGTCTTCGGCCGCGGCCTGGGTCTTGCGCTGCAACGCCGTGCCTTCCTTGACCAGGGCCTCGAAGGCGCGCGTGCCTTCGGCCTGCGCCTTGGCAAACGCGCCCAGGCCGGCCTGCCAGATCTGCTGGGCAGAATCCTTGACCGAGCCGGTCAGGGGAACATGGGCCTCTTGCGCGGACGGACCGGATTTGTGCAGTTTCTTGACCATGGAAGTCTCCTCGCAATGCGACGTCC
This sequence comes from uncultured Rhodoferax sp., assembly GCA_963974265.1. Taxonomy (GTDB): domain Bacteria; phylum Pseudomonadota; class Gammaproteobacteria; order Burkholderiales; family Burkholderiaceae_C; genus CAISIP01. The sequence goes on from CAXBDR010000175.1 coordinate 6,750, forward strand.
GCAGGGACACGGACGACGGGTGAATACCCGTCGACTGTACGAAGGCGGGCGGGCAGGGTGTAGGTGCGTGCCACTAAATTGTCGTGTACCGCCGTCCCGCGGACAGGGTGGGTTAATGCTGAATGCCAAGCGGGAGTTTTTCGGCAAGAATGCCAGGAGTGAAGAGTCCACCGGCAACCAATGAGGAACTGACATGCATTATTTCGTGACGGGCGCGACCGGGTTCATCGGCAAGCGCCTGGTTGGCAAGCTGCTTGCGCGCAAGGGATCCGTGGTCCATTTCCTGATCCGCAGGGAGAGCGAGTCCAAGGTCAAGGCGCTGCGCGAGTACTGGGGCGTCAGTGCCGCACGCGCGGTTCCGGTGTTCGGCGACCTGACGCAGAAGAAGCTCGGCGTCTCTGCCGACGCGATCAAGTCGCTCAAGGGCACGGTGGACCATTTCTACCATCTGGCCGCCGTCTACGACCTGTCGGCCGACGAGCAGCAGCAGGTGGCGGTCAACATCGATGGCACGCGCAACACGGTCGAACTGGCCAAGGCCATCGATGCCGGGCATTTCCACCATGTCAGCTCGATTGCGGCCGCGGGCCTGTACGAGGGTGTGTTCCGCGAGGACATGTTCGAGGAGGCCGAGAACATCGACCACCCCTATTTCATGACCAAGCACGAGAGCGAGAAGATCGTGCGCCAGGAGTGCAAGGTGCCGTGGTCGGTGTATCGGCCTGCGATGGTGGTGGGCGACAGCACGACCGGCGAGATGGACAAGATCGACGGGCCTTATTATTTCTTCAAGCTGATCCAGCGCATGCGCCAGTTGCTGCCGCCGTGGATGCCGTCGATCGGCCTCGAAGGCGGGCGCATCAACATCGTGCCGGTCGACTTCGTCGTCGACGCGCTCGACGCCATCAGCCACAAGAGCGGCATCGCGAAGAAATGTTTCCACCTCGTAGACCCGGTCGGTTACCGCGTCGGTGACGTGCTCGACATCTTCAGCAAGGCCGCGCATGCGCCCAAGATGAACCTGTTCGTCAACGCGGCGCTGCTGGGCTTCATCCCGCGCAGCGTGACCAAGGGTCTGATGGCGCTGGCGCCGGTACGCCGGGTGCGCAATGCGGTGCTCAAGGACCTCGGCCTGCCCGAGGACATGCTGACCTTCGTCAACTATCCCACGCGCTTCGACTGCCGCGAGACACTGGCCGCGCTCAAGGGCAGCGACATCGCCTGCCCGAACCTGAAGGACTACGCCTGGCGCATCTGGGACTACTGGGAGCGCCACCTCGACCCGGACCTGCACATCGACCGCTCGTTGCGCGGCACCGTGGCCGGCAAGGTGGTGCTGGTCACCGGTGGCTCGTCGGGCATTGGCCTGGCGGCGGCGCACAAGTTCGCCGAGGCCGGCGCCACCACCATCATCTGCGGCCGTGACGTCGACAAGCTCGAGGAAGCCTGCAAGGAAGCCAAGTCCCGGGGCTACAGCTTCGTCGCCTACCCGGCCGACATTGCCGACATGGCCGACTGCGACCGCTTCATCAAGCTGCTGCACGACAACCATGGCGGCGTGGACTTCCTGATCAACAATGCGGGCCGCTCGATCCGCCGCGCGATCGAATCCAGCTACGACCGCTTCCACGACTACGAACGCACCATGCAGCTCAATTATTTCGGCTGCCTGCGCGTGACCATGGGCATCTTGCCGGCCATGGTGGCAAAGAAAAAGGGCCACGTGGTCAACATCAGCTCGATCGGCGTGCTGACGAATGCGCCGCGTTTCTCGGCCTACGTGGCCTCCAAGGCGGCGCTCGATGCCTGGACGCGTTGCGCCTCCAGCGAGTTCGCCGACCAGGGCATCTCGTTCACGACCATCAACATGCCGCTGGTGCGCACCCCGATGATCGCGCCCACCGGCCTGTACAACAACGTGCCGACACTCGCGCCCGAGGAAGCCGCCGACATGATCGCCCAGGCCTGCATCTTCAAGCCGGTGCGCATCGCGACCCGGCTCGGCATCACCGGCCAGCTGATGCACGCGCTGGTGCCGCGCGTGGCGCAGATCGCGATGAACACCAGCTTTCGCATGTTCCCGGACTCCTCGGCGGCCAAGGGCGCCAAGCCGGGCGAGAAGCCGGCCAAGCAGCAACTCTCGGCGGAGGCGATCGCGATGCAGCAGATGATGCGGGGGATTCATTTCTGATCCGCAAACAGCACCGTTGGGTCGCTGCTTGGTTGTGGGATAACTCCTGCCATGGGTGACGAGACCTGATTGCCCGCGAGCAACAGTCGACTCCGGGTCCAAGGCGACTCGGCACGGCAGGTACAGCCCGCCATTGCGATTAAACTTTCAAATCGCGACTCGCACACCGAGTTGCGATTGCCTGCGACAAGGGCCGCAAACCACTATCCGAAGGCACATCTTGACCTCACGCTACTCCCTCAGAAAGCGGGTTCTGGTCACCGGCGGCGCCGGTTTCCTGGGCTCTCACCTTTGCGAACGCCTGCTGGCCGAGGGCGCAGACGTCCTGTGCGTCGACAACTTCTTCACCGGGACCCGCGCCAACATCCAGGGCCTGCTGGGCAATCCGAATTTCGAGTTGCTGCGCCACGACGTCACGTTTGCGCTGCCGGTCGAGGTCGACCAGATCTACAACCTGGCCTGCCCCGCGTCTCCGGTCCATTACCAGTTCGATCCGGTGCAAACGACCAAGACCAGCGTCATGGGTGCGATCAACATGCTGGGACTGGCCTTGCGGACCAAGGCCAGGGTGTTGCAGGCATCGACCAGCGAGGTGTATGGAGACCCGAGCGTGCATCCGCAGCCGGAGTCGTATTGGGGCAACGTCAATCCGATCGGGCCGCGCAGCTGCTACGACG
>CAXBDR010000176.1:0-9576 GCA_963974265.1 uncultured Rhodoferax sp.
GGCCTGGGCAATCTCGGACCGCGCCAGCCGGTCCGGCGCCAGCTCGATCCGCGCGCATCGGCCCAGTTCATCGTCGACATGGCACGCGCGCATCCGGGCGAGATCGTGCTGGTCGCGGTCGGCCCGCTGGGCAACCTGAGCCTGGCCCTGATGCTCGAGCCGAAGCTGCCCCTGCTGCTGCGCGAAGTCATCGTCATGGGCGGCACCATCGTCGAGCCGGGCAATGTGTCGCCGGTGGCCGAGGCCAACATCTGGAACGATCCGCATGCGGCCGACCGGGTGTTCACCGCCGGCTGGAAGCTGACCATGGTCGGGCTGGACGTGACCCACCGCGTCGTGACCACGCTGGAGCATTTCCAGCGCATCGCCGACAAGCATCGCCACGTCGCCACCGACACCTTGCTCAAGGCCGTGGAGTTCTATGCGCGCTTCTACAGCGGCCTGTACAGCCATGTGGCCAAGACACCCGGCTGTTTCGCGCACGACCTGCTGGCCTTCATCTACCTGGTGCAACCCGGGCTGTTTACGACCACCGTCAAGTCGGTGCGCGTGGCCACCGAGGGCTTGGCGCAAGGCCAGACCATCATGAACGAGCGCGACTTCATCGACTATCCGCAGCCCGGCTGGGAAAAGACCCGCCACCGCACGCAGGTCTGCATGCAGGTCGACGCGCCCGGCTGCCTCGCCGTGTTCGAGGAAACCATGCTGGCGGACTGGTTGCCGGCCTGACCGGAGCGACCAGGCAGCGGGCCACGGGCCGTTGCCGTGGCCGGCGCGTCACGCGCCTGCGCGCGCGAACCCCTGCAGGCGCTGCCCCGCGGCCTGCATGTCCGACACCAGTTCCCGCATCTGCTGCGCCACCGTCGAGCGGCCTTGGATCGCAAACACGCTCTGGCCGGCAGCCTCGTAGATCAGCCGGGCGTCGTCGTGTTCATGCATGGACGCAAAAACGTCGCCGGTCAGCGCCTGCTGCAGCGGCATGGGCAAGGCATCGGGCGCCGCGGGGTCCAGCCAGGCGTCGATCCAGGCACTGCGCACGACGCGACACGGCTTGCCGCTGTGGGCCCGCGTGATGACCGTGTCTTCGCTGCCGCTGGCCACCAGGCGCTCCAGCAACGCGGGCGGCGTGTGGTTCTCGGCCGCCGCCATCCACAAGGTGCCGAGCCAGCCTCCCTGGGCTCCCATGGCCATCGCGGCCAGGATCTGCGCGCCCTTGCCGATGCCGCCGGCGGCCAGCACCGGCGTGTCGCCGGCCACTGCCACGATCTGCGGCACCAGCGAATAGGTGCCGACCGGGCCGGTGTGGCCGCCGGCGTCATAACCCTGGGCCACCAGCACGTCGACCCCCATCGCCAGCGCCTTGCGCGCGTGGCGATATGACCCGATCAACGAGAACGTGGTCTTGCCGCGCGCCTTGGCACGGGCGATCAGGTCCTGCCGCAAGCCGATGGCCGTGGCCACGCCGGTGGCGTTGGAGGCCAGTACCTGCTCGATCTGCGACTCGAACAACTCCTCCGAGCGGACCTGGCTGGTGAAGAAGCTGGGTTTGACCGGCGGCCGCACGGCGAAACGCTCGCGCAGGCCGGCGACGAAGTCCAGGTGCGGCTGCGGCAACGCGGCACGCACGTCGTCGATGTCGCCGCGCTGCGGCACCTGCGAGGGCAGCATCAGGTCCACCCCGTAGGGCCGGCCCTGCATGCGGTCATCGACCGCACGCAGGATATCCGGTATCTCGTGCGGCAACTCGCGCGCCAGGCCCAGCACCGGGTAGCCACCGGCCCGTGCGATCTCGACCACCACGTCGACCGAATGCGAGAAGCCGAAGATCGGATGCGCGATGCCCAGCCGTTCGCATATCGGCGTGCGCCAGGTGGTCGTGCCCATGCTCATTGCGGAACGATTCCCGCCTGCTTGATGACCCGGCTCCATTTGCTGAATTCGCCGGCGATGAAACTGTCGAACTCCGCCGGGCCCTGGGGATTCGGGTCCAGACCCAGCGTGGCGAACTTGGCCTTCACGTCGGGCATCTGCATGATCTCGGTGATGTCGGCCGAGAGCTTGCGCACGATGGCGTCCGGCACCTTGGCCTGGGTCACCAGGCCGAACCAGGTGCCGACCTCGTACCCGGGCAGGTTGGCGGCCTCGGCCACCGTGGGCACATCCGGCAGCGCCGGCGAGCGCTTGGCGGTGGTGACGGCCAGCGGGCGCAGCTTGCCGGTCTTGATATGGCCCGATGCCAAGGCGGCCGTCAGCGGCATCATTGAGATGCGGCCGGCGAGCAGGTCGCTCATCGCGTCGGGCTGGCCCTTGTACGGCACCTGCGTCAGCTTGATGTCGGCCATCTGCCCCAGCAACTCGCCCGACAGATGGTTCGAGGTGCCGTTGCCGGCGGTGCCGTAGGTCAGCGGCGTCGGGCTCTTCTTGGCCAGCGCGATCAGTTCCGTCATGTTCTTGACTGGCAGGTCGGGGTGTACGACGAACACGTTCGAGATCACGCCGAAACCCTGTACCGCGCGGAAGTCCTGCACCGGATTCCAGCTGACGCTTTTCATCAGGCTGGGCGCCACGGTATGGCCGGGCGACACGCACAGCAGCGTATAACCGTCGGCCGCCGCCTTGGAGGCCACGTCGGTTCCGATCGAGCCCCCCGCTCCCGCCTTGTTCTCGACGATCACCGGTTGGCCGTAGCGCGTCGACAACTTGTCGCCGACCAGGCGGGCGATCGAGTCGACGATGCCGCCGGCCGTGAACGGAACGATGATGCGGATCGGATGGTTGGGATAGGACTCCGCCTGCGCATGCGCCAGCGGTGCGGCGAATGCGCCGGCGCAGACGGCGGCGGCTAGGGTCAAGGAACGGAAGGTAGCTGGCATGGATGTCTCCTGGTTGTGATGGTTCAAGAACGGAACTGCGAGGCTGTCAGGCACTCGCGCGGAAAAAATCGGGAACCGCGGCCGGAACCGCGGCGGGCTCGCCGGCGCGGAACACGCGCCGATTGACCGGATGGCTCCGCGCCTCGTGCAGGTTCAGCACCGGCGTGACACAGGCATCGACGCCCTCGAAATGGCGTGCCCAGTGCGCCTGGTCGTGCTGCGCGAACCGCGCCTGCAGGCAGGCGGCGATGTCGCCCCAGCGCGCACCGTCGCTGCGCGCGGGCAGTTGCGTGGCGTCCAGTTCCAGCGCCTGCAGCAGGGCTCGGTAGAAGCGCTCCTCGATCGCGCCCACCGCCATGTGCCGGTCGTCGCGCGTGCGGTAGGTGCGATACCAGGGCACGCCGCCGTCGATGACGTTGCCCGCGGGACGGTCGTTCCAGACGCCGGCCTGCAGGCGGCCATACACCGCCGACAACATGTGGGCGCTGCCAGCCGTCATCGCCACGTCGACAACACAACCCTGGCCGCCGGTTGCGCGTGCGAACAGGGCCGCACCGATACCGGCGCAGGCATACAAGGCACCACCGCCGATGTCGGCGATCAGATTCAGCGGCACATGGTCGGGGCCGCACGCATGCAGCGCGCCGGCCATGGCCGCATAGTTGATATCGTGGCCGGCGCGTTGCGCCCAGTCACCCGACCGATCCCAGCCCGCGAGCCGGACATAGACCAGCGCCGCGTTGCGCGCGTGGCACTCGGCCGGGCCCAGACCCAGTCGCTCCATGACGCCGGCGCGATACCCCTCAATCACCACGTCGGCGTCGTCCAGCGCGCGCAGCGCCGCATCGCGCCCCTCGGCACTCTTGAGGTCGAGCACGACCGTCTCGCGCTGCCACTGCCCGATGTCGCCGTGCGCGGGCACCGGCACGCCGAGCTCGGCTGGCCGGGGTGCCCGCACCCGCAGCACCCGTGCGCCCTGTTGCGCCAGCCACCATGCGCAGAACGGTACGCCACCGACCGTGGCGAACTCGACCACCCGCAAACCGGCATAGGGTTTCATGCGCCCGCGTGCTCCGCGGCCCGCGCGCGGGCCATGGTGCGCCGCGCGATGTTGACCAGATGGATCTGGCTCGTGCCTTCGTACAGCCGGAACAGCCGCACGTCGCGATAGAAACGCTCGGCCACGTTGTCGGCGATGTAGCCACTGCCGCCGAATACCTGCACCGCGCGGTCCGCAACGCGGCCGCACATCTCGGAGGCGAACAGCTTGCACATAGACGCCTCCATCGTCACGTCGACGCCGGCATCGCGCTTGCGCGCGGTCTCCAGCACCAGCGCGCGCGCCGCATGCACCTCGGTGTTGCTTTCGGCGATCATCTGCTGCACCAGCTGGAATTCGCCGATCGGCTGGCCGAACTGCCTGCGGGTCGCGGCAAACCGCACCATCTCGTCGACCAGCCGGATCGCCGGGCCGACACACAGGGCCGCCAGGTTTATGCGTTGCTTGTTCAGTGCCTTCATCGCAGTGCGAAAACCCTGGCCCGGCGCATCGCCGACGATGGCGCTGGCCGGCACCCGGCAACGCTCGAGCACGACCTCGCCCACCGGCGAGCCGTGCTGGCCCATCTTGCGATAGGCCGCCGGCGTATGCAGGCCCGGCGTACCGCGCTCGAGCAGGAAGGCCGAGACCCCGTTGGCGCCGGTGGTGCCTGGTTCGCTGCGCGCGAACACGGTGAACAGACCGGCGATCGGGGCGTTGGTGATGAAGCACTTGCGGCCGGTGATCAGGTAGTCGTCACCGTCGCGTTCGGCCACCGTCTGCATGGCGGTGGCGTCCGACCCCGCGTCGGGTTCGGTCAATGCGAAGCAGCCGGTGATCTCGCCGCTGGCCAGGCGCGGCAACCAGGCCTGCTTCTGCTGCGGCGTGCCATCGACGACCAGCGATTCGGACGCGATGCCGGTGTTGCCGCCGAAACGCGCCCGAAACGTCGTCGCCGCCTGCGACACCTCGATGTTGACGCGGGCCAGTTGTTCGGTGTTCAGGCCGGCGCCGCCGTACTCCTGCGGAATGCTGTGGCCGAACAGCCCCAGCGAGCGCATGCCATCCACCACGGACTCGGGAATCACGTCGTCGCGGTCGATCTGCTGCTCGAGCGGCATGCATGCGTCGACGATGAATCGGCGCACCTGTTGCAGCAACTCGTCAAAGGCTTCGTTGGAAAGTGTCATGGAACAAAATGGAGTGGAGGGGTTTCACGGCATGCCGCAGGCAACCTCGATCTGGCGCACGGCGTCGAGCAGTCGTGGCGCGACCTCGCGCTCGAGCGTCTCGGGCTTGAGCCGGTAGGCCGACAGCGTGCAGTTGATGGCCACGGGCTCTTCGCGCCGGGGCACCCGGATCGGCACGCCGACGGCATGGACTTCGCGGCGCCAGTCGCCGCGGGAATGGCAATATCCCCGTTCGGCGAACGACTTGAGCTCCTGGCGCCACGCCGGCAGGTCGATCGCATAACGCTCGGGGTCCTCGAGCTTGATCCGGTTCAGGATGGCCTCGCGTTCGCCGGCCGGAGCTCCCAGCACCAGGGCCCGCCCGATCGAGGTCGACAGCAGCGGGCGCGTGCTGCCGATGTCGGGCTGGTAGATGTTGCCCTGGTCGACGCGGCAGGTATCGACATACACGACATTGGTGCGGTCGCGCATGCCCAGATTGACGGTGCAGCCGGTCTCCTTGGCCACCTGCTCCATGAACGGTCGGGCGATCTGGCGCACCCGGATGTTGACCAGCAGCGGATAACCCAGCGACAACACGCCCGAGCCGAGCCGGTACTTCTGCAGCCCTTCGACGCGGCTGAGATAACCGAGCAAGGTCAAGGTATAGGTCAGGCGCGAGATCGTCGGTTTCGGCAGACCGGTGCGGTCGGCGATCTCGCGGTTGCCCAGGATGGGGTCGACCATCGTGAACGCGCGCAACACCTCCATGCCGCGCGCCAGGTTCATCGAGAACTGGCGGTCGGTGCTCAGGTCGTGCGGATTGACCAGGCCGGGCAAGGTGATCGCGGACACGGTGCGGTTGCGGGTTTGTCGGGTGGAGGCCATCGATGGGGTGCGTTCTTTTTTCATGATCGGGTTCCGTGGCAGGGGCGTCAATGGATTCGCAGCAGGTGTTTTGCTGTGCGAAACACCGATTGTGGAGACACCAGGCCTGTGGCAAAAACCGGCACGGCTGTATGCGGCCTGGTCCGCAGTTCGCACATCTCGCCGTGCGGAATCACGAAGGAGTCCCTCCCGTTGAAAACCCATCCGAACCCCGGCGCGCTGGCAGGCGTGCGCATCCTGGACATGGCCACGGTGCTGGCCGCGCCCTTCGGCGCCACCTTGTGTGCCGATCACGGTGCCGAGGTGGTCAAGCTCGAGCTGCCGGACGGCAGCGACCCCCTGCGCGGCCTGCAGCCGGTCAAGGACGGCGTGCCGCTGTGGTGGAAGGTCGCCAACCGGGGCAAGAAAGGCATCACGCTGGACGTGCGCAAACCGCAGGGCCGCGACCTGCTGCTGCGCATGCTGGCGCAGTTCGACGTGCTGGTGGAGAACTTCCGCACCGGCACCATGGATCGCTGGGGGCTGGACGCGCAGACGCTGCTGGCGGCCAATCCGCGGCTGGTGATCCTGCGCCTGACCGGCTTCGGCCAGACCGGCCCCTATGCCGCACGCCCGGGCTTCGCGCGCATCTTCGAGGCCATGAGCGGCTTTACCAGCCTGACTGGCGAACGCGGCGGATCGCCGCTGCACACCAACTTCCCGGTCGGCGACGCCGTGGCCGGCCTGTTCGCCGCGTTCGCGATCGCCAGTGAAGTGGCGCGCCTGCGCGGCGACCCGCAGGCCCGTGGCTGCGTCGTCGACCTGGCCGCGACCGAGGCCTTGTTCCGACTGCTCGACCCGCTGGCCGTCGAGCACGAGCAACTCGGCCTGGTGCGCCAGCCCGAGGGCAACTGCGCCAGCTATACCGCACCGTCGAACATGTACATGAGCCAGGAGCGGGTGTTCTTCTCGCTGGTGGCCTCGAGCAACCCGATCTTTGCGCGGCTGGCGCAGGCCGTCGGCCATCCGGAGTGGACGAGCGATCCGCGTTTTGCCAGCAATCCGGCGCGCGTGGCGAACCTGCAGGTGCTCGACGCCGCACTGGCTGGCTGGTTCGTGACGCGGCCGTTCGCCGAGATATCGGCCGCGCTGGAGTCCGCCGGCGTGCCGTTCAGCAAGGTCTACACCATCGCCGACATCGAGCAGGACGCGCAGTTCGCCGCGCGCCAGGCCATCGTCCGCCTGCCCGACCCGCTGTACGGCAGCCTGCCCGCGCCCTGCATCGTGCCGCGTATCGTCGGGCGCGACATGCCGGTGCCCCGCACCGGGCCGGACGTGGGCGAGCACAACGCCGAGGTCTATGCGCGTTTCGGCGTCGACGCGCAGGCGCTCGCGGCCTTGCACGCCGACGGCGTGGTCTGAGCCTGGATGGCCCCGGTCGTCATGCGCCGGGGCCGCACACGGCGCTTCAGTAGTCGGTCAGCGGGCCCTCGCGCAGGCAGGGGTTGCGTTCGGCTTGGGCGCTGCGTCGCACCAGGTCGCGGCCGATCACGGTCTTGTGCACCTCGCTGGCGCCTTCGCCGATCTGGTTGAGCTTGGCGTCGCGGAAGAAGCGCTCGAGCGGAAAGTCCTGCAGGTAGCCGCGGCCGCCGGTAAGTTGCAAGGCATCGGTGACGACCTTCATGCACAGGTCGGTGGCATGGAGCTTGGCCATGGACGCGAAGATGGCGCAGTCGGCGTCGCCCCGGTCGTATTTCTGCGCCGTCGCATGCAGCAGGCTGCGCGAGGCCTCGATCTGGGTCGCCATGTCGGCCAGCATCCATTGCGCCCCCTGGTGTTCGCCCAGCTGCTTGCCGAACAGCCGTCGGTCGCCGGCATAGGCTGCGGCGATCTCAACCGCGCCGATGGCACGCCCCAGCGCCATCGCGGCATGGCCGATGCGGGCACGCAACAAGGCATCCTGTGCCAGCGAGAATCCGTCGCCCTCCTCGCCCAGGCGATGGCTGGCGGGCACCCGCACCGCGTCGAAATGCAGCGAGCTGATCGGCACGCCGAACCAGCCCAGCTTGCCGACCTCCGGGCTGATCGTCAGGCCGGGCGCGTCGCGCGGCACCAGCAGGCCGACGAAACCCGCGTGGTCCTGCAGCCGCGCCACCACCATCAGCCAGTCGGCGGTGCTGGCGCGGGTGATGAACTTCTTGCCGCCATCAAGCACGTAGTCGTCGCCGTCGCGCCGCGCCACACTGGCCAGGCCGCGCACGTCGGAGCCGGCCTGCGACTCGGTCAAGCCGAATGCGGACTGGATCTCGCCGCGACACAGACGCGGCAGGAGTTCCTGTTGCAGGGCCGGCGAGGCCCCGGCGACGATGGCCCGCGCCGACAGGTCGGTGCCGGTAATCATCGATGCTGCCGTGCTGCAGACCCGGCCCAGCTCCTCGATGATGCGGATGCGCAGCACCTGGCGCGCGTCGGTGCCGCCGAACGCCTTCGGAAACGCCGTGGCCACGATGCCCTCGCGCGCCAGCAGCCGGAAGGTGTCCCAGGCGAACCGGTCCTCGCGTCCGACCGCGGCCGCATTCGGGCCAATGGTCTCGGTGCACAGGCGGCGCACGTGGTGCACCACGGCCTGTTCGTCGGCATCGAGGCCTTGCAACAGGTGGTCGGAAAACAGGCGGTCGGGCATGGTGGGCTCTCAAGAAAAGATGACGGCACATCTTTGCCAGTGCGCCTCGAAATGTCCAGCCAGTGTTTCGACAGGCGATATGGTGTCTTGCACAAGACACCACCCGCATGGTGTCATCGGTGCTGCCAACCACTACCGCATGAACCGCCGTGACCGACCTTGCCACGCCCGAACAATTCCTGAGCCTGCGCACCCACCAGCAGGGTGAGCGCATCGAAAGCCGGCTGGAGACCACCGCCGTCGACGGCTTGTCCGCCGGCGAGGTCGTGGTGCGCAACCGGTATGCCGGCGTGAACTACAAGGACAGCCTGGCCATCCTGGGACGGGCGCGCATCATCGAAACCTATCCACGCACCGCCGGCATCGAACTGGTCGGCGAGGTCGTGCGCAGCGACAGCGACCGGTTCGCTCCCGGCCAGCTGGTGATGGCGCACGGGTTTCGCACCGGCATTGCCTTCGACGGCGGCTTCGCGCAGTTCGCGCGGGTGCCGGCGGCGCACTTGATGGCCGTGCCGCACGGCCTGGATGCGCTGCAGGCCGCGACCATCGGCGTGCCGGGGTTCACCGCTGCGATGGCGCTGGATCGCTTCATCGCACAGGGCCTGACGCCCGATCGGGGCCCGATCGCCGTCAGCGGCGCGACCGGCGCCGTCGGCATGCTGGCGATGCAGATCCTGTCCCAGGCGGGCTGGCGGGTGGCCGCGCTGACGCGCAAGATGGAGCTGGGGCCGGTGCTCAAGGCCCTGGGTGCGCACGAGGTCATCGACGCGCAAGGCATCGGCACGCAGACCCGGCCCCTGGACAAGGCGCGATTCGCCGCGGCCATCGACAACGTCGGCGGCGACATGCTGGGCTGGTTGCTGCGCAGCCTGTCCGACGGCGGCCAGCTGGCCGTGGTCGGCAACGCCGGCGGCAACGACTTCGCCGGCAACGTGTTGCCGTTCG
>CAXBDR010000177.1:0-9499 GCA_963974265.1 uncultured Rhodoferax sp.
CGAGGGCGCGGGCAAGGGCTTCTGTGGCGGTTACGACCTGTCGCTGTTCGGGGAGGGCCGCATCGACCACCCCTGCCAGCAGGAGCAGTTCCCGTGGGACCCGATGGTCGACTACGCCTTCATGAAACGCAACACCGACGACTTCATGAGCCTGTGGCGCAGCGCCAAGCCGACGATCGCCAAGGTGCACGGGCATGCGGTGGCCGGTGGCAGCGACATCGCCTTGTGCTGCGACCTGCTGGTGATGGCCGAGGACGCCCGGATTGGCTACATGCCCACGCGGGTCTGGGGCTGCCCGACCACCGCGATGTGGACCTATCGGCTGGGGCCCACGCGTGCCAAGCAGCTGATGTTCACCGGCGACACCATCGATGGCCGCACGGCGCTGGCCTGGGGCCTGGCCAACGACTGCGTGCCGGGCGAGCGGCTCGAGGATGCAACGATGGCGCTTGCCACGCGGATTGCCGGCGTGCCCGCCTCGCACCTGGCCATGCACAAGATGGTCGTGAACCAGGTCATGCTGGCCATGGGGCTGGAGCAGAGCCAGCAGATGGCCACCGTGTTCGACGGCATCACCCGGCACAACCCGGAAGGCCTGTGGTTTCGCCGCCATGCGCAGCAACACGGCTTCAAGTCCGCCGTGCAGTGGCGCGACAGCGGCAAGCCGATTCCCGAAGGCGACGAGGCGCGCGCGCTGGTACGCGCGATGGACCGGCAACGCGACACCGGAGCCACCTGATGCTCAACGGATTGCCGCCGCTGCTGGTGGGCGCCATCGCCAGCGTGCTGATGGTGCTCAACGCCTTGTTCTGGGTGCCCATCCTGCTGTTGTTCTCGATGGTCAAGCTGCTGCTGCCGTTCGCCGCGGCACAGAAGGCGCTGGCGCCGGTGCTGTTGTGGATCGCCGAGGCCTGGATCAGCTGCAACAGCGCCTGGATGGCGCTGACCCAGCGCACGCAGTGGGACGTGCAGGGTTTCGAAGACCTGGAGCCAAACAGCTGGTACATGGTCAGCAGCAACCACCAGTCCTGGGTCGACATCCTGGTGCTGCAGCATCTGCTCAACCACAAGATCCCCTTGCTCAAGTTCTTCCTCAAGCAACAGCTGATCTGGGTGCCGGTGATGGGCCTGGCCTGGTGGGCGCTGGATTTCCCGTTCATGCGCCGGCACAGCGAGGACTACCTGAAGAAACACCCGGAGATGCGCGGCAAGGACCAGGAAACGACGCGCCGCGCCTGCGCCAAGTTCGCGCTGGTGCCCACCAGCGTGATGAACTTTCTCGAAGGCACGCGGTTCACGCCAGCCAAACATGCACGCCAGCAGTCGCCCTACACGCACCTGCTCAAGCCCAAGGCCGGCGGCATGGCGCTGGCGCTCAATGCCATGGGCGAGAAGTTCCGCGCCATCGTCGACATCACCATCGTCTATCCCGACGGCACACCCACGTTCTGGCATTTCCTGCAGGGGCGCATGCGCCGCGTCGTCGTACGCGCACAGGTGTTGCCGATCCCGGCCCACCTGATCGGCGCCGACTACAGCGGCGACGCCGAGGTGCGGATGCAATACCAGGCCTGGGTGCAGCAGCTGTGGCGCGACAAGGACGCGCTGATCGGCGACATCCTAGGCCGGAACGCAAGCCGGTAACACCACGTCGAACGCATGCGTGGAGCGCACGCCGCTGTCGAGGTCGCGCAGCTCGAAGCGCAACTGCAGGCCCCAGCCGCCGCCCTGCGGACCGGATTGCAGCGCGCACTGCAGCCAACCCTCGCCGCTCCAGCTGCGCTGCAGCACGATGGACACGTCGGCATGGCCGGGCACCTGCACATGCTCCTCGGCCAGCAACTCATGCGGCTGCGTATTGGCGAAACGCATCGGCGCATGCAGTGGCGGCGCCACCACCGACCAGGCGCTGAAACCGGACGCATCGTCGGCCGTCAGATGCGCCACTGCGCTCAAGTGGTAGTCGCTGGACAGGAACACCACGTTGCGGATCCGCCGCTGCATCAGCAGCCGCAACATTCGCACCCGCTCGGCATGGAACTGCTGCCAGCCGTCGACGCCACCGGCGGGAAACCGTCCTTGCCCCGCGTGCAGGCCGGGCGCAAAGACGGAGCCGGACACGATGAACTTCGGCCGGTCGCCGTGTCGCGCCTGCAACCGGACCAGGCGGTCTTCCAGCCATTGCCAGGTGGACGGGCTGAGCATGACGGGCTGCGGCCGGGTCCAGCGGTCGAATCGGGTATCGAGGACGACGAAGGCACATGCGGGCGATTCGACCAGGTAGCAGTTGGCCGACACGGACGACGACGGGTCGTGGTCCGGACCATGGGCGCGCTGGAAGCTGGCGAACAGGGCGCCGGCGTTCTCCCGCAACAGATGCGCATGACGACCGGCTGCCAGGTGTTCCCCCGACCAGGCCTCCTCGATCTCGTGGTCATCCGGCAGCATGAACAGGGGCAGGCGCGACGCCACGCGGCGGAATCCGGGTGATCCGAAGGCCGTGCGGTAACGCGGCACCAGGCGTTCGATGACCGAGGCGGTGTCCATCAGGCCGGCACGCGCGTCGGCATAGATCTGGTCGCCCAGCATGAACATGCAGCTCGCGTCGGCCGCGGCATCGGTGGCGATGTCGTTCAGGCTGCGGTCCGCGCGCTGCACCTCGAAGCCGGTGATGCCGGGATGGCGGCATCCCGCGGCGAGGAAAGACCATGCATCGCCGACCGCGCCCAGTTGCACCGGGCCCAGCCGCACCTCGCATTCGACCAACGCGCGCGTGCTGCGCATCTGGCGCGACAAGGTGCCGGGATCGGCGCGCATGGCAATGGTGCGGCGATTCTGCAGCGAGGCCTCGAGCGTGGCGAGCAGCCGGTCCGCCACGTCGGCGGACAGCGGGAACAGGCAGCGCGGCGCCTCGCCTGCGGCCGGGCCGTCGGCGTTGTCGGGGTCCGCCGCGGGCGGCATGGGGCTGGCGCTGTCCGACAGCGGGCTGGACAGGCCATCGTCCGGCACGGCAAGCCAGGTCGCGACCGATTCCGCACGCGCAGGCCGCACCGGCAGCGACGAGCCCAGCGGATCCCATCCCGAACCCACGTCGCCCAGCGACATCGGCCGTCCCCACGCGGGCGGGAAGCCCGGCGGTACGACGTCCGCGCCCCCGCTCGCGGTCGGCGGGATGATGAACCGGTACACGCCGAACATGCGGATACACAACTCCCGGGCGTCGGCCGGCACCTCGACATCGGCCAGCGCATGGACGATCTTCGCCTCGCGCCGCTGGTTGTCCGGCTGCCATGACGGGCTGTCAATGTCGCCGACCGCCAGGCTGCGTTCCTGATATGGCCACGCCTGCACCCGCCGGACGACTTGCGTGCCCGTGCAGTAACGAACGTCGGTCATCGCCGCCACCGGCTCGTCCACCGACGTGGTGTCGAGTTCGATCCAGACACGAACCGTCACCCGACCCTCTCCCGTGGGCCGTACCCAGCCGACGATGGGCCCGGTGCGCGCCAGCCGCGCCCGGGTGCACACGCTGGAGCCATTCGGTGTCGGTGCGGGGGCGCGGTGGTTCTGGTCGAAGAAACCGACGACGCGTGGAAAGATCTCTTGCGGGGCGTTGCGACCGATGGTGCAGTCGAAGTGGGCGTAGCCGGGCAAGGGCTGGATCGCGACCCGGCTGCGGTCGGCGTCCTGGCCGAAGGCGCGCAGCAACTGATTGTGTGAGCGCCCCAGCGACTCCGCGTCGAACAACACGTTCTCCATGCCGTGTTGCAGCAGCAGCGGCATCGTCAGGCGCTGGCGCAGCCGCGTGTCCGTCGCATAGGCATTCTGGCCTTCGGCGTTGACCAGCCGCTCGTATTCGACGCACTTGACGCCATGCAGGAACACGCCGAGGTTGGTGCGGCCGAAATACCAGTCCAGCCGCTCATGCGTCTGCGGCGCCAGCTGGTCGTGCCTGAACAGGCGGCTCAACAGGCCGGCCATGCGTTTGCAGGTCGTGCTGTCGGGTTGCAGGCGGCGCAGGTCCTGGCGCTCGTGCGGGCATTGCTCGTCGTGTGCGTAATGCAGGCTGGCGAAGACCCGGTCGAGCAGCGCATGGACCAGGTCCGGTTGCACGGCGCCCGCGGTGAACTCGACCATGTCGCGGCCCAGCACGTTCTGCAGGAATGACACCAGTTGCAACCGCTGCTGCGCCGTCTGCGAGCCGACGACGAACGGCAGGAACTGGGAGAAAGACACGGCCGACAGGCGGTTGAGTTCGGGCGGCGGCTCCGATCCGCCGTGTGGCGGCTGGTACGGCAAACGCAGATACCCGCCCAGGATGGACATGGCCAGCGACGCCGATCCCACGCAATGGCTGTAGGCCGCGATCTGGATGCGATCGGCCGGCTTGCCGTTCTGCAATGCGAGTTCGCGGACGATGTGCTCGACCGCCGCGGGTATGTCGAACGCCGCGATGTCGTCCATGGTCGCAAACTGCGCCGATGCGTCGAGCAGCGGACTGACCCGGTATTCGAGCAGCCAGACGTCCCAGCCCGCATCGAACAACATCGACGCCAGGCAACCGGAGCCCAGCTCGGGCGCGACAAAGGCGCGGGTCGATTGCGCGAACCCGTTGAGCAACACGATGCTGCGCGCGCGCTGCACGCCGCTCGCGTCCTGCTCCCACTGGATGACCGGCTGGCGATAACGAATCAACCCGATGCGGATCCGGTCCGCCGGCTCCGAACCCAGGCTGCGCCGCACCTCGAGGCGTACCGGCAGCTCGGGTGCGACCGTGCCGCCGCGCACCGGGATCGGCGCGAACAGATTGCCGGGTCGCAGCAGTTCGAACACCTCGTCGCGTGGTGGCGCCAGCGCCGGGTCGTCCGGCGGCAGGTCGGGCCGGTAGTCGGGGGCCCGGAAATCCAGCAGCCGCGCTGTCAGCAGGTAACGCAGCAGCAGCATCGGGTAGGCCGCCGATGCGAACAAGGCGCCAAGGAAATCGCGGCTGCCCCCCATCTGCGGCAACACGCGGCGCATCACGTCGATCACATCGAGCGTGAGCGTGCCGGTCAGCACCAGGGCACCGGGCGCGGTCGAGATGCCGTCCGCGCGCCGCAGTTCGAACGGCAGTTGGCCCAGTTGCTGCCACACGCTGGGCCGCTGCAATACGGGCCAGCCCCCGTGCCGGCGCCGGGTCGACCACCAGGCGGCCAGCTGCGACCAGCTGGCCGCCCCGTCGATGCGTTTGCAGGCGCTCAGCGCGTAGGCCGTGCCGTCTTCGGCCTGCAATTGCAGGCGGTATTCGAACAGCCGCACCTCGGTCGCATGGGCCAGGCCCTTGCCCGCCAGCCAGCAGGCACGCGCCCGTTGCCACCACCGGCGCACGAAATGGTCGTCGGAGGGCGGCGCCTTGCATGCATCGGGCCACCAACGGCCGATCACGTACGTCAGGGCGAGCCGCAGGAAGCGGCCGGCCCGCGCCCGGCCCGCATCGGCCAACGGCCGGAACAGCGTCACGGTGCCCGAGCGCACCCGCAGGCAACACAAGGCCTGCTCCGGCCCTTGCAGGTCCAGCCACGACGACGCATCGGCGCCGCCGTCCGGCTGCGCGTCGATCGTGACGCGGTGTTGCGCATCGGCGAACAGGGCGCTCCAGTCCGGTACCGGCAGGCGCAGGTGCAAGGCGGCCTTAGCCGGGCCCCGACCGAGGCAGGCGATGCCATCGTGCAGCTGCACAGGCCCACGCAACACCTCGTGCAGCACCGCACCCGCGGCAACGGTTTCGGTACGCCGGTAGGCTGGCACGGACACCGGCGCCGGCAGCGCGCGCGGCGCCGGCACGGTCGGCGCCCGGGCCGTGGCCGGGGCGCCGCCCGCGGCGAGGATACGCGCGCAGGCGCGCTCCGCCAACGCGGTGATCGTCAACATCGGATTGACGCCCAGCGAGCCGGGGATCACCGATCCGTCCATCACGAACAGTCCGTCATGCACCGTTCCGTCGGCCCGGAACACCGCGCCGGTGTCATCGACGACACCGCTGTGCGGCGCGTCGGCCATGCGGCACCCGCCCAGCGGATGTACGGTGAACAAGGCGCCTCCAAGGGCCGGCCCGGTGAGCATGTCGCCGACCGCGCCGGGAAACACGCCGCTGGCCGGATTGCGCAGATGGATTCCGCCGAGCTGGCGGATTCCCGCCACGCGGGACTCGTGCAAGGCCGCCACCGGTTCCGTGCCCGCGCCGGTCCACTCCCACCGGACCCGGTCGCTGGACGCGTCGAGCCGGATCCGGCCCGAGGCCGAGTCATGGCCGATGCCGAGCAACAACAGGCTGCGCCGCAGCAGCTGCGGCTGCAGGGCCAGGGGATCGCCGCCGTCGCGCTTGTCGAGGCCGAACCGATCCAGTTGCGCCACCGCTCCCAGCGTGGCGAGCAGCTCATGGAAGAACTCGCGCGTCAATCCGGGCGCGGCGCCGTCCTCGATCAGCGTGCTGCGGGTCGGGTCGCCGGTGTCTTCGAAACGCAGGATGCCCGAAATCGTCGGCCCGGGCGGCTGCGCCGATGGTGCTGCACTGCCCTGCCCGACCGCATTCGCGTCGGCATCGAGCTTGCAGGCCGCCGACACGTCGTCGCCATTGCCGGAGACCCGCACGCCGAGGGCCGTCGACGACACGGACAGTCCCCGCGCCTGCGATCGCAGCAGGATCTCGGTGGACCCGAAGGTGCCGGCCGCCAGGATGACGGTGCGGGCACGGATCTGCTGCACCCAGTCGTCCTGTCCGTCGGGGCTGCCCGTCCCCGAGGCGCGCTGGTGCTGCAGGCGCCGTTCGCCGGTTCGCACCCAGCGCAGCAACCACGGGAATGCCGCCGAACCCGCGGGGTCGTGTTGCACCGTCAACACGCTGACACCGGTGAACATCTTCGCGCCGGCCTGGAAGGCCACGGGCAGGTAGGTCTTGGTCAGGCTGAGCTTGGCGTCGACGTTGCAGCCGGTGACGCAGTCGCCGCAGCCGGTGCAGTTGGCACGGGGTCCGCGGTCGGTGCGCGGCGTGCCGTCGATCTGGATCGCCAGCGGCGCCGTCTCGAAGCGGGTCGCCACGCTGCGACCGCGATCGGCCTTGGCCCGGGTGCGCTCGGCGACCCGGCCGAGATCGAGCAGCCGCTGGTATTTGGCCGTCTTGCGCAGATCGAAACGCGCGCCGTCGGCCAGGCCGGACGGGCCTGCTGCCGCGGGTGTGCGGACCTCGAGCATGTCGCGCGCCTTGGCGAACCAGGGTGACATGTCCTCGCGCCGCAGCGCCGTCGGCCAGGACGGCTGGCGAAACACCTGCGGCGCGGGCTCCAGCCCGACCGCCGCATTGATCAGGCTGCCGCCGCCCAGCCCGTTGCCCACCAGTGCACCGGCGCGCAGGCCGATGCGAAAGTCGAACAAGGCGTCCTCGTTGCCCATGACCGAGACACCGGTCTGCGCCGCGGCTTCGACACGCACGTGCGCACCGGCCTGGCTCAGGTCGTTCGGGAACTCGCCGGCCACGTATTCCTGCCCGCGCTCGAGCACGTAGACCCTGCGCCCGGCCTGGGCGAACCGCATGGCCGCGACCGCACCACCGTAACCGGAGCCGACGACCAGCACGTCGACACCGTCCCCGCTCGCCAGCTTGCCGGCGACGGACACGAGTGCTTCGACGTTCTGCGACAACCAATGCATGCTGCACTCCCCGCCGAACCCGGCGCAATGCCAGGAACTCAATCGATGGCGGTACGAAACAAGGACAGGGTCAGCCGCAATTCGTGCGGACTCACCGGTTTCTCGAGCAGCGGCATGTCCGACTCCTTGAGCATCCGCAGCACGTCGGCGTCGGACTCGCCGGTCACGATGACCAGGCCGATGTCGGGATAACGGCCGCGCAAGGTGTCGGCCACGTCCAGCCCGGTGCGCGTGTCCTCGAGCTTGTAATCGATGAGTGCGACCTCGGGCGCGCCGAAGACCTCCAGCACCTCGTCGAGCATTTTCAGGTCGCTGCACACGGCGACGATGCATCCCCATTGGCGCAACAAGGCGCGCGTGGCCTGCAGCACCGACGGATCGTCGTCGACGGCCAGCACCCGCAGCCCGCCGACGTCGGGCGCGGTGTCGGGGTCTTCCACGACCGGAGCCTCGCCATCGGGCTGCTCGACGCCGCGCGGAACCTCCAGTTCGATCCGGGCGCCGGTGCGCGATGGCGGATCGGTGAAGTCGATCTGCAGCCGGCAGCCCAGGCGCTCGACCAGGCGGGCCACGATGGACAGGCCCAGGCCCAGGCCCGGCGCACCGACGCTGTCGCGCGAACGATAGAACTCCTGGAACACGCGGTCGCGCTCATGCAATGCAATGCCCG
Organism: uncultured Rhodoferax sp.; assembly: GCA_963974265.1. GTDB lineage: Bacteria > Pseudomonadota > Gammaproteobacteria > Burkholderiales > Burkholderiaceae_C > CAISIP01. The sequence goes on from CAXBDR010000177.1 coordinate 8,357, forward strand.
GCCCGGTGTCGCTGACGACGATGCGGATCGGGTCGCCGGCCGTCACGGAGATCGTGACCGCGCCGTCACCGCCATGCTTGAGTGCGTTGTCCAGCAGGTTGCGCAGCACGCGCTCGAGCAGCGCAGGGTCGGTGCGCGCGGTCGCCCGCTCGAGCTGGCATTGCCAGCGACGGCCGCGCGACATGCAGACCGGCCGGTAGTCGTTCTCCAGCCGCGCCACCAGCAGGTCCACGCGCACGTCGGACAGCGTGGGCTGCACCGCGCCGCTCTCGATGCGCGACAGGTCCAGGATGGCCGAGAACAGCTTGTCGAGCGCACGCACCGACACCAGCAGTGCCTGGCTGGCTTCCCGCGCATCCTGTGGCTCGAGCGGGCGCGACAACACGCCGCCGAGATAGCTGATCGCGTGCAGGGGCTGGCGCAGGTCATGGCTGGCGGCCATGATGAACCGGGTCTTGGCGTCGTTGGCCAGCGACAAGCGGTGAACCAGGTCGGCGTTTTCGGCCCGGATCGCGATGCCTTCGGCGATCCGGCGCGCGAAGTTCCGGCTGAACACATGCAGCACCAGGCCGTACATGAACAGGGCCGCGATGACATATGCCGCATGCAACCCCGGCGCCCGCAGCCAGCCGACCGCCAGGCTCCCCAGCACCACGGCCAGGTACGCCAGGTACAGCCGGGGCCGGGCACCGATCGAGGGCATTGCCGCGGCGCACCAGCAACAGAAGAACAGCGTCAACAACAGCCGCAGTTCCAGTCCGAGCGTGGGAAAAAACAGCATCGGCAAGGCGCCGAGCACCAACGCCAGCACCACCGAGGACAGGTTGAGCACCTCGTTGGCCTGGCGCATGCCACGCGGCGAATCGATGTGCGCGCCGACCCGGCGCATCAGTCTGTTGCGCGTCAGCAGCGTGATGCCGCTGGCCGCGGCCCAGCCGATCGCGGCCCAGGGCCCGGTTTCGGGCCAGGCCATCAACGCGATGACCAGGGTTCCGCCCAGTGCGACGTATCCGCTGCGCCCGGCCTGGTCCAGCGCGAACGCCAGTGCCTCCTGCTCGACGTGTTCAGTGACCGATTGAGATGCCACGGCGACCGGCCTCCACCACCGCCTGGGCCCGGGAGCTGACATTGAGCGCCCGGAAC
>CAXBDR010000178.1:0-9470 GCA_963974265.1 uncultured Rhodoferax sp.
ACCTGCGCCAGATCGGACAGGGTTTGCCGGGACGGTTCCGTCATGGTCATCGTGCGGTGAAGCCTCCGTCGGCGCACACCACCTGCCCGGTGATGAAGGCCGCGCGGCTGGACAGCAGGAAGCCGATCAGTTCGGCGATCTCGTGCGGCTCGCCGAGCCGCCCCATCGGAATACTGTGCTCCATTGCGGCCAGCGCATGCGCGTCGGCGGTGACGGCGGAGAGCATCGCGGTCCGTACCGGACCCGGGGCAACCGCATTGATCCGGATGCCTTCGCCCGCCCACTCCAGTGCCAGCGACCTGACCATGCCGTTGAGACCGGCCTTGGACGCGGCATAGGCCGCACCACGGGCATGACCGACCAGGCCGATCTGGCTCGAGACCACGACCACGCTGGGCGCGGTCGCCCGCCCCTGGCGCATGCGGGCGATCGCCGCCCGCGTGAGCAGGAACGTCGCGGTCAGGTTCAGCTCCAGCGTCTGGCGCCACTCCTGTGCGCAGGTGTCGTCGGAAGCCTTCTTGAAGAAGATGCCGGCGCAGCAGGCCAGGCCGTCCAGGCCACCGAGGACCTGCGCCGCGCGCGCCGGCAATGCCACGCAGCCGGCCTCGTCGAGCAGATCCTGCTCCAGGACCCGGGCACCCGGCAGCATCTCGCGCACCCGTGCCGCCTGGCTGGCATCCTGCACCGCAGCGGCGACCCGGGCACCGTATCGCTGCAGCAGCGACGCCGTCGCCAGGCCGATGCCGGAACCCGCGCCGGTCACCAGCACATGCCGGCCGGCCAGTTCCGGCGCCAATGGATCGAGCACATCGCGGGACATCGGCTACAGGCCCAGGTAGTTCTTGCGCAGGTCCGGATCCCGCGCCAGGTCATCGGCGTCGCCCTGCATCGCGACGGTGCCGTTCTCGATGATGTAGCCGCGGTGCGCGATCGACAGCGTCTGTACCGCGTTCTGCTCCATCAGCAGGATGGACTGGCCCTCGCGGTTCATCTTGACGATGAGCGCGAACATCTCCTCGACCAGCAGCGGCGACAGGCCCAGCGACGGTTCGTCCATGATCAGCAGCACCGGCTCGGCCATCAGGCCTCGACCGATCGCGAGCATCTGCTGCTCGCCGCCGGACAAGGTACCCGCCGACTGGCTGAAACGCTCCTTCAGGCGCGGAAAGATCGCAACCACCTTGTCCAGGTTGTCGGCGCGGTGCGCGCGGCCGCGTACCAGGCTGCCGACCTCCAGGTTCTCGCGCACGTTGAGGTTCGGGAATACACGCCGACCCTCGGGAACGTGGATCACGCCGCGCTTGACGATCTCGGTCGAGCTCAGCCCCACCAGCTCTTCGCCCTGGAACTTGATCGATCCGGAGAACGGCTTGTACAGCGCCGAGATGTTGTTGTTCAGCGTCGACTTGCCCACGCCGTTGCTGCCCAGTACCGCGACGATCTCGCCCTGGCCCACGTCCAGGTCGATGCCACGCAGGATCTCGATGCTGCCGTAGCCGGCGTGCAGCTGACGAATTTCAAGCATGGGTCGCCTCCGCCTGCGCGCCGGCCGCCGGGTCGGCGCTGCCGCGACCGAGATAGGCCTCGATCACGGCCGGGTTGTTCACCACCTCCTGCGGCGCGCCCTGGGCGATGATCTTGCCGTACGACAACACGTGGATATGGTCGGACAGGCTCATCACCGCATGCATCACATGTTCGATAAGCAGCACCGTGACGCCGCTGTCGCGGATCATCCGGATGATGCCGATGATCTCCAGGATCTCGGTCGGGTTGAGCCCGGCCATGACCTCGTCGAGCAGCAGCAGCTTCGGTCCGGTGGCCAGCGCACGGGCCAGTTCCAGCCGTTTGCGGCCGGCCACCGTCAGCCCGGAGGCCGGCTGCGCGAGCTGGCCTTCCATGCCGACCCGGCGCGCGACCGCGCGCGCATGTTCCCAGGCCTCGTGGCGTTCGTGGAACTGCTGGTAGGCGCCAACCGCGATGTTCTCGTGCACCGTGAGCTTGGCGAACGGCTGCGTGATCTGAAAGGTGCGCACCATGCCGGCGCGCGCGATCCGGTGCACCGGCCAGCCGGTGATGTCCTGACCCATGAAATGCACCCGGCCGCCGCTGACCGGATGGAACCCGGCGATACAGGCGAACAGCGTCGTCTTGCCGGCGCCATTGGGGCCGATCAGAGCCACGATGCGGCCCTGCTCCACCTGCAGGCTGGCGTCGTCCACCGCCCGCAGGCCGCCGAAGACCTTGCTCAGGTTCGTGACCTGCAACATCGTCATTTCTTCTTCCCCGGTTTGGCGCCGCCACGCTTGCGGCTGAACAGGTCGATCAGCCCATTGGGCAGGAAGGCGATGATGATCACCAGCAAGGCGCCATACAGCACCAGCGACAGGCCCTGGATTTGCGTCAGGGTGCGGGTCACGTCGCTGACCAGCGCCAGCAGCACCGAACCCACGAGCGGCCCGTAGACGGTGCCGGCGCCACCGATCATGCTCACCAGCAGCATCTCGATGGACTTGTCGGTACCGAACGCGATCAGCGGGTCAATGTACAGGAAGTACTGGGCGAAGAAGCAGCCGCCGACGCCGCCGATGGCGCCGGAGATCAGCATGACCTTGACCTTCTCGGCGAACACGTTGATACCCAGCGCCTTGGCCGAATCCTCGTTCTCGCGGATCGCCGCCAGTTGCGCGCCGAAGCGCGAGCGCCGCAGCCATTCAGCCAGCGCCACCGATCCGGCCGCCAGCACCAGGATCAGGAAATAAAAGCCGCTGCGCTCGGCGAACTGAAGGTTCTCCGCGCCGATGTTCATCGGGATCAGCAGACCCAGGCCACCCCCGGTGATGCCGATCGAGTTGCTGACGATGCGCAGCACCTCGGCGAAGGCCAGCGTGATCAGCGCGAAATACGAACCCTTGAGGCCGGCGCGGAACGACAGCACCGCGATCACGCCGCCGACGAAGGCGCCCGCCAGTGCCGCGATCGGCAGACCCAGCCAGGGCGATATGCCCAGCCGCATCTGGGCGATCGTCGACGCGTAGGCCCCGACACCGAAAAACGCCACATGGCCGAACGACAACTGGCCGGCAAAACCGCCCGAGATGTTCCAGGACTGGCCGACGAAGGCATAGAACAAGGCCAGCACGCCGAAGTTGACCATGAAGCTGGACGGGAACACGAACGGAAACGCGATCGCCACCGCCAGCACCGACAGGTGCAGCTTCCAGGGGATGGGCTTGAGATCCGACGCGGTCGGCGTGCTCATGTCTTGGCTCCGAACAGCCCCGAAGGCCGCAGCAGCAGGATCAGGATGAAGATCAGCGAGATGCCGATCTGCCCCATGCTCTCGCCCAGGAACAGGCCGCCGAAGGACTCGGTCAGGCCGATGATCAGGCCACCGACGACGGCGCCCAGGAAGCTGCCCATGCCGCCGAGCACCACGACCGTGAAGGCCACCAGCACGAACACATGGCCGACGGTCGGAGAGACGTAGAAGATCGGCATCATCAACGAGGCCGCCGCACCCAGCGTGGCCAGGCCGATGCCGTAGGAGATCGCGAAGATGCGGTCGACGTCGATACCCACCAGGCGCGCGCCGACACGCTCCTTGGCCACCGCACGGATCGCGCGGCCGGTGTCGGTGCGTTGCATGAAGATGCCCAGCGCGGCGCACAGGCCCATGGCCACGGCGAACGAGATCAGCTTGGGCAACGGCACGAAGGCCGGGCCGACCTCGACCATGGTGTCCGAATACGAGACCAGGATGGTGCGCGAGTCACCCTTGAAGAACATCAGCGCCAGGTTTTCGATCAGGATCGACAGGCCGAGCGTCACCAGCAGGATGTTCTCGTCCTTGCCACTGGACAGGCGCCCGATCAGGCCCTTGTACAGCAGGTATCCGAGCACGAACATCGCCGGCACCATGATGAAGATCGACAGGTACGGGTCGATGCCCAGCAGCGTCAGCAGGTAGAACACGCCGAACATGGCCAGCATCAACATGCTGCCATGGGCGAAGTTGATGATGTGCAGCACGCCATAGATCAGCGTCAGGCCGGATGCCACCAGCGTGTAGATGCCGCCCAGCAGCAGGCCGTTGATGGCCGCCGCGGCAATGATGTTCGCGTCCACGGAACCTCCAGGAGTGGGTTGCCGACGTCCGCCGGGGCGGCGGAGGTCGGCCGAGGATCAGTCGCCAGGCTCAGCTCATGACTTCGGGCGCGGGTACACCGGCTTGGCCGACGCGAACTGCTCGGGTGCCACCACGTCGATGTCGGTCTTGGACGCCTGCAGCAATGCGCCACGGCCGCCTTCGTTCTGGCCGTTGACGAACTTGGTCGGGCCGTACGGCATCATGTCGGGGAACCAGGTGCTCGAGGACAGCGCCGCAATGACCTTTTCCTTGTCGGCCGACGCGGCACGCTGCAGCGCGTCCGCATACAGCATGATGCAGTTGTACGACAGGTAGACCTCGAAGGTGAACAACCCGCCCTTGGCCTCGACCTGCTTCTTCAAGGCCATGGCCTTGGCGCTGCGCGGGTTGAACCAGTGGTTGAAGTCCATCATGTACTGGGCCACGTCGGGCTGCTCCTTGACCAGCTTGTAGTTGAAGCCACCACCGAGCACGCTGAACATCGCCGCGACGTCGACCTTCTGCTGCATCAGCGTGCGCGCCAGCAACACGTATTCGTTCTGGTAGTTGCTCATGATCACCAGGTCCGGCTTGAGGCCCTTGATGCGCAACGCGATGTTGGAGAAGTCGCGCGTGGGGTTGGCATGCTTGATCGTCTCGAGCGGCTGGATGTTGATGCTCGGCAACTTGCCGCCCAGAAGCTTGGCCGTGCCGGTGCCGAATTCGGACTCTTCATGCACCAGCACCGCGGTCTTGGCCACGCCACCGGCACCCTTGTTGATGTCGCCCAGTGCCACGATGGCGTCGTCCACGCACTTGCCAAAACCGGGCTTGAGCCGGAACACGTTCTTCAGGCCGCGGTTGACGATCAGGTCGGAAGCGCCCACGTCGATCAGGAACGGCGTGTTGTACTTGGCGGCCGCCTGGGTGGCGGGCAGGGCAATGCCGCTGGAGAAGCAGCCCAGGTAGGCGGCCACGCCATCCTGCTCCATGCGCTCGACCTCGCTCACACCCACCTCGGGACGCGACTGCGAGTCACCCAGCAAGGCCTCGAGCTTGGCACCGCCCATCGCCTTGATGCCACCGGCGGCGTTGATCTCGTCGATCGCCAGCTGGGCGCCCATGCGCGACTGGCCGCCGCTGTAGGCCAGGCCTCCACTGACCGGATGCACCAGCCCAACCTTCACCGGCTTGGGCTGGGCCAGCAGCATGCCGGGTGCGCCCAGCACGGCGCTGGCGGCGCCAGCTTGCAGAATCAATCGACGCGACAGAGGGTGGGTGGTTTTCATGGGAGTCCTCACGGTGGTTGATGACAGGGGATCGATGCAACATTGTTCCATTGATAGAACAATTGGACTAGACTATGCACCGATGCAACGGCGAAGTCAACTCCGGCAAAACCCGGTGTTCGAACCCGCAGAAAGGCCAGGCGATGGACCACACGGTGTACGACTACTCGGCCCTGCCCCGGCGCCCGCGCGCGGCGGCACCGGGCACGCTGCACGCGTTCGCGGTGCTGTTCCTGGAGCACTGGGAAGCCTGCCCCGCGCCCGATGCCGTACGCGATCCGCGCATGGTCGGCGAATTCGGCAGCTTCACGCCGGACTACCGCAGCTGGAGCCAGCGCGAATACGGATTGCGCATCGGCCTGTTCCGGGTGCTCGACACCTTGCGCGATGCCGGCATCCGACCCGTCGTGGCTGCCAACGCCATGGCCGTGCAACGCCTGCCCGCGCTGGTGCGCACGCTGCAGGACGCGGGCTGCGAATGGCTGGCCCACGGCCTGGCCGCCACGCGCATGATGCATTCCGGCATGCCGCTGCCCGAGCAAGAACAATACATCGCGCAATCCGTCGATATGCTGGCCCGCGCCACCGGCGTGCGGCCGCAAGGCTGGCTCAGCCAGGACTGGGGCACGACACCGGACACGCACACGCTGCTGGCCCGCTCCGGCATCCGCTACACGCTGGACTGGTGCAACGATGACCAGCCCTATTGGCAACACGCCGAGCCGCCGCTGCTGGCGATTCCGCTGTCGGCCGAATGGGACGACGTCCAATGCCAATGGCTGCGCCACATCGAGCCACGCGACCATGCCGCACTGGCGGCCTGCGCGTTCGAGCGGCTGCGTGCCGAATGCCGCGACACCCGGCGCGACGCGGTGTTCGGGCTGTCCATCCATCCGTGGCTCAGCGGCATGCCCAGTCGTATCGGAGCCTTGCGCAGCTTGTTGTCCGATCTGCGTACGGCCGGTGACGTGCAATGGACCACCCCCCACGCCATCTTCACCCACCAAATTGCGAGAGGAGACACGCCCCATGGACTATCTTGACCGGTTGAGCCAATTCGCCGCCGAGCTGGACTTCGCGCGACTGCCGTCCCGCGTGCGCGAACAGGCGGCCTGGATCCTGGCCGACTCCCTGGCCGCCGTGGCCGGCGGATCGGCCGAGCCGGAACTTCGTGCGCTGGCCGCGACCCTTGATACCACGCCAGGGCCGGCCACGCTGGTGGGCCTGGGGCGCGGCGCAAGCGCCGACGTCGCCGCGCTGGTCAACGGCACGGCCGGCACCTTCCTCGAGATGGACGAGGGCAACCGGTTCTCGCGCGGACACCCGGCCATGCACGTGATACCGGCCGCACTGGCACTGGCGCAACAGCGCGGCGCCGACGCATCCAGCTTCATGTCGGCCTTGGTGGCCGGCTACGAGGTCGGCTCGCGCATCGGTGCAGCCTCGCGGCTGCGCGCCAGCATGCATCCGCACGGCACCTGGGGCACGATAGGCGCGGCCGCCGCGTGCGCGCGCCTGGCCGGCGAGACCGCGGCCGGCATGCGCAACACCATCTCCATCGGCGCCTCGCTGACGACCGCCACCTCCAAGCGCACCATGCTCGAAGGTGGCCTGGTGCGCAATACGTACGCCGGCATGGCGAACCGCAACGGCCTGCTGGCATGGCAACTGGGACACAGCGGCTTCAACGGCGAGCATGACGGCGTGGCGTCGCTGATGCAAGGCATCGTCTCCGAGCATTTCGACACCGCCGAAGTGCTGCGTGCGCTGGGTGACGAGTGGCACCTGGAGCAGAACTATTTCAAGCTGCACGCGTGTTGCCGCTTCAACCACGGCACGCTGGACGCGATCGACCAGATCGCCACTCGTGGAACACTGCCGGCACCCGAACACGTGTCCCGCGTCGAAGTCACGAGTTACGCGTTCGCCGCCGAACTCGATGACCCGGCGCCACGCAACACGTTGGGCGCCAAGTTCTCGGTGCCGTTCGCGGTGGCCACGCGCCTGGTCAACGGCCACAGCGCCCTGTCCAGCTTCAGCTGGGACGCGGTTCGCGACCCGCGCGTGGCCGCACTCGCACGCAAGGTGACGATCCGCGAAGACCCGTCCATGACGCAGCGCCTGCCCCAGGAACGGCCGGCCCGTGTCGTGATCACGCTCGACGATGGCAGCACGCTGCAAGCCGAGGTCGGCGCCAATCGCGGCGACGACGCCCTGCCCTACAGCCGCGACGAACTGCGCACCAAGTTCATGGACCTCGCCACGCGCATCTGGCCCGACGAGCATGCGCGAGCCGTGTTGCAGGCGACGCTGGAACTGGCGGACGAGACCGGGTCACTGGCACACTGGGCTGCGTTGCTGGCCCGTGCGCCGCAGCAGTGAACCCCGGGCCGGCCAACGCACGGTGACGGGGACCGAACCGCGGCGACGTCAGCCGGCAAACACCAGTTCGGCGGCCGCCACGGACCGTATGCGCGGGCCGAAACTCAGGATGTTCGACAAGGTCTGGTTGTGGTGCGCGACGATGGCCGACGCTGCCAGGTGCGGCTTGTCGGTCGTGGTGTGCGCGTCGGCAACCAGCGTCACCGGATAACCCAGCGCGGCCGCGCGGCGCGTCGTCGTGTCGACGCAGAACTCGCTCTGCATGCCGCAGATGACGACGTCGGTGACTCCGCGTTCGGCCAGCAGCGCCTGCAGCGGCGTGCGCTCGAACGCGTCGGGCGTGGTCTTGCGCAGGCGCAGGTCGGTGGGGGCAACCCGCAAGGCCGGGGCCAGCTCCCAGGACCGCGAGCCGTGCACAAATCCCCCGCCGGCTGCCTCATGCTGGATGAAGACCACGGGCACCGCCGCGGCGCGCGCCCGCGCCGCGACGCCGTTGATGCGGTCGATGACCCCGGCCGCATCGTGACAGGCCTGCGCCCCTTCGGTGAGCGCACGTTGGACATCGACGATCAGCAATGCGGATGGCATGGGCAATACTCCGGTCGGGCGGCTGGCGGGCGGACGGATGGCGGCGCGGCAGGCCAGGCGATGGCGCGCGCGGGCACTGCCGTCGCGCGTGCCCGGGCTCAGCGCAGCAGCAGCGTCGGGATTGTCGCCGACCGCAGCAGGTCGGCAGTCTTGCTGCCGCGCAGCAGCGTGCGCCACGGCGAATGGGTATAGGCGCCCATGATGAGCAGGTCGATGTCGCGGTCCTGCACCGCCTGGGCCACGACGACTTCCGCGTCGCCGGGGGCGATGTCGCCCTGGACCTCGAAACCGGCGGCCAACAAGGTGTCGGTGGCCCACGCCATCTGGCGCGCGCCGTCATGGCGTGCCTTGCCGGACATCAGCAGTTGCAGCGGCAGGCCGCGGAACAACGGACTGCCGGCGACCATTTCGATGCCCCTGCGCGTGACCGCGCTGCCGTCGAACGCGATCAGGATCCGCTGCGGTTCGCAAAAACCTTCGGTGACCGTGAGAATGGGTCGCTGCAAGGCGCGTGCGACCCGCTCGACGTTGCTGCCGAGCTCCAGCGGAGCGTTGGCCGCGGACTCGCCGCGGCGCCCGAGCACGAACAGCCGCACACCGGACTGCTGGTCCTGCAGCGTCTCGTCCAGGTGTCCGTGGCGCTGGCGCACGTCCACCTGGACCACATCGGCGGCCAGCGCGCGTTCACGCAGGCGGTTCAGGAAGATGCGGCCCTGTTCGCGCGCGGCCTTGGTGCGTACGGCGTCGTCGCTGGACAGCTGGTCGAGCAGATGCTCCTGCGCATTGGGCGTCAACGCCCCGCTGTGGTCGTCGCTGTTGCCGATCTCCGGATGGCGGTCGATCACGTGCAGCAGTTCGAGCGGCGCATCCATGCGGCGCGCGGCCCAGGCCGCATAGTCGGTCACATGGTCCGCATACGGCGACTGGTCCACGCAGGCCAGCACCTTGTTGTCGAGATTCATCGTGTCAGCTCCAGTCGCGGGCTCAATGGCCCATCAGCAAGTCGTCGGCGGAGTCCTTGTCGTGCACGCCGAACTTGTCCACCATGGTCGCGCTGGCCTCGTTCAGGCCGATGATCTCCA
>CAXBDR010000179.1:0-9464 GCA_963974265.1 uncultured Rhodoferax sp.
TTCAAGGACGCCAAGCTCGACGTCTCGATCGACGCCGGCAACGGATCGGGTGGCGCGGTGACCCGTGTGGCCGCCGGCACCTACGACATGGGTTTCGCCGACCTGGCCGCGCTGATGGAATTCCACGCCAACAACCCCGACGCACCGAACAAGCCGGTCGCGGTGATGATGGTCTACAACAACACCCCGGCCTCGGTGATGGCACTCAAGAAGTCCGGCATCAAGACACCGGCCGACCTGAACGGCAAGAAACTCGGCGCCCCGGTGTTCGACGCCGGCCGCCGCGCCTTCCCGATCTTCCAGAAGGCCAACGGCATCGGCACGGTGCAGTGGACCGCCATGGACCCGCCGCTGCGCGAGACCATGCTGGCCCGCGGCGACGTCGATGCGATCACCGGCTTCACCTTCACCTCGCTGCTGAACCTCGAGGCGCGCGGCGTCAAGGCCGAGGACGTGGTCGTGTTGCCCTACCCCGAGCACGGCGTCAAGCTGTACGGCAACGCGATCATCGTCTCGCCCAAGCTGCTCAAGGACAACCCGGCGGCGGTCAAGGCCTTCCTGCAGGCCTTCACCAAGGGCGCGCGCGACGTCATTGCCAAGCCCGACGACGCGATCGCCTACGTCAAGGAACGTGACGGCATCATCAACGTCGCGCTCGAGCAGCGCCGGTTGCGGCTGGCCATCGACACCGTCGTGAACAGCCCGGACGCGCGCGCCGAAGGTTTCGGCCAGGTGAAAGGCCCGCGCCTGTCGCTGATGGCCAGCCAGGTGTCGGACGCATTCAACACCAAGACCCGCGTCAATGCCGACGCCGTCTGGGACGGCTCGATGTTGCCCAGCGCGGCCGAGCTGAACATCCTGCCGGCCAAGAAGTAGGCATGCAGGCGCAAGCCACGGCGGCGGCGCCGCAGCCGGCGTTCGTCGACTTCGAGGACGTCTGGCTCGCGTACAACCAGGAACTGCTGGCCAAGCAGCAGTTCGCGGTCGAGGCCATCAACCTGCGGGTGCGCGAGGGCGAGTTCATCGCCATCGTCGGGCCCTCGGGTTGCGGCAAGTCGACCTTCATGAAGCTCACGACCGGCTTGCGCATGCCCTCGCGCGGCAGGATCCTGATCGACGGCCAGCCGGTGACCGGCCCGCTGAAGATCTCCGGCATGGCTTTCCAGGCTCCCTCGTTGTTGCCCTGGCGTACCACGCTGGACAACGTGTTGCTGCCGCTGGAGATCGTCGAGCCGTATCGCAGCAACTTCAAGCGCGACCGCGCCCAATACGCCGAACGCGCGCGCAAGCTGGTGGCACGCGTGGGCCTGGACGGTTATGCCGACCAGTTCCCGTGGCAACTCTCGGGCGGCATGCAGCAACGCGTGAGCATCTGCCGCGCGCTGATCCACGAACCGCGCATGTTGCTGCTCGACGAACCCTTCGGCGCGCTCGACGCCTTCACGCGCGAGGAACTCTGGAGCATCCTGCGCGAGTTGTGGCTGGAGCAGCGTTTCAACGTGGTGCTGGTCACGCACGACCTGCGTGAATCCGTGTTCCTGGCCGACACCGTCTACGTGATGAGCAAGAGCCCGGGGCGTTTCGTCGTGCGCAGGGAGATCGACCTGCCGCAGGACCGCGACCTGGAGATCACCTACACCAGCGCCTTCACCGACATCGTGCATGAACTGCGCAGCCACATCGGGGCGATTCGCAAGCCCGGCACAATCGCCACGACGGAGGTCGCCCCATGAGCGCCACCACCATCGAGCGCTGGGCGCCACTGGTGATGCTGGTGCTGATCATTGCCCTGTGGCAACTGGTCTGCACGGTTTTCGCCATTCCCGAGTTCATCTTCCCCAGCCCGCTGGAGATCGGCCGTGCACTGGGCGAGTTCACCGCGCCGATCGCGTTGGCCGCCTGGCAGACCTTCTGGGTCACGATGGTCGGTTTCGCGCTGTCCATCGTGGTCGGCGTGTTGCTCGGATTCCTGGTCGGCTCGACCCGGCTCGCCTACGCGGCATTGTTCCCGCTGCTGGTGGCCTTCAACGCCGTGCCCAAGGCGGCGGTCGTTCCCATCCTGGTGGTGTGGTTCGGCATCGGCCTGGGCCCGGGCATTCTCACGGCCTTCCTGATCTCGTTCTTCCCGATCATGGTCAACATGGCGACCGGGCTGGCGACGCTGGAGCCCGAACTGGAAGACGTGTTGCGGGTGCTCGGCGCCAAGCGGCGCGACGTGTTGATGAAGGTCGGCCTGCCCCGCTCGTTGCCGTATTTCTTCGCCTCGCTCAAGGTGGCGATCACGCTGGCCTTCGTCGGCACCGTGCTGGCCGAGATGACGGCGGGCGACTCCGGCATCGGGTACCTGATGCAGACCGCCGGTTCGCAGCAGCGCATGGCGCTGGCCTTCGCCGGGCTGGTCGTGATTGGCGCCATGGCGATGGCGATGTACGAGTTGTTCAGCTATGTCGAGAAACACACGACCGGCTGGGCCCACCGTGGCTCGCAGAATGTCTGAATTGAAAGACGCCCCCCGTCTGTCCGGCTTCACTGCGTGTAAGCCGGCCGAGTCGTGGCGCTGCCAGAGGCAGGCGCCCCTTCGGCCCGTCCAAGCCTGCGCAGGCAGGCTTGGAGCCGCGGGCCTCAGCCCCACTGGGGGGCGGGCCGGCCGCTTCGGAGCGGCCGTGCGCAGCGGCCTCTGCCCCGGCCTGCTCCACGGCAGCTTGAACTTTCATGCCACGTTGGTGGGGCCAAGCGACATGGAGCACTGAGATGCCGGTGGGCGCGTCCGGGCAGCCAGAGGCCGATCCAGCGGCGACGGCCCCATGGCCGCTGCCGGCCGACGTGCAGCAGCAGTTGCTGCAACGCGCCGATGCCGTCGCACGCCGGGCCATGGCCATGGGGCGGCATCCGTTCGGCGCCTTGCTGGTAGCGCCCGACGGCGAGACGGTGCTGGCCGAACAGGGCAACATCGACACCGTCAACCACGCCGAGTCGACGCTGGCACGCACAGCGGCCGCCAACTATCCAGGCGCCTACCTGGCTCACTGCACGCTGGTGACGACCTTCGAGCCCTGTGCCATGTGTGCCGGCACCATCTACTGGTCCGGCATCGGCCGCGTGTTGTACGGCGCCAGCGAATCGGCGCTGTTGCGACTCACCGGCGACCATCCGCAGAATCCGACGCTGGCCCTGCCTTGCCGCCATGTGTTCGAGAGCGGCCAGCGCCCGGTCCTGGTCGCTGGCCCGGTGCCGGACAGCGAAGCGGACATGCTGCGGACGCACCAGGGGTTCTGGGACCGACACGGCCGCTGAGCCGCAACCCTGCGTACTGCGCGCGCCGAGGCCGGCGGGCCCTGCCCGGTGGCACCAACCGGCTAGTCGCCGGCCTGCGACTGCGTTTGTGACTGCGACTGTGTTTGCGACTGCCGCGTCTCGGCGCCGTCGTCGCGGTGCCGCTCCTCGCTGACCACCAGGTGGATGAAATGCAGCTTGGCCACCACCTGGTGCGCCAGCACGAACGGGTAGATGTCGGGCTGGCCCATGGCCCTGGCCATGCCGTTCATCAACATCGTCAGTTCGGCCCAGTGGTTGATGAAGGCCAGGTACTTGTCGGCGCCGGGATGATCGGCCTGGTACAACACATCGTGCCCGAACGGCTTGAACTCCAGCCGCGTCTGGTCCAGCGCCAGGCCGTAACTCGTGGCCGTGTCCACCATGTCGCTCATGTGCATGTAGTGGGCCCAGCACTCCGCCCAGTCTTCCCACGGGTGGGCGGTGGCATAGGCGCTGACATAACCCAGCTGCCAGTCCGGCGGCGGCCCGCTCTCGTAATACTGCTTCAGGCTGTCCGCGTAATCCTGTGTCTCGTCGCCGAACAAGGCGCGGCACGGTTCGAGCCAGTGGCTGCCGGCAATCAAGCGGTCCCAGTAATAGTGCCCGACCTCGTGCCGCAGGTGGCCGACCAGGGTGCGGTAGGGCTCGTTCATGTTGGTGCGCGCGCGTTCGCGATGCACGTCGTCGGCCTCGATGATGTTGAGCGTGATCAGTCCGTTGTCGTGGCCGGTCATCACCGGCGGGCCACCCTCTGGCGCACGCAGGAAGTCGAACATCATGCCGTTCTCGGTGTCTTCCGATTCGCGCGACGCCACCGGCAGACCCATCACCAGCAGCGCCGACACCAGGCGCCGCTTGGCCATCTCGATGCGCGCCCACAACTCCCCGTTGTCCGGATGTTGCGGATCGTTCAGGTCCGGGATGGTGCGATTGAGCCGACAGGCGCGGCACAGGCCGGCCTGCGGCCCGACTTCGTCGACCGGCACCAGCCAGTTGCAGGCCGAAGGCGTGCCCAGGTTGGCGCAACGCTGGTACCGCGGACCCTCGGTCTGCCACTGCACCCAGACATCGGGCTCGTCGGTCTCGGCCAGCGGCACCACCTGCGCCAGATCCGGCGCATAACCCAGCGCCGTGCCGCATGCCAGGCACTCGCTGTTGCGGAAGAAGATCGGACTGCCGCACTGGCAGTTGAACGCACGCACCCGCAGGCCGGGGGAATCGTCGGTTTTGCCGATGGGATCGGAAGATGGATACACGGCTTGTTCCACAGTGCCGCAGCACGGTTACGGAACCCGCCGGGCGCGGGTTCGTCGCAAGCAGTTTCGCACGGACCGCCGATCGGCGGACCACGCGTCGATATCGGGCTGGCCATGGACATGGTCTTGTGCCATGCACCTGGGGCATAGCAGCTAGTGTCCGTTCACGGCGGCGCGCGCGGATCCGAAACCTAGAATTCGACGAACCTCAACGGGACACCGCCATGCAATACCAGCACATCACCGTGACACCACTGTCGCCCCATATCGGCGCCGAGATCGGCCAGGTCGATCTCACACGTCCGTTGTCCGAAGCCCAGCAGACCGAGCTGCGGCACGCTTTCCTCGAATACCAGGTGGTGTTTTTTCGCGAGCAGAAAATCGGCTTCGACGACCAGATCCGCATTGCCAGCCACTTCGGACCGCTGGGGCGTCATGTGGGTGTCAACACCATCAGCAAGACCACCGACAACCCGCTGGTACGCAAATTCCACTACGACGAGACGTCCACCCGCATCTCCGGCGAGAACTTCCACAGCGACCAGTCCTGCGCGGCCATCCCGCCGCTGGGCAGCATGCTGTACAACCACACGGTACCGCCCAAGGGCGGCGGCGATACGATGTTCGCGAGCATGTACGCCGCCTATGACGCCTTGTCCCCGAAGATGAAGGAATACCTCTCGGGCCTGACCGCCACGCACGACGGCACGCGCGTGTTCGGCCCAGGTACGCCGGTGTCGGTGCATCCAGTCATCACGCGTCACCCGGAGACCGGCCGGCGCGTGATCTTCGTCAACACCGACTTCACGTCGCATATCAACGAGGTCTCGCGCACCGAAAGCCGAGCCATCCTCGAGTACCTGTATGCGCACTGCGTGCGCGCCGAGTGGACCGTGCGTTTTCGCTGGCGCGATCACTCCATCGCCTTCTGGGACAACCGCTGCACGCAACACAAGGCGATCTGGGACTACTGGCCGAATGTGCGCTCCGGATACCGGGTACAGGTCGAAGGCACGGCGGCGCCGCTGGCGGGCTGATCCGCCGAGGGCGTGACGAGCCCGGCGGTCTGGCGCACTCACGCCGGTGTGAGCACCCGCGTCAGCACATGGCGCAATACGTCGAGTGCCATCCGGTGCAGCGTCGAAGGCCGGTGCCGCGACGCTGTCGCCAACGACAGCGTCGTGACCAGCGCGGGCCCGGCAATCGGGATGGCCAGCAGGGAATCGGCCCGCCGGTCGCCGCCGACCACATGGGCCGACGTGACAGTATGGCCGTATCCCTCGCGAACCAGATCCAGGATGGTCTCGACACCGTCGACGTCGCAAACCACATTGAGTTCCACGCCCGCCGACACCGCCTGCGATTCGACCAGTGAACGCAAGGGATTGGGCGCGCTGGGAAAAATCATCGGCAATCCGGCCAGTTCGGCGAAATCGACACTGCCACGCTGGCCCATCGCGCCGCCCAGGCGGGTCAGCAGATGCAAGGCCAGCCTGCACACCGGCTCCACCTCGATCTGGCTCGAGGCCGCCTGATCGTGCAACAGGGCCGCATCGAGCTGGCCGGACAACACCCGCTCGTGCAGCTTGCGTGACAGGTCTTCGACGATCGACAAACGCGCCAGCGGAAAACGGGCGGTAAACGCCCGCACCAGCGGCACCGTGACGGTGCGCGACAAGGTGGGTGTCAAGCCGAACGCGAACCGGCCGGTCAGCTCGTGCGCCGCACCCGAGGAGACCACGGTGGCCAGCTCGAGCTGGTGCGTCACACTGCGGGCCGTGCGCAAAAATCGTTCGCCGTCCTCGGTCAACCAGATACCGCGCCCGTGGCGATAGAACAGGTGACGATGCAGTTCCACCTCCAACCGGCGCACCTGGCGACTGAGAAAGGGCTGGGTCACAGCCAGGGCAGCCGCCGCGCGCGAGAAGCTGCCGTGTTCGGCCACCTGGATGAAATATTTCAGCTGTTCGAGTTCCACGCACGTTCTCCGTTCCGCTGCCCTGCCCGGCCCTTGGCGTCGTATGCACGCCGCGCATATCTGGTAGTGCATCCTGCGACGCGTGAAACCGCCACGAAACCGCAAAATGAGACATCCCCGCTGTCGCTCTGGCGCAATCCTTGCACGCCATGGCCCACACCACTTCCTGGAGTCCCGATGCAGATGTCCTTCTTCAAGTCTAGCGTTCTCACACTCGCGACGGCATGTGCAACGCTAGCCGCCACGCCCGCCGCAGCTCAGTCCTATCCGGACAAACCCATCCGCCTGGTCGTCACATTCGCGCCCGGCGGCTCGTCCGACGCGCTGGCGCGAGCCGTGGGCAAGTCCATGTCCGAAGGGCTCAAGACCACCATCGTGGTCGAGAACCGACCCGGCGCCGGCGGGGTGATCGGCATGGATGTCGTGAAGAACGCCGCTCCGGACGGCTACACCATCCTGTTCGCCACCAACGGCACCCACGGCATCGGGCCCGCCCTGTATCCGGGTCGCAAGACGGATCCGGTCAAGGACCTGGCGCCGATCGGCATGTTGCATACGCTCACCAACGTGTTGCTCGTGCATCCGTCGGTACCGGCAAACAGCGTCGCCGAACTGATCGCCTATGCCAAGGCGAATCCAGGCAAGCTCAATTTCGCGTCGGCAACGGCTCTGCCTCGCACCTGTTCGGTGAGTTGTTCAAGTCCAGTGCCGACATCGACATCGTGCACGTCCCTTACAAAGGTGGCAGCGCCGCGATGCCCGACCTGCTCAGCGGCCAGGTTTCGATGATGCTCGAGACCATTCCCAATGCGCTGGCCCAGGTACGCGGCGGCAAGCTGCGCGCCCTGGGCGTCACGTCGGCCAGGCGTTCATCGGCTGCGCCCGACATTCCGACCATCGCCGAGAGCGGGTTGCCGGGCTTCGATGCCAGTTCCTGGACCGGCCTGTCCGCGCCGCTGGGCACACCCCCGGCCATCATCGACCGGCTCAACGCCGAGACGCAGCGCATCCTGGGCGATGCCGACTACCTGGCTTCGCTCAAGCCCATGGGTACGGACGCCACCGCATCGACACCGAAGGGCTTCGAGGACCACATGAAGAAGGACATCGCCCGCTGGAGCGAGGTCGTTCGGCGCGCCAACATCAAGGTCGAATAAGCCGCGCGGGTGCCCCGATTCCGCTGCCCGCCACCATGCGCTGGTCAATCGCGTCATTGCGCGATAGCATGAACCTCTTTGGGAGACGCGCATGTCCGACTTCACTCTGGGCACCCGATCGCGGGCCGAACTCAAGGGCGTCCATCCGGATCTGGTCGCGATCGTGCAGCGGGCGATCGTGTTGACGATCCAGGATTTCTCGGTGCACGACGGCATCCGGACGCTGGCCGAACAGCAGCGCCTGGTCTCCGGCGGCGCCAGCCAGACGCTGAACTCGCGCCACATCACCGGGCATGCGGTCGACCTCGTGCCGTACATCAACGGCAAGCTGCGCTGGGAATGGCCACCGATCTACCACATTGCCGATGCGATGCGGCTTGCGGCACAGGAGCGCGACACGCCGCTGCGCTGGGGTGGCGCATGGGATATCGACTTCCTGGCGTCCACCGAGCCACCCGAGGACCTGGTGGCGGGTTATGTCGCGCGGCGCCGACGGGCCGGACAACGCGCATTCATCGACGGGCCGCACTTCGAACTGCCCCGCGACCGGTATCCATGAGTCGCGACGACCCCTGCGCGGGCTGCACACGATGATGCGACCGATAGGCCGGCCAGGTGGCTGGCGCAAGAGCCTGCAGCAGTTGGTGACCGGCTTGATGTGCCTGTGGCTCGTCGCCTGCACATCGCCACCGCCTGGGCAAACCGTGGCGCCATCCCCTGGAGCCGTCGTCGAAGTGCAACACACGCTCTCCGGCCCCACGGTCTATGCGTTGCTGCCGCCCGACGCACGCGACGCCTCGGTCGAAGGCGCGGCCGAGGCCCGGGCCCATGTGGGTTTCGCGCTGGCGGACACGCAACGTTGCCTGGGTTCGATGCCGCACCGGATGCAAACCGTGTATGCCGATCGCCTGGTAGTCCATGACGGCAGGCGCAACCAGGTTTTCGCGCCGGACCCGCTGGGTCCAGGCATCGGCGCAGTGCTGATCGAACCCGGTCGCAATGGTGTCATGGTCCAGCCCATGGTCGGCGCATCGGCGCTGTCCCACCAGTTGCAGCAGGCCGCCTTCGACTACTGGCGTGCGCCGGCTTGCCGACGGCAACGATGACGGCCAGGCCCGGACTGCCGGGCCATGTCATCAGCCCGCGCCGCGGCTGACGCTTTCGCCGTCGTCGTCGCGCAGGCTGCGAAACGACAGCGACGACAACACCGTCATCACGGCCAGCGTCAGGAAGGCATGGTGCAAGGCGCCGGTCACCGCCAGCCGGTCGGTCTGGGGCAGGCCGGAGAGGTAGAAGCCGGTCACCAGCGAACCCAGCGCCAGGCCGAAACTCATCGACATCTGCTGCATGGTGCTGGCCATCGTGCTGGCCATGGAGACGTCGGCGGCGTCGATGTCGGCATACGCCATGGAGTTCATGCTGGAATATTGCAGGGAGTTGAACAGCCCCAGCAACAGGCCGATGCCGACGATGACCGGTATCGGCGTCCCCGCACCGACCTGGGAATAGGCGGCCACGGTGCAGCCGACCAGCACGGTGTTGACCGTCAACACTCGCCGAAAGCCATAACGCCGCAACAAGGCGGTGGCAATCACCTTCATGCCCATGGCCGCGGCGGCGGCCGGCATCATCAGCAAGCCGGATTGCCAGGCCGGCAAGCCCATGCCGACCTGGTACAGCAGGGGTAGCAGGAAAGGCATGCCACCCACGGCCAGCCGCGTCACGAAGCCGCCCAACACCGAGACACGGAAGGTGCGG
>CAXBDR010000180.1:0-9437 GCA_963974265.1 uncultured Rhodoferax sp.
GGCGACCTGCCAGCTGGCGCTGCCAGGGCCGGACACCTGCAACTCGGCCACGGTGCCGTCGTCGTCTTCGAAGAGGGTGGTGCCGGTGGCGGACAACGCTGCGACGCCGTCGCCGCTGCGGCTGCCATCCCAGCGGATCGTGACCGGCGTGCCGCCGTCAGCGTCGATGTGCTGGTATTGCGCGGGGGTGGTCGACGGATCCGTCTCCGGGACCGCCGGCACCAGGTCGGCCGACAACAACACGCGCGGCTCGAAGCTCTCGAAATGCATCCGGGTGCGTGGAGTGGGCCGGCGTGCCGGTCGGCGCCAGGCCCAGGCACGTGCCTGTCGCCAGGCGCGCATCCAGGCCCCCAGGCGCGCCACGAGTTGCAGCAACAGGCGACTGGGGCGGGGGGGCCGGCGGCGTGCCTTCGCGCGATGGACCATGTTCTCTCCTTCGCCCCGTGTACGCGAGCGGGGACAGGGGCCTGATCGTGCGCGGTCGGGGCGTGAAGGATCTGTTGCGCGCGATGCAGGCCGGGTTGAAACCGGCGCGCGGCCGCTGCAGGTCAGCGACCCAGCGCGATGCTGCGGATCAGGACGGTGGCGTGGCGCTGCGCCTGCGCCATGCCGCCACCAGGACGATGCCCGACACCATCAGTGCGGCGATCGAGGGTTCGGGTACCGGTGCCAGCGTCGCGTTGCCACTGGCGATCACGTTGAATCCGTCGTCGAACACCTCGTAAGGGTGCTGGTCGGCCAAGGTGCCAGTCCGCACGAAGTCGAGGTCGAACTGCGTGCTGAACGTGGGTGCAAGCGCGCCCATGGCCGTCAGTTCGACCAGCCCGTCCGCGGCCAGGCCGGTATCGGGTTGGATGACGAAGCCACTGAAGACCGCGTCGACGCTGCCCAGTTGCAGGTCGGCAAAACGGGTGTGGTCGTAGATCAGCGTCAGGCCCTGGAACGGGTCGAGTGCGCCGCTGAACGTATAGGTGTGACGCCAGGCGTCCTGGCCGACGACGGTATCGGGGAGGTCGGTGCGGGTGTAGGTCAGGCTTGTCGCTGCGTGGGTCGATCCCGCTGCGCAACAGGCCAGCACGACGGCGGCCAGGCGCGTCCTCCATGGATGCATTGTGTTCCCCCCCCCCTGATACCTTGCATTTCGTGGGTCCGGCCACATCGAGCGAACCCCCGGGGTTTCCGGAGAGTGACGCGACGCGCGGCAATTCCGAAAATCTTAGCGACCTGGGCGCGACAGGGGAAGGCGGTCGACCCCCCTGGTTCGGGGGGGTGACGCAACATGGGGTAATCCGCGCACACGCGCTTGCGCGGCGCGTGCCGGGCCCCTGCGTTCAGACGCGTTCGAGCACCACCGCGATGCCTTGTCCGACGCCGATACACATCGTGCACAACGCATAACGACCGCCACTCTTGTGCAACTGGTTGATCGCCGTCGTGGCCAGGCGCGCACCGCTGGCGCCCAGCGGATGGCCGAGCGCGATGGCGCCGCCGTTGGGGTTGACGCGCGGGTCGTCGTCCTGCAGGCCGAGGTCGCGCAGCACGGCCAGGCCCTGGGCGGCAAAGGCCTCGTTGAGTTCGATCACGTCCATCTGGGCCAGCGTCAGGCCCGTGAGTGCGAGCACCTTCTGCGTGGCCGGCGCCGGCCCGATGCCCATGATGCGCGGCGGCACGCCGGCCGTGGCCATGCCGACGACGCGGGCGCGCGGCGTCAGTCCGTGTTTCGCGGCGCTGGTTTCATCGGCCAGCAGCAGCGCGCAGGCGCCGTCGTTGACGCCGCTGGCATTGCCGGCGGTCACGCTGCCGTCCGGGCGCACCACGCCCTTGAGCCGGGCGAGGGATTCCAGCGAGGTGTCGCGCGGATGTTCGTCCTGGTTGACGACGACCGGGTCGCCCTTGCGTTGCGGCACCGCGGCCGGCGTGATCTCGGCATCGAAATAACCGGCCTTCTGCGCCGCCAGCGCCTTGCGCTGGCTGGCCAGGGCCATGCGATCCTGGGCCTCGCGCTCGATGCCGTAGTCGGTGGCCACGTTCTCGGCGGTCTCGGGCATGGAGTCGACACCGTATTGGGCCTTCATCAGCTTGTTGACGAATCGCCAGCCGATGGTGGTGTCGTAGACCGCGTTGCTGCGGCTGAACGCGGATTCGGCCTTCGGGCTGACGAAGGGCGCGCGGCTCATGCTCTCGACGCCGCCGGCGATCATCAGCGCGGCTTCGCCGGCCTTGATGGCGCGGGCCGCCGTGCCGATGGCGTCCAGGCCGGAGCCGCACAGGCGGTTCACGGTGGAGCCGGGAACCTCGATCGGCAGGCCGGCCAGCAACGCGGACATGCGTGCGACGTTGCGGTTGTCCTCGCCGGCCTGGTTGGCGCAGCCGTAGATGACGTCGGTGACGGCCTGCCAGTCGACCTTGGCGTTGCGTGCCATCAAGGCCTTGATCGGGATCGCACCGAGGTCGTCGGTGCGCACCGAACTCAGCGCGCCGCCGTAGCGGCCGAAGGGGGTGCGAATGGCGTCGCAGATGAAGGCGTGTCGGGTCATGGTGGCTCCAGGGTTGATTTGTGCAAGCCGCGCGTGAGCGACGGCGATCAGGGGTTCAGGTGGCGATCGGCAGGCCGACCAGGCGTTCGAGCTCAAAGTGTTCCAGGCCCTCGACCTTGTCGATGAGCCGCAGGCCCTGCGGCGTGCAGGCCAGCGTGGCCAGGTCCGAGTAGATGCGCTTGACGCAGGCTATGCCGGTCAGCGGGTAGCTGCAGTGTGCCACGACCTTGCTCTGGCCCTGCTTGGTCATCAGGTCCATCATGACCCAGGTCTGCTTGGCGCCGACGGCCAGGTCCATGGCGCCGCCGACGGCCGGAATCGCATCGGCCTCGCCGGTGTGCCAGTTGGCCAGGTCGCCGGTGGCCGAGACCTGGAACGCGCCGAGCACGCAGATGTCCAGGTGGCCGCCGCGCATCATCGCAAAGCTGTCGGCATGGTGGAAATAGGCGCCGCCGGCGAGCAGGGTCACGGGTTGCTTGCCTGCGTTGATGAGGTCGTAGTCTTCCCGGCCCTCGGCTGGCGCCGGGCCCATGCCCAGGATGCCGTTCTCGCTGTGCAGCAGCACCTCGCGGTCCGGTGGAATGTGATTGGCCACCAGCGTCGGCATGCCGATGCCGAGGTTGACGGTGGCGCCGTCGAAGATGTCCTGCGCCACGCGCCGGGCGAGCTGGTCCTTGCTGCGTTTCTGGTAGTTCATCTCAGGCGGCCTTTCTTGCACCGCCGGCCTGGGTGGCCACGCGGTCGATCAACACGATCTGGTGCACATGGATGCCCGGGGTGACGATGGCCTCCGGGTCGAGCGCGCCGAGTTCGACCACCTCGTGCACCGTGGCCACCGTCTTGCGCGCGGCCGTGGCCATCACCGGGCCGAAATTGCGCGCTGCCTTGCGGTAGGTCAGGTTGCCCCAGCGGTCGCCGCGCTCGGCCTTGATGAGCGCCAGGTCGGCATGGATCGGCATCTCCAGCACGTAGTGCCTGCCGTTGATCTCGCGTGTTTCCTTGGGCGATCCGTCGGCATTTTTCGCCAGTTCGGTGCCGTAGCCGGTGGGGGAGAAAAACGCGCCGATGCCGGCGCCGGCGGCGCGGATGCGCTCGGCCAGGTTGCCCTGGGGCACGAGCTCGAGTTCGAGCTTGCCGCTGCGGTACAGGCCGTCGAACACCTGGCTGTCGACCTGGCGCGGGAAGCTGCAGATGATCTTGCGCACCCGGCCGGCCTTGAGCAGCGCGGCCAGGCCGGTCTCGCCGTTGCCGGCGTTGTTGTTGACGAGGGTCAGGTCCCGGGCGCCCTGCGAGATCAGGCCGTCGATCAGCTCGTTGGGGATGCCGGCGGTGCCGAAGCCGCCGATCATCACGGTGGAGCCGTCGCGCACATCGGCCAGGGCGTCGGCGACAGAGCGCGCAATCTTGTTGATCATCCGGGAGTCTCCGTACGGGATGGCGAATGGGTTTCAGGGCTTGCCAGGCGCAGGCCGCCTGCGCGGGAAAATGTTCGACATTCGAACATGTGTTCGTATAATGAATTCTAGGAGAAAGTGATTCCCATGGCAAACACCGCGTCCGCCCGTGTTGCGAATCTCAAGCCCGGCGACGGTTATGTGCAGTCGTTCGCGCGCGGGCTCGAGGTGATCCGCTCGTTCAGCGCCAGCGCGCCGAGCCAGACGCTGAGCGAGGTGGCCGCGCGCAGCGGGCTGAGCCGGGCCGGCGCGCGGCGCATCCTGCTCACGCTCGAGGCGCTGGGTTATGTGCGCAGCGACGGCAAGTGGTTCAGCCTGAGCCCGCGCATCCTGGACCTGGGTTTTTCCTACCTGTCGTCGATGCCGATCTGGAACCTGGCCGAGCCCATCATGGAGGACCTTGTCGCGCAGGTGCACGAGTCCTGCTCGGCCGCCGTGCTCGACGGCACGGACATCGTCTACGTGATGCGTGTGCCCACGCGCAAGATCATGAGCATCAGCCTGGGCGTGGGTTCGCGCCTGCCGGCCTATTGCACCTCGATGGGCCGCATGTTGTTGTCGGCGCTGCCGCAGGACGACATGCTGGCCTGCCTGGAGGCCTCGGAGCGCACACAGCGCACCCGCCATACCCTGACCGAGGTGCCGGAGCTGGCCAGCCGTATCGCGCAGGCCCGGCGCCAGGGCTGGTCGCTGGTGAATCAGGAACTGGAGGAAGGCCTGGTGTCGCTGGCCGCCCCGATCGTGAACCGATCGGGCCAGATGGTGGCGGCGCTGAACATCAGCGGGCAGGCCAACCGTACCAGTGCCCGGGTGATGCAGGACACCATGCTCGAGCCGCTACTCGTGGCTGCGCGCACGATTTCGCAGCGGCTGGAAGGCGCGGCCGGCCGCTAGTTCCGGCGCCGGTGGCGGCAGGGTCCGGATGCATCATGCGGCCTTGACGCGGATCAAGTAACCGCAGCGCGAGGGTCGTAGACTGGTATGCGTCACACATGCCGGGTGTCGCCGTGCCGGATCCGTGGGTGCATCCGCGCGACTCGCTTCGGTGTGCGAGTCTCCTTTCGTCCAGCCATCCATCGAACCAGCCCATGACCACGGCATCCGCCATCCCTGTTGCCGAAACCGACGCGCAGCCGCCGGCGGAGGTCGTGTTTTCCGCGCACGGCCTGGCCAAGGTGTACGGCACGGGCGAGTTGCAGGTGCATGCCTTGCGCGACATCGATCTCGAGATCCGCCGCGGCGAGTTCGTCGTGTTGCTCGGCGCATCGGGCAGCGGCAAGTCGACGCTGCTCAACATCCTGGGCGGGCTGGACGTGCCCACGCGCGGCGAGGTGCGTTTCGGCGACCATGTGCTGACGGACGCCAACGAGAGCGAACTGACCACCTACCGGCGCGAACATGTCGGTTTCGTGTTCCAGTTCTACAACCTGATCCCGAGCCTGACGGTGCGCGAGAACCTGGCGCTGGTGACCGACATTGCCGAAGACCCCATGCCGATCGACGACGCCATCGACATGGTCGGCCTGACGCCGCGGCGCGACCATTTTCCGGCCCAGCTCTCGGGCGGCGAGCAGCAACGCGTGGCGATCGCGCGCGCCATCGTCAAGCGCCCGGCGGTGTTGTTGTGCGACGAGCCGACCGGTGCGCTGGACTACAAGACCGGCAAGCTGGTGCTCGAGGTGATCGCGCGCATCAACGCCGAACTCGGCACCACCGCGGTCGTCATCACGCACAACGCCGCGATCGCCGGCATGGCGGACCGGGTGATCCACCTGGGAGACGGGCGGATCCAGAACGTCGAGATCAACACGCACAAGATCAGCCCGTCGGAGTTGTCGTGGTGATGCGTGCCGACTCGTTCGAGGTACCGCGGTGAAGTCGCTGGACCGCAAGCTCTTGCGCGACCTGCGCCTGATGTGGAGCCAGGCGCTGACGATTGCGCTGGTCGTGGCCAGTGGCATCGGCGGCTTCATCACCAGCCTGTCGGCGGTGGAGTCGCTGGCGCTGGCGCGCGACCGGTTCTATGCCCAGGCGCGTTTCGCCGACGTGTTCGCCAGCGTCAAGCGTGCGCCGAACGCGCTCGAGGCGGTGCTGCGCGAGGTGCCGGGCGTGGCCGACGTGCAGACCACGGTCGAGCAGATCGTGCGGGTCGAGATCGATGGCCTGGCCGATCCGGTGATCGGCCAACTGATCGGCGTCGATCCGCGCGCGCATTCGCGCATGAACCAGGTCATGGTGCGCAATGGCCGCGGTCTCGATGAGGCGTCCGTCAGTGACCGCCGCATTCCCGTGCTGGTGTCGGCGGGTTTTGCCGATGCGCGCGGCCTGCAGCCCGGCGCGCAACTGTGGGCCCAGGTCAATGGCAAACGCCGGGCCCTGACCGTGGTCGGCATCGCGTTGTCGCCCGAGTTCGTGTTCGCCGGCCTGATGGGCAGCCCGGACCAGCGTGGCTTTGGCGTGTTCTGGCTGCCGCGCGACACGCTGGCCGCGGCCTACGACATGGACGGCGCCTTCAACCGCGTCGCCATCAAGCTCGCGCCGGGTGCCTCGGAGCGCGCGGTGGTGGAACAGGTCTCGCGCCGCATCTCGCGGTATGGCGGCCGCGAAGCCTACGGCCGCGCGGACCAGCCGTCCAACGCCATGCTCGACGCCGAGATCAAGAGCCAATACGTGATCGGCACCTTGTTGCCGTCGATCTTCCTGGGGGTCGCCGCCTTTCTGCTCAACGTGGTGGTGTCGCGCCTGGTGGCCACGCAGCGCGAGCAGATCGCCGCGCTCAAGGCGCTGGGTTATCCGAACCGCAGCATCGGCGCGCACTACCTGAAGATGGTGCTGCTGATCGTGCTGGGCGGCCTGCTGATCGGTGTGCCGTTCGGCGACTGGCTCGGCGGCTTGTTCACCGGCCTGTATGCCGAGTCGTTCCAGTTGCCCGGTTTCGTGCATGTGATGCCGGCCTGGCTGCTGGTCGTGAGCATCGGCATCACCGTCGGCACGGCGGTGCTGGGCACGCTCAATGCCATCCTGGCCACGGTGCGCCTGGCGCCGGCCGAGGCCATGCATCCGCCAGCGCCGGGACGCTACCGGCGCACACTGGTCGAGCGCCTGGGCATCACGTGCATCACGCCGGCGCTGCGCATGATCCTGCGCAACATGGAGCGGCGGCCGCTGCGCACGTCCTTGTCCATTGGCGGCGTGGCCGCGTCGGTGGCCATCGTCGTGATGGGCAACTTCTTCCGCGACGCGATCGACTTCCTGGTCGACTCGCAGTTCAACCTGGCCATGCGCAGCGACGTGATCGTCTGGATGACCGAGGCGGTCGACGACAGTGCGCGCCACGAACTGGCGCGGCTGCCCGGCGTGATCGCGGTCGAGTCCGGGCGCGACGCGCCGGTGCGGTTCGTCAACGGCCACCTCGGCGAACGCGGCCAGATCCAGGGTTTCGAGCGCAACCCGGAATTGCGCCGCATCATCGACACCGACAACCGCGAGGCCAGCCGCCTGCACGGCGACGGACTGGTCATGACCGACCGCCTTGCGGCCAAGCTCGACCTGCGCGTGGGCGACCGGGTCCGGGTCGAGGTGCTCGAAGGCCGCCAGCGTGCCGTGGAGGTGCCGCTGGCCGCGACGGCACGCGAGATGATGGGCCTCAACGCCTACATGGAACGTCGCGCGCTGAACCGGCTGCTCGAGGAAGGCGACCGGTCCTCGCAGTTCTCGCTGGCGGTCGAGCGCGGCAGCGAGCCGGCGCTGATCGAGGCCACCAAGGGCATGCCGCGTGTTGTCGGCACCTTCAGCAAGTCCACGATGCTGCGCAACATGGAGGAGATCAGTGCGCGCAACATCCGCATCATCAGCACCATCCTGACGCTGTTCGCGGCGGTGATCGCCGTGGGTGTGGTCTACAACAATGCGCGCATCGCACTGGCCGAGCGCACCTGGGAGCTGGCCAGCCTGCGCGTGCTCGGGTTCACCCGCGCCGAGGTCTCGGGCCTGCTGCTCGGCGAGATGGCGATCGGCATCGCCATCGCCTTGCCACTGGGCATGGTGATGGGGTACGGGCTGGTGATCCTGATCGCGGACCTGACGGCATCGGACCAGTTCTATTTTCCGGTGGTGATACAGCCGCGCACCTATGCGATCGCCGGCATGGCGGTGCTGGTATCGGGAGTGGCAAGCGCCCTGGTGGTGCGCCGGCGCATCGACCGGCTCGACATGGTCGCGGCGCTCAAGACACGAGAATGAGGAATCCATGAAACGCAAGACCTGGTTCATGTTCGCCGCAAGCGTCGCGCTGCTGGCGTTGTTGCTGGCCTGGGCCCTGGCGCCGCGTCCGGTGGAGGTCGAGCTGGCGCCGGTCACCCGGGGCCTGTTCGAGACCACCATCGACGAAGACGGCAAGACCCGCCTGGCCGACCGTTATGTCGTGTCGGCGCCGCTGGCCGGCCGGCTGGAGCGCATCACGCTCAAGGAAGGTGATGCGGTGGTGGCTGGCGCGCCGCTGGCCCATCTGTTGCCGGTGCTGCCGGCCATGCTGGACGAACGCAGCCAGCGCGAGGTGCAGGCCCGCGTGGCGTCGGCGCAGGACAACGTGGCGCGTGCCGGCGTGCGCATCGCACGCGCCCAGGTCGCGGTCGAGCAGGTGCGCAACGATGCGCAGCGCAATGCCCAGCTGGCGCAGCAGGGTTTCATCGCGCCGGCCCGGCTCGAGGCCGATCGACTGGCCGTGCTGGCCGCCGAACGGGAGGTCGAATCGGCCACCGCCGAGCGCCGCATGGCCACGCACGACCTGGAGCAGGCGCGCGCAGCCCTGGGCGTGGTGCGCCAGGGGGCGACCGGTGCCGGGCAGGGCCGGTTCACCGTGCGCGCGCCGGTGGCCGGCCAGGTGTTGCGTGTGTTGCAGGCCAGCGAAGCGACGGTGGCACTGGGCACGCCGCTGCTCGAGCTCGGCGACACCGGCAACCTGGAGGTGGTGGCCGAATTGCTGACCACCGACGCGCTGGCCGCCAGGCCGGGCAGCCGGGTGTTGATCGAACGCTGGGGCGGGCCGGGCACGCTCGAAGGGCGCGTGCGCAGCGTCGAGCCGGCGGCCTTCACCAAGGTGTCGGCGCTCGGCGTCGAGGAGCAGCGGGTGCGCGTCGTGATCGACCTGACCAGCCCGCGGTCGCAGTGGCAGGCGCTGGGCGACGCCTACCGGGTCAGCGTGCGCATCGTCACACTGAGCGAGGACGATGTGGTGCAGGTGCCGGTGAGTGCCGTGTTCCCGTTGCCGGCCGGCGCCGCCGAGCCCGGTGCCGCCGCGCCTGCAGCGGCGGCCAGTCACGCGGTGTTTGTCGTCGACGCGGGCCGTGCGCGGCAGGTGCCGGTGCAGCTCGGTGCGCGCAACGGCAGCATGGCCTGGATCCGCGGCGGCCTGGAGCCCGGCAGCCAGGTCATCGTGTATCCGCCT
>CAXBDR010000181.1:0-9428 GCA_963974265.1 uncultured Rhodoferax sp.
CCAGCCGCGCCCGCCCGCCATTCACCCCGCGGTGGCAGCCCGCGCGCGGCGCGCCTGTGCGGCGTACAAGGCCTCGTTGGCCATCGGCAGCAGCAGGCGCTTGAGACGTGCGCCGAATGCGGCCACGGCCAATATGCCCAGCACCAGCAGCCCCAGGCCGACATAGGCAGCCCAGCGCGGGTCGACCACATGGCCCAGTTGACCGATTGCAAAACCCAGCGACACCGACGTGGCCGCCCACAGCACTGCACCGGCACCATCGAGCAACACGAACCGCCGCCAAGGCAACCGGGACGCTCCCGCACCCAGGCCGACCAGGCTGTACGTCCCCTTGGAAAACCGGTACAAGGGCAATAGCAGCAGCCGGTAACGCTCGACGCCGGCCGCACCCAGCGCGAGCCATGGCGCCAGTCCGGCGAAGCGTTCGAACAACCAGGGCGCGCCACCGCGGCCAATGAAAAAGCGCAGCTGGCTGCCGGCCAGCGTCCCCATCAACACCACGGCGACCACCACCGGAGCCTGCAGTGCCCCCGACGCGCTGACAAAACCCGCCACCATGGGCAGCGGGCCAGTCTTGGCCAGGGCATATGCCAATAACAAGGCATACACCCAATGGTCGTAGGTGGCGATCCAGGCCAGCAGTTCGTCCGCGGTCATGCCACCAGTGTGGCCCAGACCCGGTACGCCTTCCCGCGCACCGGGCCATGTCCGGACGGGGTGACGGCTTATTGCAGTTACGGACGATCGCGACCGGCCCCGATCAGCCAGCCTCGCGCGCCCACCGTTGCAGTCGCATCGTGGCCGCAACCGCGGCCGCCTTGAAGCGCGGCGCCAGCGACTGGATGACGGGATCGGTTTTGGCCGGTTTGTCCGTTTCGAATCCACATCATGAAAATGCGGGTCGATCTTCCTCCGATCGGGCCTGGCGGGCCGACATGCGGGCGTCGTGGAGGCCTTGTCGCGTCAACAAGCCTGTGACTATGGGTTTGATTGAACTTCTCGCTTAGCACTCACTCCCATAGAGTGCTAACATTCAATCGATGAATGGGCTCAGGAGGAAACAGATGACAAACCAGACCGGAATGACGAACAACGCGGTGGCCCTGGCCAACCCGTGGGCAGTCGTGCCCCCGTTGGGCAATCTGGACGCCTATATTTCCGCCGTGAACCGGCTTCCCATGCTGACGCTGGAGCAGGAACAATCGTACGCCCGCAAGCTGCGCGACGAGAACGACCTTGAGGCTGCCGGAAAACTCGTGATGTCGCATCTGCGCCTGGTCGTCTCCGTGTCGCGCCAGTACCTGGGTTACGGTCTGCCGCATGGCGATCTGATCCAGGAGGGCAATATCGGCCTGATGAAAGCGGTCAAGCGTTTCGATCCGGAGCAGGGCGTGCGCCTGGTCAGCTACGCGCTGCACTGGATCAAGGCCGAGATCCACGAATACATCCTGAAGAACTGGCGCATGGTCAAGGTCGCGACGACCAAGGCCCAGCGCAAGCTGTTCTTCAACCTGCGCTCGATGAAGCAGCGTTTCAAGTCCGACGATGCGGCGGCCGATGCCGGCACACACCGCGAGACGCTGAACGAGGAACAGATCGACGCGATGGCCGAGCAGCTCAACGTCAAACGCTCGGACGTGATCGAGATGGAGACCCGTCTGTCGGGCGGCGACGTGATGCTCGACCCGGCGCCGTCCGATGACGGTGAACACGCCTTCGGCCCGATCGCCTACCTGACCGACACCAACCATGAACCCACGGCGGTGATCGAATCTCGCCAGCGCGACACCATGGCCACCGACGGCATTGCGACGGCGCTGGGCACGCTGGACGACCGCAGCCGGCGCATCGTCGAGGAGCGCTGGCTCAAGGTCAACGACGACAACTCAGGCGGCATGACCTTGCACGACCTGGCCGACGAGTACGGCGTGAGCGCCGAACGTATCCGCCAGATCGAAGTGGCAGCCATGAAGAAGATGAAGAAGGCGCTCGCGGCCTACGCCTGAGTCGCACGCCCGGCCACACGCCTGGCAGGCCCGGCCGACAAACCGGTTCCCGCACACACGCCGGCACTGGCCTCTCGACAGGCTGGTGCCGGCGTTGTGATTGCTGCTGTCAGGAACCCTGCTTGAGCAACTGCTCGATGTCGCCGGCCAGCGGCTTGATGCCCATGCCGTAACGCGTGAACAACCGCAACTGCCCTTTCGTGTCGTAGACATAGCTGCCGGCCGAATGGTCCATCGTGTAGCTGGTCTCGGTACGGCCATCGACCCGCTTGTAGTAGATCTTGAAGGCCTTGGCCATCGCGGCAAGCTGCTCCGGCGAACTCGGGCGCAAGGCGACAAACGAGGGATCGAAGTTGCCCAGATAGGCCTTGAGCACCTCGGGCGTGTCGCGCTGCGGATCGACGGTGACGAAAACCCCTTGCAGCCGCTCGCCGTCCTTGCCCAGCAGCTTGCGGATCTCGGCCAGTTCGTTCATCGTGGTCGGGCAGACATCGGGGCACTGGGTATAGCCGAAGAAGACCACGACGACCTTGCCGGCGAAATCCTTGAGGCTGCGCTCCCGGCCGTCGGCATCGGGCAACTGGAAGTCACGCGCGTAATCGGCTCCCGTGACGTCGATCGAGACAAAGGACGGCTTGTTGTCGAAACAGCCGGACACCATGGCGGCCGAGGCCAGCAGCATGACAAGGGAAGCACAGAGGCGGAGAAACGGACGCGGGGTGGTCATGGCGTGACGGCAGCGGGTTGGTCAGATCAGATAGTGGTCCACCAGCAAGGCGGCAAACAACAGGCTCAGGTGGTACAGCGAAAAACGGAAGGTGCGGCGCGCCAGCGCGTCGGAGTAGTCTTGCCACAGCCAGAACGCATGCAGGCAGAAGCCGGCGCCCAGCACGATGGCCGCCGCCAGGTAGAGCCAGGAGCTCATGCCATAGACGAAGGGCAACAGGCAGGCGGCGAACAACACGGCGGTGTACAGCAGGATCTGCAGGCGCGTGAACTCGCTGCCATGGGTCACCGGCAACATCGGCAGGCCGGCCTTGCGGTAGTCTTCCACACGGTACAAGGCCAGGGCCCAGAAATGCGGCGGGGTCCACAGGAAGATGATCAGGAACAGGATCAGCGCCTCGGGGCCGACATCGCCCGTCATCGCGGCCCATCCCAGCACCGGCGGCATCGCGCCCGAAGCCCCGCCAATGACGATGTTCTGCGGCGTCAGTGGCTTGAGGATGACGGTGTAGATCATCGCGTAGCCGACGAAGGTGGCAAAGGTCAGCCACATCGTCAGCGGATTGATCCAGACATACAGGATGGCCGAACCCACGCCGCACAACACGCCGGAAAACAGCAGCGTCTGGCGGTTGCTCAGCTCGCCCCGCGCCGTCGCGCGCCACGCGGTGCGTTTCATCTTGGCGTCGATGCGCTGCTCGACGATGCAGTTGAACGCGGCCGCCGCCGCAGCGACCAGCCAGATGCCCAGGCATGCGACCGCGGCCTGCAGCACCTGCGGCCACGATGGCGCACCCGGCACGGCCAGCACCATGCCGATCAGCGCGCAAAACACGATCAGCTGGATGACCCGCGGTTTGGTCAAGGCCATGAACTGGCGGTAGACCGACACGCCGGATCCGGCCGCGGTGCCCGTGGTCGAGGTCGACTCGCCATTCATCGCAGGCTCCCCAGTGGCATCGCAACCCGGCTGGGCGAGGTCTCATGCGCAACCCGGGTCGACGCCAGCGCCCAGGTCATCACGACCACCAGGGCTGCGGCGCCTCCTGTGTGCAGCAGGGCGGCGATCAACGGCCAGCCCAGCACCACGTTGCCCAGGCCCGTGGCCAGCTGCAACGTGGCCAACACGCCGATCCAGCGTGCCAGGTGCCGCATGCCGTCGAACCGTGCGAGACGCCAGGCCAGCAAGGCCAGCACCAGCAACACGACATAAGCCATCAGGCGGTGAACGTAATGGATGGCGGTCAGTGCCGCAAAGGAGATCACCGTGCCTTCACCCGTCATGCCCAGCGAGCGCCAGATCTCGAAGCCCTCGTCGAAGCGCATGCTCGGCCACCAGCTGCCCTGGCAGGTCGGGAAGTCGGTGCAGGCCAGCACCGCGTAATTCGTGCTGACCCAGCCCCCCAGGGCCAGTTGCAGCACCAGCAGGCCACTGGCCAGCAACAGGAACACACGCGTGCCGGCATCGACCGACAAAGGCGGCGTGCCTGCCAGCGCACGGGTCTGCCACTGCGCCTGCATCGCCAGCAAGGCCAGCAACAACAAGCCGCCGAGCAGGTGCAAGGTCACGATGGCCGGAAAAAGCTTCATCGTGACGGTCAGGGCACCGAACGCGCCCTGTACGCAGACCCAGACCAGCGTCGCGGTGGGCCACCAGGGGTTGAGGGTCAATGCGCCCGGGCCTGCACGCAGGCGCTGGCGCCAGCTGAACACCGTCAGCACCAGGATCAGCGCGCCCACGCCGGTGGCCATGTAGCGGTGGACCATCTCGATCCAGGCCTTGTGGTGGGTCACCGGCCCGCTGGGCATCGCGGCCTGGGCCGCCGTGATGTCGGCACGGGCGCCGACCGGGCTGGCACTGCCGTAACAGCCCGGCCAGTCCGGACATCCAAGGCCGGAGTCCGTCAGCCGGGTGAATGCGCCGAACAGCACCAGGTCGAAAGTCAGGAACAGCGTGAGCACGGTCACGGCCCGCAACCAGTGGGCGGGAGACTGTTTGCGCGCGCGCAGCTGCAACCAGGCCAGCGCGACGGCGGCCAGGGCCGCGCCCGCGAGCAGGATCTGAAGAATGGGCGCCAGGTCCACGGCGGCGGGTTCGCTCATCGGGGCACTCCAGGCAGCACGAGCGCACGGCACATGCGCAGCCATGCCGCCGGCCAGGGCGGACAGGTGCGGGGACGATCGGCGCCAGCCATGGGGCAACACATGTCAACGTCCCGCCGTGTCCCAGGACGCGCTGGCCCGCAGCACCCGCCCGATGTCGCGCTTGGCCTTGGCCGCACCCGCCATGTCGAGTCCCGCCGGGAACCGCATCATCCAGTTGCCCAGCGGATCGACCAGGTACAGATGGGCGGACAAGGCATTGCCCCCGTCGGCGGCCAGCCATTGGGCCAACGCGGCCGGCGGCACGCGCAACACCGTGGCCTGCTCAAGTGCCGGCATCAAGGCATCGGCCACCGGCGCGTCGTCGTTGATCAGCCACACCCTGTCGACACGGTCCTTGTCCTTGCCCAGGCTTTCGCGCAACTGGCGCTGCATGTACAGGTACTGCTGGCAGGCCGCATCGCAGGCGCCACCGGCGACGGTGAGCAGCAGCCACTGGCCCTTGAGCTCACGCAGGTTGACCGTCGTGCCGTCGAGCGCCGTACCCACCATGTCCGGCAGGGGTCGTTGCGGGTCGATCAATGTACCGAAGACGCTGCGCGCCTCGGGCCGCCAGACATAGTAGGCGAAATACGAAGCGACCACCGGCGCGGCACACATCAGAAACACGACCATCATCTTCCATCGGCCGGCACGGGTGCGCCGTTCGGTGACACCCACCTCGGCCAGCGCAGGCATGGCATGCACCGTCAGGCCCAAAGGCTGGTCGTCGTGGCCGGGGCGTGGCAGGTCAGCGGATGATGAAGATGCGTCGGACAATTTGAAACCAGATAAAGAGACTCGTGATCAACCCGCTGAGGGCAAACCACTGAAATGCATAGCCATGGTGCTTGGCGACCCCGGTCTGGATCGCAGCCCAGTCCCGGAGCAGGCCGTCGCCTTGCGGGCCGGTCTGCAGAACGGAATATTCGGCCAATGGCAGGCCGGTTTCCTGTGCAAAGCCGGCCAAGTCGAGATTTTGCCGGATCTTGCCCTGCTCCCGGGCTTCGAATGCGTAAAGCTTGGCTGGAGGCGGGGCGATTCGACCATCGACCTGCACCAAGCCATCGGCTTGCGGCAGTTCGGGCAAGGCGGTCCGGTCGTTGAAGTGGCGCTGCACCCAGCCGCGCTGCACCAGCACGACCTGCGCAGTGCCGTCGAGTTGCAGCGGCGTCAGCACATAGAACCCGGGCTTGCCATCCATCTGCCGGTTCTCCAGGTACACGGTATGCCGGTCCAGCCAGCGTCCGCGCAGGCTGACACGCCGGTGCATCCAATGGCTCGTCTCCCCCGAACCGCCGACGGCGGCCGTGTCCAGTGGCGGCAAGGCCGCACGCATGTCGATGTCCGCCTGCAACGCCTGCTTCTGCGCAGCCCGATCCAACTGCCAGAACCCCAGTTGCAGTGTGATGAACGCACCCAGCAGCGCCGCACCGGCGATCACCCAGAAGCGGGTCGTCAGCGCGGACTTTGCCATCGGATAATCAGCCACCATGATGTACCTTGTCATCCTCGCCTTCCTGGCCATCATCGGCAGCCTGGCTGCCGCCCTGTATTTCATGCTGCGGGGTGGCGGTCGCGAAGCGGGTTCGAGATCCGGTCACATGGCACGTGCACTGGCGTTCCGGGTCGGCTTTTCCATCGTGCTGTTCATCTGCGTGCTTGTCGCCTGGAAGCTCGGATACATCCAGCCGACCGGCATACCGGCCGGAAAATGAACCAGGCCGCAACGCGGCCTGGTTGATCGGGCACGGCGATGCGCCGTCAGAGCCAGTAGACCAGCACGTACAGGCCCAGCCAGACCACGTCGACGAAGTGCCAGTACCAGGCTGCGCCTTCGAAGCCGAAATGACGCTCCGGCGTGAAATGGCCTTTTTGCAGTCGCAGCGTGATGAACAGCAGCATCAACATGCCCACGAACACGTGGAATCCGTGGAATCCCGTCAGCATGAAGAATGTCGAACCGAACGCACCGGACGACAACTTGAGGTTCAGGTCGGTGTAGGCATGGAAATATTCGTATCCCTGCACACCGAGGAAGGTCACGCCCAGCAGCACGGTCAGCCACATGAACGCGATGGTCTTGCTGCGCTGGCCCGCCTGCAAGGCATGGTGGGCGATGGTCAGGGTCACGCCCGAACTCAGCAACAAGGCCGTGTTGATCGTGGGCAGCCAGAACGGGCCCATGGTCTGGAACGGCTCGACGATGCCGGCCGGCGATGCGGTTGCACCGGCCACGACACTGGGCCAGACGGCCTTGAAATCCGGCCACAACAAGGCATTCTCGAGGCTGCCGAGCGCCGGTACCGAGTGCACGCGTGCCCACCACAGGGCGGTGAAGAAGGCGCCGAAGAACATCACCTCGGAGAAGATGAACCAGCTCATGCTCCAGCGGAACGACAGGTCGACCTTGTTGCCATAGGCGCCACTTTCGCTCTCACCGACGGCGTCTCGGAACCAGCGGAACAGCACCACGAACAACCAGACCAGGCCGAAATACATCGAGTATTCACCCCAGGCGGCACCGTTGATCCATTGCCCCAGGCCGAAAAACACGAAAAACAGTCCGATGGACGCCATCACCGGATGGCTGGACGGGCCGGGCACAAAGTAATACGGCGTGGTGGTATGGGATGAAGAACTCATTTCTGCTCCAGGCTCTCGATTCAATATTCCGTTGACTTGATTCCGATTCCAGCTCGCGCGCTCAGGCCGCGACCCAGTTCACCAGCACGATCAATCCCGCAACCAGCACGAAGACACCGACAAACCCGGCCACCAGCACGTGGATCGGATTGATGTGCGTGCCTTCCTGTTCATGGTCCTTGCGCCGGCGCACGCCGAAGAACGACCATGCAATGGTCTTGGCCGTGTTCCAGGCCGAAGCCTGCGCGGCGCCGCCGGATGGTCTGTGCTGCGCGCTCATGTGCCGGCCTTGCTCGGCGCCAGCGGCTCGGGCAGCTTCACGGCTGCCGTGGAGTCGGGGGCAGGCGGCACCGGTCCACCCACTTCAAAGAAGGTATACGACAAGGTGATCGTCGTGACGTCGCGCGAAATCTTGGGGTCGATGACAAAGGCCACCGGCCAGCTTTTCTTCTCGCCGGGCTCGAGCGTGTACTGGTTGAAGCAGAAACACTCGAGCTTGTTGAAATGCGGACCCGCCTGGCGCGGCGCGTAACTCGGAATGGCCTGGGCCGCCATGCGGCGATCCTGGGCATTCTGGAACTCGTAGACCACGGTGGCCAGTTCACCCGGATGGACCTGGACCGAACGGCGCTCGGGCTTGAAGGTCCAGGGGCCGCGGGCATTGGCGTCGAACTCGACGGTGATCGTGCGGCTGGTGTCGATCTGGCTGTTCGCCGCGACACTGGAGGTGGCGCCGGGAATGTTGCGGTCGCCCAGCGCCAGCACGTTGATGCCGGTGATGTTGCAGATGGCGTTGTACAGCGGACCGAGCGCGTAACCGAAGGCCAGCATGGCCGCGGCCACGACCAGCAGCTTGCGCGCCATGGTCAGGTTCTGGTAGCGGCGGCGCATGGCTCAACCTCCCAGGAACGCCATCTTGACGATGATGCCCAGCATGAAGACGATCGCCACCGACGCCAGGATCAATGCCAGGCGCAGGTTGGACTTCTTCTGTTCGGGGCTCATGGTCGTGGCTTGTCCGTCGATCAGCTGACGATGCGGGTCGCCGTGGCGTCCAGCTTGGGTGGGTTCTCGAAGGTGTGGAACGGCGCCGGCGACGGCACTTCCCACTCCAGGCCTTCGGCGCCTTCCCAGGGTTTCTGGGCCGCCTTCTCGCCCTTGCCCATCATGCACGGGAGCACGATGAAGAAGAAGAAATACACCTGTGCGATACCGAACGCGAAGGCGCCCACGGATGCGACCGCATTGAAGTCGGCGAACTGCATCGGGTAGTCGGCATAACGGCGCGGCATGCCGGCCAGGCCCAGGAAGTGCATCGGGAAGAAGGTGATGTTGAACGCGATCAGCGACCACCAGAAGTGGATCTTGCCGCGGGTCTCGTTGTACATCACGCCCGTCCACTTGGGCATCCAGTAGTAGACGCCGGCAAACATCGCGTACAGCGAGCCGGCCACCAGCACGTAGTGGAAATGCGCCACCACGTAGTAGGTGTCCTGCAACTGGATGTCGATCGGCGCCATCGCCAGGATCAGTCCGGTGAAACCCCCCATCGTGAACACGAAGATGAAGCCCACCGCGAACAGCATCGGCGTCTCGAAGGTCATCGAGCCCTGCCACATGGTGGCGATCCAGTTGAAGATCTTCACCGCCGTGGGCACGGCGATCAGCATCGTCGCGTACATGAAGAATAGCTGGCCCGTCACCGGCATGCCAGTGGTGAACATGTGGTGGGCCCAGACCACGAAGCTCAGGATCGCGATGCTCGAGGTGGCGTACACCATCGAGGTGTAGCCGAACAGGCGCTTGCGAGCGAAGGCCGGGACCACCTGGCTGATGATGCCGAAGGCCGGCAGGATCATGATGTAGACCTCGGGGTGCCCGAAGAACCAGAAGATGTGCTGGTACATC
>CAXBDR010000182.1:0-9398 GCA_963974265.1 uncultured Rhodoferax sp.
CTCAACGGTGGCTTCTTCAACGATGGATTCCGGGGTTTCCTGCTCTTCTTCTCCCGAGTCGGCGACGGTGTCTTCGACCTCGGCGCCCATCCGGCGTTTGCCCAGGCGGCGACAACCTATGGATTTGCCAGTGGCCGCAGCACCCATGCGGACCGGCTCGCGACGATTCGCGCATGCTGGAACGATCGCCAGCAGATGGTGGACACGCATACCGCCGATGGCATCAAGGTCGCGCGCGAACACCTGCATCCGCAATACCCGATGATCGTGCTCGAGACCGCCTTGCCGATCAAGTTCGCCGCCACCATCGTCGAAGCCCTGGGACGTGAGCCGCAGCGGCCGGCGTCCTTCGAGGGCATCGAGAACCTGCCCAAGCGGGTCGTGACCCTGCCGCCCGATCTCGACGCCATCAAGGCCTTCATCGTCGCCCACTGCCGGAGCGAGCAGGGCGCAGCTGCCTGACCACCTCTCGAAACCCAAGAACCAGCCCATGACGACGTCCCGCCCGCCCTTGTTGCCACTCGATGAAGCGCTGGCGCGGCTGCTGGCGTCGGCTACGCCGTTGACGCAGGTGCAGGCGGTGTCCACGTTCGACGCCGATGGTCGTGTGCTGGCGCAGGACGTGGTGTCCGGTCTGCAGGTGCCGCCCCAGGACAACAGTTCGATGGACGGTTATGCGCTGGCCTGCGCCAGCCTGTCCTCTGCCGGCGAGGTGCTTGCGGTGACGCAGCGCATCGCGGCCGGATCGTCCGGCCAGCCCCTGCGGCCAGGTGAGGCCGCCCGCATCTTCACCGGTGCGCCGATTCCGCCCGGCGCCGATGCGGTCGTGATGCAGGAGGACTGCACCGTCGTGGCCGAGGCCGTGGGCGACCAGCCGGCACGCGTGCGGGTCGAGGTCGTCCCGCAACCGGGCCAGTGGATCCGCCGTGCCGGCGAGGACGTGACCCATTCGGCGGTCGTGTTGCCGCTCGGCATGCGCCTGTCCCCGGCTGGACTGGGCATGGCGGCGGCCGTCGGCCTGGATACATTGCAGGTGATGCGGCGTCCCCGCGTGGCGCTGTTCTCGACCGGCGACGAACTGGTAATGCCCGGCGAAGTGGCGCCGGCCGACATGCGACCGGGCGCGATCTACAACTCCAACCGCTTCTTCCTGCGTGCGATGTTGCAGCGCCTCGGATGCACGGTCAGCGACCTGGGCATCGTGCCCGACCGGCGCGACGCCACCATCGGAGCCTTGCGCGAGGCCTCGCACGAGCATGACCTGATCCTGACCAGTGGGGGCGTATCTGTCGGCGAGGAAGACCATATCCGGCCGGCCGTGCAGTCACTGGGCGAGCTCGACCTGTGGCAGATCGCGATCAAGCCGGGCAAGCCATTTGCCTACGGCCATGTCGGCAACGCGCATTTCATCGGATTGCCGGGCAATCCGGTGTCGAGCTTCGTCACCTTTGCACTGCTGGTGCGGCCTTTCCTGCTGCGCCTGCAAGGGGTCACCGACGTGGGCCCGGTCTCGGTGTCCGCGCGCGCCGATTTCGACTGGCCGCGGGCCGACAAGCGGCGCGAGTTCCTGCGTGTGCGGCGCAATGCCGAAGGCGGGCTGGATCTGTTCCCCAACCAGAGTTCGGGCGTGTTGACCTCGGCCGTCTGGGGCGACGGCCTTGTCGACAACCCGCCCGCACAGACCATCACACGTGGTGACACCGTTCGATTCATTGCCTTGTCTGACCTGTTGTCCTGAGCCATGGCCATCACCGTAACCCTGCGCTTTTTTGCCGGCATTCGCGAGGCCGTCGGCCACGGCAGCGAGGCCTTCGCCACCGACGCCCATGACGCGGCCTCCTTGCGCGATGCCCTGATCGCCCGTGGTGAACCTTACGCCGGCGCGCTGGCCCGCGGCAAGCCGGTGCGGATCGCGGTCGACCAGCACATGGGCGACGAGTCCCGCGTGCTGCACGAAGGTGCCGAGGTGGCGTTCTTCCCGCCGGTCACCGGCGGTTGAGCCGGTCGGCGCGACCGGTTCACCGACACCCGCGTCACGAGGCTTCCGGCAGCTGCCGCATCGACGGCGCCAGTGCCAATTGCCGCATGGACGCCAGATGGCGCGCCGAACAGACTGTCATCGGCGCGCGCAGCGCTCCGTCGATGACGCCGAGCGACGCCAGCATCGCCTTGACAGGCGCCGGGTTGGGTTCGGCGAAGACCGCCTCGATCCATGGCACCAGGGTCAGCCACAGGTCCCGCACGTCACCGCAGTCGCCGGTGCGCAGGCGTCGGATCAGTTGCACGAACGCCGGTGTCAGCAGATGCGCGCTGGCCGCGATCGCGCCGGCGCCGCCCTGCGCGACGGTGGCGAACATCTGAAGGTCGTCGCCGGCGAGCACCTGCAGCTTGCCCTGGGCGATCAGGGCCAATGTCTTGGCGGTATCCGCGCCGCAGTCCTTGATCGCCCGGATGCCGGGGTGGCAGGCCAGTTCCAGCAGGGTTTCGCGATCCAGGGAGACACCGGTGCGCGCGGGAATGTCATAGACGATCAGCGGAACCCGCGACGCGTCGGCCAGGCAGTGGAACCAGTGCAGCAGACCGGCCTGGGACGGCCGTATGTAGTGCGGCGCCGGCACCAGCAGTCCGGCGATCGGCCGGCACGCCAGTTCCCGGACCCTGTCGAGGGCCTGCGCCAGGTGGTAGTCCGACATGCCCATGACCACCGGGCAACCGTCGGCCGCCTGCAGCGTGGTGTCGAGCACTGCCAGTTGCTCGGCCGTGTCCAGCGCGGCGGCTTCACCGGTGGAGCCGCAGGCGACGAAACCGGACACACCGTCAGCACGCAGGCGCCGGACGAGTTGGTCCAGTGCCGCATGGTCGACCGCGCCGGCGCGAAACGGTGTGACGAGTGGAATCCACAGGCCCGAAAAATCGGTGTCCGTGGTCGTGGCGGGGGTATGAGTGGCTTGCACGCGCATTTCCTTTGTGGCAGTCAAGGACCGATGGAAACCATCCATCGGATGCGCGTACGGGGGGCCGGCCGGGTTTGCGTCGGTTCCATCACTCATCCGAGGACGGAACCGCAGCTCCGGTCAGATGAGCATGGGTTTCTTCGATTTCTTGCCGGCGGCCGGCACGCGCGCCGTCACCGGCGGCGACGGTTCGTGGCAACGGTTCCAGCTGGAAATCATCGGCCGATGATAACGCGCTCGAACCGTCGCCGGTGCCACAATGGCGCCATGGCATTGCAGCGTGTTTCCATCCAGACGTCCGATTTCAACCTGGCCGATGAGGTCGCAGCCGTGCGCACCGGCGACAAGGCGGTCGGGGCCGTGTGCTCCTTTGTCGGCACGGTGCGCGACCGCAACGATGGCGCGCAGGTGTCCACGCTGGAACTCGAGCACTATCCAGGCATGACCGAGAAGGCCATCGAGGCCATGCTCGACGAGGCGCATCGACGGTTCGACATCCTGGCCAGTCGGGTCATCCATCGGGTCGGCGTGTTGCAGCCGCTGGACCAGATCGTGCTCGTTGCCGTCACGTCGGCCCACCGCGGCGAGAGCTTCCAGGCCTGCGAGTTCATCATGGACTACCTCAAGACCCAGGCCCCGTTCTGGAAGAAGGAGCAGACGCCCCAGGGCGCGCGCTGGGTCGATGCCCGGGTTGCAGACGATGCGGCGCTGCGGCGCTGGGGCATCGACGCATCCAACGGCTGATCCGGTATCCGGCGCGCTGCGTCGGTCGTCGCGTCGACGTTCGCGCAGGGGCGTGAGGCGTCCGTGTGCCGGAGAGTCGACAACAGCGCCAGGATAGGCCGCAGCGTGATCGCTAGGGGTTTTCCCTCGTGTCGCGTATTCGCGCCACGCCGGCCGCCAGAAATCAGTTCACTGTAAGAAAGCGCTCTCACAATCAGCAACACATTGCCGTGGAAGGTCTGCGGCAGGTGTTCGCGCAGCAGCTCAAGCCGCTGTTCCCGTTAGCTGAAAACAAGGAGACTTCATGAAGGACGACGACAGCAGTCACGCCTACTGGAAAGCCACGCTCAGTCTGTTGACCCGGATTCTCATCATCTGGTTTGCCGTGTCCTTCGGGGCCGGTATCCTGTTTGCGGACTGGCTCAACAACATCCATCTCGGTGGTTATCCGCTCGGCTTCTGGTTTGCGCACCAGGGTTCCATCTACATCTTCATCGCGCTGATCTTCTATTACGCCAAGAAGATGAACGACATCGACCGTCGCTTCGACGTACATGAGGACTGAGCCATGGACCTGCAAACTACCATCTATATTTTTGTCGGTCTGAGCTTCTCGCTCTACATCGGCATTGCGATCTGGGCCCGCGCCGGGTCGACCAGCGAGTTCTATGCAGCCGGCGGCAGCGTGCACCCGGTCATGAACGGCATGGCGACCGCCGCCGACTGGATGTCGGCGGCATCGTTCATCTCGATGGCCGGCCTGATCTCCAACATGGGATACGGCGGTGGCCTGTTCCTGATGGGCTGGACCGGCGGCTACGTGTTGCTGGCCATGCTGCTGGCGCCGTACCTGCGCAAGTTCGGCAAGTTCACGGTCCCGCAGTTCATCGGCGACCGCTTCTACTCGAAGTCGGCCAGCACGGTGGCGGTGATCTGCCTGCTGACCGCGTCCGTCACCTACATCATCGGCCAGATGACCGGTGTCGGCGTGGCGTTCTCGCGTTTCCTCGGTGTCTCGAGCGACGTCGGCATCTACATCGGCATGGCCATCGTGTTCGCATATGCCGTGTTCGGTGGCATGAAGGGCATCACCTATACCCAGGTGGCGCAATACATCGTGCTGATCCTGGCGTATACCGTTCCGGCGATCTTCATCTCGCTGCAGTTGACCGGCAACCCCTTGCCGCAGCTCGGCCTGGGCTCCAACATGATCGGCTCCGACGTGTCCCTGCTGTCCAAGCTCGACCAGGTGGTGACCGAACTGGGTTTCGGCAAATACACCACGTCCTTGCCCGGCAGTACGCTGAACATGTTCATGTACACGCTGTCGCTCATGATCGGTACCGCGGGCTTGCCGCACGTCATCATGCGATTCTTCACCGTGCCATCGGTCAAGGACGCCCGTTCTTCCGCTGGCTGGGCCCTGGTGTTCATCGCCATCCTGTACACCACGGCTCCCGCGGTTGCGGCCATGGCCAAGATGAACCTGATCCGTACCGTCACGCCGGGTGTCGTCATGCAGAACACCGATGTGTTCGGTCAGGACGTCGCCATCAAGTATGACGAGCGTCCGGACTGGATGAAGCGTTGGGAGGTCACCGGCCTGCTGAAGTTCGAGGACAAGAACGGCGATGGTCGCATCCAGTACTACAACGACGGCAACAAGAACGAAGCCTTCCAGAAGAAAGCGGCCGACGCGGGCTGGAAGGGCAACGAACTGGGCGTCAACGCCGACATCATCGTGCTGGCCAATCCCGAGATCGCGTTGTTGCCCAACTGGGTGATTGCGCTGGTCGCGGCCGGTGGCCTGGCGGCAGCCTTGTCGACGGCTGCGGGCCTGCTGATGGCGATCTCGTCGGCCGTGTCGCACGACCTTGTCAAGGGCATCTTCGCACCAAACATCAGCGAGAAGGGCGAGCTGATGGCGGGCAAGATCTCGATGGCGGTGGCAATCGTGATCTCTGGCTGGCTGGGCCTGAATCCTCCGGGCTTCGCGGCCGGTACGGTGGCGCTGGCCTTCGGTATTGCCGCCAGTTCCTTGTTCCCGGCCATCATGATGGGCATCTTCAGCAAGAAAATGAACAAGGAAGGCGCCATGGCTGGCATGCTGGCGGGCCTGTTCATCACGCTGTTCTAC
This sequence comes from uncultured Rhodoferax sp., assembly GCA_963974265.1. Lineage (GTDB taxonomy): Bacteria > Pseudomonadota > Gammaproteobacteria > Burkholderiales > Burkholderiaceae_C > CAISIP01. The sequence continues at coordinate 5,815 of CAXBDR010000182.1, forward strand.
GTGTTCGCGCACAAGGGCCTGTTCTTCATCAAGGGTACCGAGTACCTGGACATGATCGGCGGACCCAACAGCTTCTTCGGCATCACGCCGGAAGCCTTCGGCGCGGTCGGCGCGATGGTCAACTTCGCGGTTGCCTTCCTGGTCGACAAGGTCACCAAGGAGCCGCCGGAGCATATCCAGGCCATGGTCGAAGCGGTGCGGATTCCACGCGGCTCGCGGGCCGTGGACGGCGCGCACTGAGTACGCCCGCCCTGTCTGGCAGCCCATCCTGCGACAATCGCGGGATGGGCTCGCACACAGGCCCTGCCGGCCACGCTGGCAGGGCTTTTTCATTCAACCACTCCGGTGGCACCTGTGACCGGATGCGAGGAGCTACCGATGGTTTTTGACGTCAGCGTCGCGTTGACCTGGGTGCTGTACCTGGCCCTGTTCCCGATGGCGTTCTTCTGGCTGCGCAGGGCCTGGCGCATCCTGGTCAAGCGCGACTTCTCGGAAGTCGCGCTCAAGCGCGGCCAGTCGCCGGCGAATCCGGAGAAATTCGCGCCGTACGAGATGGTGGTGAACCTGATTGCCGGCGTGGTGGCCGTGGCCGTGATCGTTGCGGTGGCACTGGGCCAGCTCCACTACAACACCTGGACCGCGATTGCCGGCTCCACCATCTGGTGCAAGGTTTTTGCCAGTTATGCCTTGTCGCGCCACGCCCATTCGAACTGGGCGCGTCGCAAGACCTGAACCAGGCCGGTGCTTGTCCCTGCGTGGCCGCGGTGACGCGGCTACCGATCAGTTCAGGTAGCCTGGCGGCGGTGGTGCGGCCGGCGCGGCGGGTGCCGCCTGCGACTCGGGAGGCCGGTTGTCGCGCCACTGCGAGGCCACCACGGCACGTTCGAGCAGGTGCAGGAAGGCATGGGTCAGGGTTTCGGACAAGGCCAGTTCGAACTGGCGTGCCTGTGGCGCACCGCCAAGCTTTTCGCTGCACTTCAGCCGCAGCGCGCCGGCTGCGAGGGTTGCGATGTTGACCTCGGTGATCAACAGGGGAGTCTCGAACAGGGGCGCGCTGGCCTGGGGTGCTTGATAGGGCGTCGAGAAGTCCGCTCCGCGGATGGTCTCGCTGCGGTTGAAGTCGGCCATGGCCTTCTTTGTGACCGGGTCGGCATTCGCCAGATGGGTCGTGGCCGGGCCGCCACGCCGTGTCGCCGCTTCCGTCGTGAGTCGTTCGAGCAACGGCGCCAGTCCCAGCGTCAGCCGGCGCGTGAACCAGAATTGCAGTTCCCGTTCCTCCGAGGTGTTGACGCGCACCAGGATCCGATCCTGTTCGGGCTGGTAGCTGATCGACATCTGGCGCACGTGCATGCCTGGATTCTAGGAGCCTGGGGCACGCGGGCCGCATGTTCCGGTCCGGATTGATCCAGATCAGATCGCGGCCGCACCCCATCCCTTGAAATCCGGCGCAATTGCCTAAGCTGATGGGCAGTATTCCACAAGGATTTCCCCATGCGTATCGACAAACTGACAACAAAATTCCAGGAAGCCCTGGCCGAGGCCCAGACCCTCGCGCTGGGCAATGACCACGCCTACATCGAGCCGGCCCATGTGCTGGTGGCCATGCTGCGCCAGGAAGACGGGCCCAAGGCGCTGCTGCAACGCGCCGGCGCCAATGTGCCCGGCCTGCTGGCTGGCGCCGAGGCGGCGATGAAACGCCTGCCGCAGGTGCAGGGCCAGGAGCAGGTCCAGGTCGGCCGCGACATGGTCACGCTGCTGCAGGCGGCCGAGAAGGAGTCGATCAAGCGCGGCGACCAGTACGTCGCCGGCGAATTGTTCCTGCTTGCGCTGACCGACAACAAGGGAGAGATCGGCAAGCTGGTGCGCGAGAACGGCTTGAGCCGCAAGTCGCTGGAGTCGGCCATCGAGGCGGTGCGTGGCGGCCAGAACGTCGACAGCGCCGATGCCGAGGACCAGCGCGAGGCTCTGAAGAAATACACCATCGACCTGACCGAACGGGCCCGCCTGGGCAAGCTCGACCCGGTCATCGGGCGCGACGACGAGATTCGCCGCGCCATCCAGGTGCTGCAACGCCGCACCAAGAACAACCCGGTGCTGATCGGCGAGCCCGGCGTCGGCAAGACCGCCATCGTCGAGGGCCTGGCCCAGCGCATCGTCGCCGGCGAGGTGCCCGAGTCGCTCAAGGGCAAGCGCGTGTTGTCGCTCGACATGGCCGCGCTGCTGGCCGGCGCCAAATTCCGCGGTGAGTTCGAGGAACGGCTCAAGAACGTGCTCAAGGACCTGGCCAAGGACGAAGGCCAGACCGTGGTGTTCATCGACGAGTTGCACACCATGGTCGGCGCCGGCAAGGCCGAAGGCGCGATGGACGCCGGCAACATGCTCAAGCCGGCGCTGGCGCGCGGCGAATTGCATTGCGTGGGCGCGACGACGCTGGATGAATACCGCAAATACATCGAAAAAGACGCCGCGCTCGAGCGCCGGTTCCAGAAGATCCTTGTCGGCGAGCCGAGCGTGGAGGCGACCATCGCCATCCTGCGTGGCCTGCAGGAGAAATACGAGGTCCACCATGGCGTGGACATCACCGACCCGGCCATCGTCGCCGCGGCCGAACTCAGCCATCGCTACATCACCGACCGGTTCCTGCCCGACAAGGCGATCGACCTGATCGACGAGGCCGCGGCCAAGATCAAGATCGAGATCGACTCCAAGCCCGAGGTCATGGACCGGCTCGACCGGCGGTTGATCCAGTTGCAGATCGAGCGCGAGGCGGTGCGGCGCGAGAAGGATGAAGCCTCGCAGAAGCGTTTCGATCTGATCGAGGTCGAGATCGCCAAGCTGCAGAAAGAGATCGCCGACATGGACGAGATCTGGAAGGCGGAAAAGGCCCAGGCGCAGGGCAGTGCCCATGTGCGCGAGGACATCGACAAGCTGCGCCAGCAGATCGACGAGCTCACGCGCAAGGGTGACTACAACAAGGTCGCCGAACTGCAATACGGCAAGTTGCCCGAACTCGAGCGCCAGCTCAAGGAAGCGCAGGACAAGGAATCGAGCAAGGGCAAGGGCGAGGGCGAGGCCCCGCGGCTGCTGCGCACCCAGGTCGGCGCCGAGGAGATCGCCGAGGTCGTCGCGCGTGCCACCGGCATTCCGGTGTCCAAGCTGATGCAGGGCGAGCGCGAAAAGCTGTTGTTGATGGAAGACCGTATCCACCAGCGCGTGGTCGGGCAGGGCGAGGCCATCACCGCGGTGGCCAACGCGATCCGGCGTTCGCGTGCCGGTCTCGGTGACCCGAACCGTCCGACCGGCTCCTTCCTGTTCCTGGGCCCGACCGGCGTCGGCAAGACCGAACTGTGCAAGGCACTGGCGAATTTCCTGTTCGACTCCGAGGACCACCTGATCCGCATCGACATGAGCGAGTTCATGGAGAAACACTCGGTGGCGCGGTTGATCGGTGCGCCTCCGGGATATGTAGGATACGACGAAGGCGGCTACCTGACCGAGGCGGTGCGGCGCAAGCCTTATGCCGTGCTGTTGCTCGACGAGGTCGAGAAGGCGCATCCCGACGTGTTCAACGTGCTGTTGCAGGT
>CAXBDR010000183.1:0-9288 GCA_963974265.1 uncultured Rhodoferax sp.
GGTCGCAGCGCAATCGTGACGTTGCGTCCGGGGCGTATCCGTGTCGGCACATGACCCAGGTCGATCGGCAGTTCACCGACCTGGGCCTTGCCGTCGGCCGATGCGATCGTCGCATCGAAGAAGTTGATCTTGCCGACGAAGTCGGCCACGAACCGGGTGTGCGGCTTTTCGTAGATCGTGCGCGGCGGGTCGATCTGCTCGATCCGCCCGCCATTCATCACGGCAATGCGGTCGGACATGGACATGGCTTCGGACTGGTCGTGCGTCACGAAGACCGTGGTGATCGACAGTGCCTTCTGGATGGCACGGATTTCCTGCTGCATTGCCTCTCGCAGCTTGGCATCGAGCGCGCCCAGCGGCTCGTCCATCAGCAACACGCGTGGCGGGTAGGCCACGGCACGCGCCAGCGCGCTGGCCACCGCTGATCTCCGACGGGAAACGCTTGCCGATGTCCGGCAGCCGTATCAGTTCGAGCAACTCGGCGACCCGTGCCTCTCGCCGGGCCTTGGGCACGCCGTGCTCGATCAGTCCGAACGCGATGTTGTCCGCAATGCTCAGGTGCGGGAACAGCGAATAGTCCTGGAACACCATGCCCATGCGCCGCTTCTGCGGCGGCAGTGCGGTCACGTCTTCGCCATCGATCAGCATCTGGCCGCCGCTGGGGCTGACAAAGCCGGCAATCATGCGCAGCGTCGTGGTCTTGCCACAGCCCGACGGGCCCAGCAGCGTGAGGAATTCGCCGGCCTGCACTTCAAGGTCCAGGGGTTGCACGGCCACGGTGTCGCCGTAACGCTTGTGGATGCCCCGCAGGTGAACGGACGATGCGCTCACGCGGTCGGTGGCGGACGGGTCTGACGCTGTGCTCATGCTGCGATCCATGATTCGGAGAAGGCCAGGAAGGCGGAACTGGCGGTGCGTCCCAGGAACGGCCGCGGCACCGGCGCGCCGGGGAGCCGCCGCCCGTTGACCGTGATGGATGCGTCCGCGCTTTCGACGAAGACCGACAACATCCGGTGCGCGCCGGTGCCCGACTGTTCCGGAGGAACGTCGGCCGCAAACGGTTCGCCCAGCGCGCCCCAGCGAAGCTCGACCTCCAGCTCCGGCGCCCGGACCGCGACCCGCGAACCCCTGGCATCGGTACCGCTGGTATCGAGCGAGGTCATGGGCAGCACCTCGAGGCCATTGAAGGCGGTAGCACCGCGGAACACGCCGAACTTGGTGCAGTAGTTGTCGACCAGCCAGCGTGCCAGGGCCGCGTTGTCGGCAATGCAGACGTTCGCGACGCCGGAGCTGCCCGCCTCGCGGTTCGGGTCTTCGAACAGCACGAGCACATGGCCCGGGCCATGCGGCGACAGGGCGATGCGAAACCAGACGCACAGGCTGGCGAATGCGCCTTGCGGATCGGTCTTGAGATAGATGCCCGGGTTGTCGCCGGACCAGTCGACGCGGCGCGGATCGATGGGACTGGTCATGAGGCGCTCCGGCCGCTCGGCGCATGCGCCCGTGGTGGTGTGTGGGTCACTGCTCGCATCTCCTTCAAAGTGCATGGGAAAGGTTGCTGGAATCCAGGTATCGTCGACGCGTGGCGTATCCGCCGCATCAGGCGGGCGATGCCATCGAACCGGGCTGCCGCTGCCGCGCCTGGTGCAGCAGTTCGTCCCCGTGCAGGTAGCGCCGCAGGTTGTCGCTCAGCAACGCGGCCAGCCGCGCATGCACGCGCGCACCGCCGAAGCCGCCGATGTGCGGCGTCATCACCACGTTGGACATCTGTCGCAACGGGCTGTCGCCCGGCAGCGGTTCCTGCGCAAAGACATCCAGCCCGGCCGCGGCAATTACGCCTTCGTTCAGGGCGGCGATCAGCGCCTGTTCGTCGACAACCGCGCCGCGCGCGACATTGACGAGTCGGGCATGGGCCTGCATGTACCGCAGCGCGGACCGGTCGATCAGATGGTGGGTGCTGTCGTTGAGCGCAACCGCCAGCACCACCGCATCGGCACGAGCGAGCACGGCGTGCAGTTGCGACAACGGATGGCTGGCGTCGACGTCGCCACCGGGTGCCGGCGGTGTGCGCCCGACGACCTCCACGCGCATGCCGAAGCCCTTGGCGCGTTGGGCCACCGCACGACCGATGGCGCCGTATCCGACGACGGCCAGTGTCTGGCCCTCGAGCGAATCGAGTCGTGCCAGCAGGATGTCGCGACGCCACGTGGGCTCGTCGCGCTGCCGATCGCTGGCCGGGATCATCCGGACCAGCGCCAGCAACAGGGCCATCGCGTGTTCGGCGACGGTCGACGCAAAGGCCGGCGACGCGTTGGTCATGATCACGTCGACCGGCACGCCGTGGGCCAGCGCCCGGTTGAAGCCCGCGGACGAGAACTGCAACCACCGCACCCGGCTGTCCGGTGCCTGCAGCGCGCCGGCCAGCGCCGCGCTGTAGCAGGCGTCGCTGAGGATCAGTACCTCGCTGTGTGTGGTGGCGGCAACCAGCGCGTCGTCGTCGTGCACGAAGCGCAGGGTCAGTCCGTCGATGCCGGCGCAGGCCTGTTGCAGCGCCTGCGCGCCTTCCCACAGGTAGGCCGTGACCACGAGCGGCTGTTGCTGCTGAATCATGCCGCTGCAGCTCCGTGGTCGACCCGCGGCACGCCGGGGATCCAGTTCGTGCCCGCCAGCGGGACGTTGGCCATGGCCGCCGCTTCCAGCGTCAGCGCGACCAGGTCTTCCGGCTCCAGGTTGCGCAGGTGCGACTTGCCGCAGGCCCGGGCGATCACCTGCGCCTCCATCGTCAGCACCGACAGGTAGTTCGCCAGGCGCCGCCCGCCCGCAACCGGATCGAGCCGTGCCTCGAGCGCGGGTGTCTGCGTCGTGATGCCGGCGGGGTCGCGGCCTTCGTGCCAGTCGTCGTAGGCGCCCGCGGTGGTGCCCAAGGCCGCGTATTCGGCTTCGTGGCGTGGATCGTTGTCGCCCAGCGCCACCAGGGCGGCGGTGCCGATGGCCACGGCGTCGGCGCCAAGTGCCAGCGCCTTGGCGACGTCGGCGCCGTTCCGTATGCCGCCGGAGACGACCAGCTGGACTTTGCGGTGCATCTTGAGCTCCTGCAGCGCCCGCACCGCCGGCGCGATGGCACCCAGAATCGGAATGCCGACGTTCTCGATGAACACCTCCTGGGTCGCCGCTGTGCCGCCCTGCATCCCATCGAGCACGACCACGTCGGCACCGGCCTGCACCGCCAGCCGCACGTCGAAGTAGGGACGGGTCGCGCCGATCTTCACGTAGATCGGTTTCTCCCAGTCCGTGATCTCGCGCAACTCAGCGATCTTGATCTCCAGGTCGTCGGGGCCGGTCCAGTCGGGATGGCGGCACGGCGAGCGCTGGTCAATGCCGGCGGGCAGGCACCGCATGCCCGCCACCCGATCGCTGATCTTCTGGCCCAGCAGCATGCCGCCGCCGCCGGGCTTGGCGCCTTGCCCGATCACGACTTCGATCGCGTCAGCGCGCCGCAGATCGTCCGGATTCATGCCGTACCGCGAGGGCAGGTACTGGTAGACCAGGATGCTGGAGTGTTCGCGCTCTTCGTCGGTCATGCCGCCGTCGCCCGTGGTGGTGCTGGTGCCGACCTGGCTTGCGCCCCGGCCGAGCGCCTCCTTGGCCGCGGCCGACAAAGCGCCGAAACTCATGCCGGCAATGGTGACCGGTGTCTTCAGGTGCACTGGCTTGGTGGCGAACCGGTTGCCCAGCACCACGTCCGTACCGCAGCGCTCGCGATAGCCCTCGAGGGGATAGCGGCTGATCGATGCGCCCAGGAACAACAAGTCGTCGAAGTGCGGCAGCTTGCGCTTGGCACCGCCGCCGCGGATATCGTAGATGCCGGTGGCCGCCGCACGCCGGATCTCCGACAAGGTGTGCGGATCGAAGGTCTGCGAGAAACGCGGCAAGGTGCGCGGCGCGTCCGAGTAGTCGCTCATCAATAAGCTCCGGCGTTGTCAACGTGAAAGTGATAGAGGGTGCGTGCCGACCCATACATCCTGAAGCTGTCGGGGTCGATGTCGCCATGGCCGGACTGGTCCAGCAGGCGGGCCAGCACGCGGCGCTCGTCGACGCCCATCGGCTTGTCGATGCAGTCGGCTCCCAGGCTCTCGACCTTGCCGCGCACGAACAACAGCGCTTCGTAGATCGAGTCGCCCAGCGCCTCTCCCGCGTCGCCCAGCACCACCAGGTGACCCGCCTGGGCCATGAATGCCGAGAAGCTGCCCACCGAGCCGCCAACCACGATGTCGCCACCCTTGAGCGCGATGCCACAGCGCAGTCCCGCGTCACCATCGATGACGAGCAGCCCGCCGTTGGCCGTCGCGCCCGCCGCATTGGAGGCGAAACCCTTGACGTGGACCCGCCCGCTCATCATGTTCTCGGCCACGCCGGTGCCGGCGCTACCGTGGACGGTGACGTGGGCACGCTGATTCATGCTGGCCGCGTAATAACCCGCGTGCCCGTGAATCTCTACGGCCAGCGGGTCTTTCAAGCCGGCGGCAATGCTGTGGGCTCCGTTCGGATGTAGCACGGTGACTGCGTCGACACCGTCGGCCGCGGCGCTGTGGTGCAGATACTGGTTGAGTTCGCGCAACGGGCGCTCAGCCAGGTCGAAATTCATGTCTGCCATACGTAGATTTCCTTGGGCTTGGGTTCGAACACGTGTGCGTGGTCGATGCCGGGCAGTTGCGCCAGCGAACGAAACTCGGAGGCCACGGCGACCCAGTCGTCCGTTTCCGCGACCACGGCCGGCTTGCAGGCGAATGGATCGCGCATCAGCGCCATCTTGTCGGCGGTGCCCATCAGGAACGTGAAGAAGCCGTCGAGCACGTTCAGGCTCTTGTGCAGCGCCGTTTCCAGCGTGTCGCCTTCGCGCATGCGCCATTCAAGGAATCGGCAGGCGGCCTCGGTGTCGTTGTCGGTCTCGAACGCAATGCCTTCGGATTCCAGCGTGCGCCGTACCGCGAAGTTGTTGGACAAGGAGCCGTTATGGACCAGGCAGAAGTCCCGCCCCGCCGTGAACGGATGGGCGCGGTCGGGTGTGACAGCCGACTCCGTCGCCATGCGCGTGTGTCCGACCAGATGCGAGCCCTGCAGCTGCGCAAAGCCGTAACGCTCAGACACCTCGGCCGGCGTGCCGACATCCTTGTACAGGTCGATGTGTTGTCCGGTGGACAACACGTGCAGGGTCGGCGCAAACGCCTGCAGCCAGTCCTTGACCACTTGCGTGTCGCCCCCGAAACTCAGGATGCAATGCTGGCCCGTGGCGTGGGCCTGCACTTTGTCGTTCAACGCTTCGCCCAGTGCGGCGGCGAGCTCCATCCAGTCGTATGTCGTACCTTCCGGATCGAATCCTGCAAAGACGCTCAGCTTGCTGTGTCCGACAGGCAGTGACCGGGTGAACACCGCCAGGCCGGCCGAGTCGGGCCCGCGTTCGCTCATGCCGATCAGCATCGGCACCATCAGGACTCCCAGTTGTGGGCGCAAGTCCGGGTTCTTCATCAGCAACCCCACGATTCCACACATGTGAGGCTCCTCAGAAGAATTCGAGGTACTGCTTCATCTCCCAATCGGAGACGTGGCGCATGTATTCGGTCCATTCGTGGCGCTTGAGCTTCACGAGTTCGTCGGACAGTGGCCCGAGCGCGCCACGCACGACCGGGTCCTCGTCGAAGGCCGTGATGGCTTCGTTGAGTGACTGCGGCAATAGGCCGATGCCGGCCTCGCTGAGTTGCGATTCGCTCCAGTCGTAGAGGTTGACGTTGTGCGGATCCCCGGGATCGAGCTTGCGCTCGATGCCGTCGAGCCCGGCGGCAATCAGCGCGGCCGTGGCCAGGTAGGGGTTGCACGATCCGTCGGCCAACCGCAGTTCCAGCCGGCCCTTGGGGATGCGGATCATCGTCGAGCGGTTGTTGTCGCCGTAGCTGATGTAGGCCGGGGCCCAGGTGGCGCCGGTGCGCGAGCGACCCACCACCAGGCGCTTGTAGGAGTTGACGGTCGCCGCGCAGGGCAGCGACAGCGCGCGCGCATGGGCGAGCAATCCACCGAGGAACTGGTAGGCCATCTCGGACAGCTCCAGGCCGCGCGGATCGTCCTTGTCCATGAACAGGTTGCGCGTGCCGTCGCCCAGCGACAGGTGCATGTGCATGCCGTTGCCCGGCAGATGGGAGAACGGCTTGGCCATGAAGGAGCACAACAAGCCCATCTCGTTGGCGATCTCCGTGGCCGCCATCTTGAAGAATATGAATTGATCGCACGAGGACAACGCGTCGGAGTAGGTGTAGTTCAACTCGAACTGTCCGTTGGCGTCCTCGTGGTCGATCTGGTAGATGTCGAAACCCACCGAGCGCAGGTTGTCCGACAGGCGCTCCAGGTACTCCCGCATGCGAGACAGCCCCTTGTAGTCGTAACACGGCTTTTCCAACTGGTCGCTGGTGTCGTATGCCGCCACCGATCCGTCCGGCTGGCGCTTGAGCAAGGAGAACTCGGGCTCGAGCCCGGTGTAAAGCGTCAACCCCATGGCGCTGAGACGATCGAGCTGGCGCCGCAACACCACGCGGCTGTCGCAATGCCAGGGGTCGCCGTGCACATGGCCTTCACAGACGATGCGCGCCACGCCGGGTTGCCATGGCACCGTGGTCAGCGTCTGCAGGTCGCCCACAGCCATGAAGTCAGGGCCATGGGGCTCGATCCCGACTCCGGCGATGGCGAAACCGGCGAAGCCGGCGCCTTCGTTCAGAACCGTACCGAGGTGCGACACGGGGACCGACTTGGCTTTGGCGACGCCGTGGATGTCGACGAACTGCGCCAGCACGTAGCGGATGTCGGCAGCCTGGAGGTATTGCTGGGCCGCCTCCAGGCTGGCGAAGGAAGTTGGCCGCGTGACGGCAGGACTTGAATTCGACACAGGGCCTCTTTCGATAAGACGTTTCGTGGAAGAACCTGTCGGGTCGGCTGCCGTGGAAAGCTTCAGGAACCTCCGGTGCGTATCACTACAAGGGCATCCGATCGACGGTTCTGAATATAGCGGAAGATTTCCCCTTGTGCAATAAAGTTTCTTTCAAAGAAACATTTTGCGGGTGACAATCGCTTATCCAAGCTCGTTTGCAACCACTGGAAGTGCGATGGAAAAAAACGCCGTAAACACCCGGCCCTCACTGGAGGATCTGCTGGGTTCGAGCATCCGCGAGATGCGTCTGCGCGATGGACTGACCATTGCCCAGGTCGCCGAACGCGCCGACATCAGCCGGGGCATGTTGTCCAAGATCGAAACCGGCCAGACGTCCGCCGGCACCGATACGCTGGCGCGTATCGCCCGTGCGCTCGGCGTTTCGATGTCGACGCTGTTCCTGAAATACGACACGCCGAGTACCGGCGCGCAGCTCGTCAAGAAGGGAATGGGCATGGAAGTGGTGCGGCGCGGCACCAGGAGCGGGCACACCTACCATCTGCTTGCGTATGACCAGGGGCCCAACAAACGCTTCGAGCCGTTCCTGATCACGATGGACGACGACTCGCAGCGCTACCCGATCTTCGAGCACCCGGGCACGGAGATGCTCTACATGCTGGAAGGCGAACTCGAATATCGCTGCGGGCAACAGCTCTACCTTCTGGAGCCCGGCGACGCACTGACGTTCCAGGGCACCGAACCCCACGGACCCGAGCGACTGCTGCGGTGTCCCATCAAGTTCCTGTCGATCACCGTCTACGACACCCCTCCGGAGTGAGCGGGCACAGGGCCTCTCGCGCGCGGCATGGCACGATGACGACTTGGCAGTGTCAACGACGGATGGCACGGGTTTGTGGCTGGACATGCTGGCAGTGATGCCACGCATTCCGTTCGGATGGGGGCCGGGGAGTGCGCGACGGATGCCGGTGCTGCAAGCAAATTGGATGCCACCTTGATCCGTGGTGCACGCGCACGCGCCGAGGCCGGCGCCAGAGTGCCGCTCGATTGGCGTCGACGTGCCGGTTCGCTGCCGTTGCAGAGGCTCCCCGTCAGCGCGGCGCCAGCACCGCCATCGTGATGCGCGACACGCAGGTCATCTCGCCGGCGTCGTTGTGCATGTCGATCTGCCAGACCTGGGTGCTGCGGCCGCGGTGGACCGGCCGGGTGATGCCGGTGACCCAGCCGGTGGTGGCGCCCTTGAGGTGGTTGGCGTTGATGTCCAGGCCGACGCAGCGGTGACCTTCCGGTACCGAATACGCGGCGCCGCATGAACCCAGCGTCTCGGCCAGCACCACGGAGACGCCGCCGTGCAGCAGGCCGTAGGGTTGCCGGGTGCGCTTGTCGACCGGGATGCGGGCGCGGATGAAGTCGTCGCCGACCTCGAGGAATTCCATGCCGAGCCAGGCGACGGCGGTGTCGACGTGGATGCCGGTCAGGGTTTCGATGGAAATGGGCTGGGTCCAGATACGCATGGCGAGGCTGTCGGTGTTGGTGTTGTGGCGACTATTGTGCCGCCGGGTGGGCCCGGCTTGCTCGGTACCATCGCACCATGCCGATCCAATACGCGCGCAGCCTGACCAGCCAGCAGAGTTCCCGACGCACCATCCGCCATCTCGGTTTCACGCTGGCCTTCGTCGCCGGAGCGGCCAACGCCGGGGCCTTCCTCGCTGTCCAGCTCTACACCTCGCACATGACCGGCATCGTGTCGTCGCTGGCCGACCACCTGGCGCTGGGCGAATTCGCGCTGGCACTGGGAGCGATGGGTGCGGTTTTGTCGTTCCTGCTCGGCGCGATGACCTCGGCCATCATGATCAACTACGGGCGCCGGCGCGCCTTGCGCAGCCAGTTCGCCCTGCCGCTGCTGCTCGAGGCCGGCCTGTTCCTGGTGTTCGGCCTGATGGGCTCGACGCTGGCAGGCGTGACCGGCCTGTTCGTTCCCGCCACCGTGATGTTGCTGTGTTTCATGATGGGCCTGCAGAACGCGGTCATCACCAAGATCTCCGGCGCGGTGGTGCGCACGACCCATCTCACCGGCGTCGTCACCGACCTGGGCATCGAACTGGGCAAGCTGATCTACTGGAACCGGGTCGACGCGGGGGCGGCGCATCGCGTGGTCGCCGACCGGGACCGCCTGCAGATGCTCGGCGCGCTGATCCTGTGTTTCCTGGTCGGAGGCGTGCTCGGCGCCATCGGATTCAAGCAGTTCGGTTATCTGGCGACCTTGCCGCTGGCTGGCATCCTGGTTCTGCTGTCGGTGGTGCCGGTGGTCGATGACCTGCGTGCTATCGGGCTGGAGACCGGCGCAACCTGAGTCG
>CAXBDR010000184.1:0-9259 GCA_963974265.1 uncultured Rhodoferax sp.
TGGATGGCCACCCGCGTTTTGCCGTCGGTTCCGGCGAGCGCTACGTGTACGACTTCGTCGTCGACAACCGCGCCGGCAGCTACTGGTTCCACCCGCACCCGCACGGGCGCACTGGCAAGCAGGTATACGCAGGGTTGGCCGGGCTGTTCCTGGTCAGCGACGACGAGGAGGACGCACTCGGCCTGCCCAGCGGCGTGCACGATCTGCCGCTCGTGATCCAGGATCGGAACGTTGACGCCAACAACCAGTTCATCCACCTCGAAGGCGCGATCGGTTCGGGTGAAACGGCCGAGCCGCAGCGCAGCGGCCGCGGCATGATGGGCGACGGAATGATGGGTGGCCGCATGGGCGGCGGCATGATGGGTGGCCGGATGATGGGCGGTGGCATGGGCTCGATGATGGCCGCCATGATGGGCGTGCTCGGCGATCGCGTGCTGATCAATGGCAGCCTGCAGCCGGCGCGCACCGTCGAGCGCCGCGCCTACCGCCTGCGCCTGCTGAATGCATCGAATACGCGCAGCTACAAGCTGGCCTGGCACGACGGCTCGCCGCTGACCGTGATCGGAAACGACGGTGGTCTACTGGCCGCGCCGCTCCAGCGTGAATTCGTGATGCTGGCGCCGGCCGAGCGGATCGACCTGTGGGTGGACTTCGGCCGCTGGGCGGCCGGGTCGGAGTTGACCTTGCGCAGCCTGGCCTTCGAAGGCGGCATCGACATGGGCGGGATGATGGGGGGGATGATGGGCGGTGGTGGCACGCTGGCCGACGGCGCGGCATTCGACGTGCACCGCTTCAGGATCGGCGAGGGCGCCGCGCATGGCGCGACGCTGCCAGCGCGCCTGTCGGCGATTCCCTCCGCCGATCCGCGCCTGGCGGTCAACGTCGACCGGCCCAAGGTCTTCGCGCTGACCACGGGCATGATGGTCTGGGGCATCAATGGGGCCGCATTCGACATGCTCGGCGCGAGCGAACTCGAGACCGTCAAGCTGGGCACCCACGAAATCTGGGAGTTCCGTAACGAAGGGCGCGGATCGATGATGGGCATGGTCATGCCGCACGCAATCCATGTCCACGGACTGCAGTTCCGCGTCATCGGGCGGTCGATATCACGGCGATTTGCGGACGACTACAACACGGTCAAGAGCGGCCTCGTCGACGAGGGTTGGAAAGACACCGTACTGGTGATGCCGGGCGAGCGGGTGCGCATCCTGCTGCACTTCACGGACTACACGGGACTCTTTCTTTACCATTGCCACATGCTGGAGCATGAGGACACCGGCCTGATGCGCAACTACCGTGTGGTGGCCTGATCATGGGCATCATCAGCAGGCGACGTGCCAATGTGTGGCCCAGCGTGACTGCGGCGCGTTTGGGCAAGCGGTAGCAGTCGGCGATGTTGTGGACGGGCTGGCCACCGCGCGTGGATACGTCCGGGGCGACAAGGGGATCGGCGGGTCCTAGATGGGCGTGCCGCCCTCACACTTCGTCCTTGCTCGATCGGGCCGGGGTGGATGTCGCGTCTCGCCTGATCGCGTTTTTCACACGAATCTCGCCGCAGTGGCGTCGACCTTGGGTTTTTGATCGCACATGGTGAAATCGATCTGGTTCGATTTGTGCTTGACCTTGCCATTGGGGCAAGGTCTAGTCTGTTCTTATGGTCCATCGCCACCCGCACACCTTGACCGCGACCCCTGCGCGGCTCGATGCCTTGCTCTTCGAGGCGTTCGACTGCGCGTCGAAGCTGCGTCAGGTCGATGTTGCCGATGCGATCCTGTGCGCGGTGGAGTTGCACGCGAAAAAAACCGGCAAGCATGCGACGCGCGATGCGGCCTACGCCGCCATCGCCAGAAGCGCAGGTATCGGTCGCCTGCGCGGGGACGCTGGAAATCGCTGACGCCGGGCGGGTCGCTGCGCGCAAGGGCGCGACGGTTCGTCTCCGTCAACGCACTTTCGTTGCCCGGCCAACAGGTCCAGCAAAAGGCCAGCCGGGGCAGCCCGCGCGAGCCTTTTTGCGATTAACGGAGAAGCGGTCGAAAGCGGAGTTCGACACAGCCCACCTGCCGTATGCGCGATCGATGCCACTGGCCGAAATGGCCCAACGTCTGGCAGAGTTGCCGCAGGAGATTGAGATCGTCGCCTACTGCCGCGGCCCGTTTTGCCTGATGTCCGACGCGGCGGTGACGCTGCTGCGCGCGCGGCTACCGGGCCTGCATGACAATTGACGGTGGGAGCGAATGGCGGGCTGCCGGTCTGCCGGTCGATTGAGCCTGAACCATGGCAACAGCCTGAACCACAACCCATGTCAATGACTGCACCACTGACCGACTCTGACATCAGGAGAATGCGCCGCCTCCTGTTGGCCGGGATCGCGGCAGCGTTGGCCGGTACAGCGCACGCCGGTAGTCACTCGGCGGCCGATATCGCCGCCGTCAGCCTGGACTACGCCCGCACCGAGTTTGACGCCGGTCGCGCGATCCTGATCGACATCCGCGAGCCAGACGAGCACGCCACCGGGGTGGCGCCGGGTGCGATGCTGCTCCCGATGCGCCAGTTGGCGCGTCGGCTGGCTGAAATCCCGGTTGACCCGAGCCGGCCGGTCCTGCTGATTTGCCGGACACAAAATCGCTCCAGCGCCACCTTGCGCGCGCTGCGCGAGCATGGCTACGGCCACGTGCGTTATGTCCACGGCGGTATGAGCGAGTGGGCCCGGCGTGGCTGGCCCTTGGTCAAGCCCGGGGGCTGAAAAAGGCGCAGCCCATGCCTGAGATCGCTTGGCTCAACACGCTGGTGCTGCCCGTCTTCTTCGGTTTGATCGGGTTCGTCGAACCCTGCTCCATCGGCTCGACACTGGTGATGGTCAAACAGATGGAGGGTTGCAGCAGCCGCGAGAAAATTGCGCAGATGCTCGTATTCGCGACAACGCGGGGGCTCTTCATTGGCCTGCTGGGGCTGTTGGCCGCTTATGTGGGCTCCGCGTTTCTCGGCTGGCAGAAAGGAGCGTGGATGCTGCTCGGCGTGTTTTACGTCGTGCTCGGTGCGATGTGCCTGGGCGGCCGCGCGGGAGTGCTGATGCACGCGATTGGCCCGGGCCTGCAGCGGCTTCGTGGCCGGCAAGGGGCTGCGGTGCTGGGGTTGCTGTTCGGTCTCAACATCCCGGCCTGCGCTGCGCCGTTGATCCTGGCCTTGCTTGCACTGGCCGCCGCGGGCAGCGCAAGTGCCACTGCACTGGGTGCGGGATTCGTGTCGCTGGGCCTGTTTGGCCTGGCGTTGTCGCTGCCGCTGGTGCTGGCCGTCTTCTTTGCGCCGCTGCGCGCGCTGCTCGACCGGCTGGCATCCCTGTCCCGGCGCATCCCGCGCTGGACAGGCGCACTGTTCATCCTGCTCGGGCTGTGGTCGATCTGGTTTGGCCTGTTCGTGTCGATCAGCGCCTGAGGCGCGACCGCGGTGCACCCTTATGCTCGCACGCGAAAGTTGATCATCATTGCGCCCTCTTCGTGTTCCAGGTTGTGGCAATGGAACACACAGATCTGGTCTCCCGGGTAGTCGTGCGTGAAATCGATCGCCACCTGCGTCGTTTCACCGGGCCAGACCCGCACGGTATCTTCCCGGCGGAGGGCGATCACGGTGCGGCCGTTGCCGAAACGCGCCACAGCCGACACCTGGGGTGGGTTGCCCTGGCGGTCGGGCACCTGGAACAAAAATCCGTGGATATGCATCGGGTGCGGCATGCCCAGCGCGGGATTGCTGATGCTCCAGATCTCGACTGCACCGCGCTGGACGTCGAACGCGATCTCGTCCATGCGGTAGGTCAGTCCGTTGATCAGGAATCGCATATGCGCCATCGATAGTTCGATCTTGCGCTGTACTGCCCATTCGGTGGGGATGGGTTTGACTTGCGACAGCGTGGCCGGAATGCTGGCTGCGACACGCTCTCCGGCTGTCACCGACAGCTTCGGCACATCATCAAACCGTGCCGTCATCGGCGGAGCCATGAGCGTGCGATGGTGGTTTATTTGAGGACGAAGCTTCTGGATACCATCGGCGGATTGGTGGTCGCATATCGTGACCTATGTATTCACGCTCGCCATCAGCGATGGTGCGTTGGCGGCGACATGGTTGGCGCCACAATTCACGCGCAAAGGGGCTCATAGACCCTGGCGCTGAATGTATCAATGTACGGAGATCCTGTCCGATGAATGCCGTGACGAAGATGTTGGTTGCTTCGGTTCTGGTCGCCGTGTTCGCCACTTTCGCCTGGCGCTCGCTCCCCAGTCCGGATCAAGCGCAAATGCCCGGCTCTGCGCAAACGATCGTGCGCGGCAGCGGCGTCATACTGGGCGTCGACCCGCCTAACGGCACGGTGACGATCCGCCATGGACCGCTGCCGGCGCTTAACATGATGGCGATGACCATGACATACGAGGTCAAGGATCGCAATCAGATCAGGGCCCTGTCGGTCGATCAAAGAGTCGAGTTTCAGATCCTCCAGAATGGAGGTGGCTACTTGATCACCGACATCAAATGAGACTGGAAACCATGGTCGGTTGCGTCGTGGGATTTGACCATGCCATCGAGAAGGTCGATCGTGGGTAATGTGTTTTCATCATGGACCCAAGGCTTCGAGAATAGGCACACTGGATCCAAAGGACCGAATACGTGAAGATTCTGATCGTCGAAGACGAACCGAAGACAGGCAGTTATCTGCGCCAGGGCTTGAGTGAGGCAGGTTATGTTGTCGACCTGCTCGCCAACGGGGTCGACGGCCTGCATCTGGCACTCGAGGGGGCGCACGATCTCGTGATTCTCGACGTGATGCTTCCGGGACTCGACGGCTGGCAGGTCCTGCAAGAACTCCGGCGCCGCGGACGGGAAACGCCAGTCTTGTTTCTGACGGCCAAGGATCACGTAGAAGACCGCGTCAAGGGCCTTGAACTCGGGGCCGATGATTACCTGGTCAAACCGTTCTCGTTCTCTGAACTGCTTGCGCGGGTACGTACCATCCTGCGTCGGGGGAAGAACAACCATGTGGAAGCGACCATGCTCGCGGTGGCAGATCTCGAACTGGATCTGCTGCGTCGCAGGGTGTCACGGGGTGGCAAGCGCATCGATCTGACCGCCAAGGAGTTTGGATTGCTGGAGTTGCTGATGCGCCGCCATGGCGAAGTTCTGCCGCGTTCGCTGATCGCCTCCCAGGTGTGGGACATGAATTTCGACAGCGACACCAACGTCATCGATGTGGCAATCCGTCGATTGCGAGCCAAGATGGATGATCCGTTCGAGCCCAAGCTGTTGCAGACGGTTCGGGGCATGGGATACGTCCTGGAGGTCCCCGAGGGGTCGCCGTGATACCGCGGCTCTCGTTGACGACACGGCTCACGGGGCTTTTCACGCTGACCACTGCAGTTGTTCTGCTGGGCTTGGGTTCGTTGATCCTGGTGGTCGTGGAGCACCATTTCCTGGAACTCGATCGTGCAACGCTGCAGGACAAATTTCATCTGATCAAGGAGGTCGGAAGTACCTCTTCGTCCGCTTCGGATTTCCAGGCGCGTTTGGCTGTGGTCTTGCACAGCCACACGGATTTGTCTGTATGGGTTCAGGGTGACACCGGGCAGTTGTACGCCACGCCGGGGCGTCAATTGCCTGCTGCATGGTTGCTAGCGCAAACCGCCGACGACGTGGCCGACTTGTTCGGCTGGATCGACGAGGGGGTGCATTTTCGTGGCGTGCGCGGCGTCATACCTTCGGTGGATGGGTCACCACAATCATTGCAAGTATGGGTAGCAGTCAATACGCAGCATCACGCCAGCTTCATGACGGATTTTCGGCGAACATTGCTGCTGTATGGCGTGTTGGCAACGGTGTTCAGCGGACTGGCGGGCTGGGTTGCCGCCAGAAAAGGCCTGCGGCCGTTGCGCACCATGAAGTCGCGCGCCCAGGCAATCACGGTTCACAAGCTCGACCAACGCATGTCGGTTGATGCCGTACCGATCGAAATGGCAGACCTGGCGGGAACACTGAACGACATGTTGGAACGCCTGCAGCTCGATTTTCAGCGTTTGACTGAATTTTCGTCCGACCTGGCGCATGAATTGCGTACGCCCATCAGCAACATGCTGACGGAAACGCAGGTGGAACTCAGCCGGCCGCGCACGGCGGCGCAGTATCAGGAAACGCTGGCGTCCAACTCGGAGGAACTTCAGCGGCTGGCCCGAACGGTATCCGACATGCTGTATCTTGCCACCACGGAGCATGGATTGGCATTGCCCCATCCGGAGCGAATCCGGGTTCAAGACGAGGTCCACGCGCTGTTTGGTTTTTACGATGCGCTCGCGGATGAAACGCACATCAGCATGACGACTGCGGGCGAGGGCACCATTCTTGGTGACCGTCTCATGGTCCGGCGCGCCCTCAACAATCTGCTGTCCAACGCTTTGCGGCACACGCCCGCGCATGGCTCCATCGTGGTGGACGTGGAGACCACGGCGGACGCCACGTTCATTCACATGACCAATACGGGCCCTGCCATTGATCCAGACGTGTTGCCCCGGCTGTTTGACCGCTTTTATCGCGCGGACAGCGCCAGAGTCCATCCGGAATCGATAGGTGCCGGCCTGGGCCTTTCGATCACCCGGGCGATCATGCGTGCGCATGGCGGAGAGGCCATGGCCTCGACCCAGGAAGACACGATCCGGTTCACTCTGAGGTTTCCTGTCCAGCCGCGTTCGATTCAGGCCTGATCGACCCACAGATATCGGCCGCACACGCGACGGCAGCGGCCCTGGACGAGAACTTCTGCGTCAGTTCTTGTGGTCTTTTTTCAGTAAAGAGGCAAGTAGCGCGACCTCATTGCCAACCGCAGTGATCTTCTGCCCGTCTGCGGACACCAGCACTTCGCCCGGCTGCAGGTAAACCGCGCGCCCAAGTCGACTTTCCTTGGCCATCAGGCCATTCTTGAACACATACAAGGTTTCACCGGCTGCAAGCGGAACCGTTCTGGACGCCTCCAACCGGGCTGCGTGCATGGCGAATGCCGGAGCCGCTGCAAGTGTCATCGTCAATAGAGCGAATTTGAGTTTCATGGTGTTTCCTGGTAAATGGGATGTCAGCGATGTGCCGGTTGGGTCAAACCTGCCGCCACAGCATGCAATCTAGCGGCACGTCTCTGTCAACTCCCCAACGCCTAGATGACAGATTTGTCATCTACCGGTCACCTTATTGATGGAGGGGCATCGATAAGCTTCGGTCCTGGTTGGTGCAGAGCAGCACAAGAAGTGGAAGTCCGATCTCGTGCTCGAGCGCCCTTGTTACTATTAAAAGGACTTTGTCAATGAAGAATCAGTCGCCTCATCGCTTGTCGATTGCCAGCCAACTCCGACCCCGCGTCGCCCTGAAATCAACGACTGCCTGACTCCCCAGCCTTGGTTCGACCCTCCCTTCCACTGTTTTGGAGTCAGCATTGAAAAAATCATTCATTTGGTGTGGCGTTTGGGCTTGCGTGCCGTTCGCCGCCTTGGCCCAGACGCAAGCCACCGATCCGGCGAGCCCGGTGCCGACGGTTTCGTACCGATCGGTGTTCACCGACACGCCAAAAGGTGTCGAAACCGGCACCCTGGAATGGAAAGCCGCGAATGCCGAAGTCGGGCAGTTCGCGCGTGGGCATATGGATATTCTGAAGTGGGAGGCTGCGCAGCCCAAGTCCGAAGCGGTGAAACCCGCCATGCCGATGTCTCACGGAGCCGGTATGGGGTCAAAGAAGCCATGAAGGAAACCATGAAGAACCACTGGACCAAAGGCAGTCCGTTGCGACTGTCTATTGCGGCACTGGCTGTTGTCGCCTTGGCTGGCTGCGCATCGCTGTCACCCGATGGTGGCGTGTCAGACGTACAAACCCTGGTGTCCGGCAAGACCGGTGGCGTAGATGCCACGCTTGGCGCGGGCGAAAAGTCAGGCGCGGCTGCGGACAATACCGTCGGTGAATTGCTCAAGGCGCCGGTGAGTGCCGAGTCGGCAGTGCGTATCGCCCTGCTCAACAACGCCGGCCTGCGTGGATCGCTGGCTACGCTGGGTGTCAGCGATGCGTTGCGGGTGCAGGCGGGAACCTTGCCCAATCCGCATTTCTCGATCGCCCGGCTGCGCATGGGCGACGAGGTCGAGATCGAGCGCCTGTTGACGTTCAATCTGGTCGGTCTTCTGACCTTGCCCTGGAAATACCAGTGGCAGACACAGCAACACGAACTGGCCAAAATGCAGGCTGCGCAGGATGTGATCCGGTTCGCAGCCAACACGCGCAAGGCCTGGATCACCGCAGTGGCCGCGCAGCAGACGGCGATGTACATGCGCGACGTCAAGGAGGCGGCCGAGGCCGGGGGCGAACTAGCGCGTCGAATGGCGCGGGTCGGAAACTGGAGCAAATTGCGTCAGGCGCGCGAGCAAGTCACGCTGAACGACGCCACCGCGCAGCTGGCCCGCGCCGAACAGGCAGCCTTCAGCGCGCGCGAGCGCTTGGTCCGCCTGATGGGCCTGTGGGGAGCACAAGCCGACTTCCGGTTGGCCGACAGCCTGCCGGACCTGCCAAAGGACGCGACACCGATGGCAGACATCGAGGCACGCGCACTGCGCGAGCGGCTCGATGTGCGATCGGCCATGGCTGAGTCACGTTACGTGGCAGAGCAGATGGGTTTCACCAAGGTAACCGGCTATTTCGACGGTATGTCGATCGGCCTGATCCGCAACAGCGTGTTCGACAACGACGCGGGAACCAAGGCATCCAACCGCGGGGTGGAACTGGAGTTGCCGCTGCCGATATTCGACTGGGGCGGTGCGCGCAATGCGCGTTCGCGCGCCGTGTACATGCAATCGGCCACGCGGGTGCAGGAGACAGCCGTCAATGCCCGCTCCGAGGCACGCGAGGCCTACTTCAGTTACCGCACGACGTACGACCTGGCCCGCCACTACCGAGATGAGGTGCTGCCGCTGCGCAAATTCATCGGCGAGGAAATGGTGTTGCGCTTCAACGGCATGTTGGCCAGCACCTGGGACCTGCTGGCCGACAGCCGGGCACAGGTGATGGCGGTCAACAGCGCGATCGAGGCGCAGCGCGATTTCTGGCTGGCCGAGACCGACCTGCAGACGGCTTTGACCGGCACCAGTCCGGGCGCCATGGCTGGTGCGACCGCAAGCGTGGGTGCTGGTGGCGGCGACGCCGCTGCCGGCCATTGAACACGCTGCACCGCATGCCCCCGCAACCCAATACGAGACC
>CAXBDR010000185.1:0-9243 GCA_963974265.1 uncultured Rhodoferax sp.
TACAACGGAGTTCATATGACGCTTGTGAAAGACAGGCATAACAGGCCACTGCATCCGACCGCCTTCGGCGCCGACTGAGCGCAGCGTTATCCCTCATCTATTGCGCAAAGTTGACGCGTTTGCCGTAGCTACGGCACTGCCGTAGAATTTGGTATGCGCACTGTTGCTGAAACGCCGATCTTCATGCGCTATGCGTCGGAGATCTGGTCGGAAGTTGAGCGTCAGGAGTTCATCACGTTCATCGCGGCTAACCCAGAGGCCGGTGCGGTGATTCGAGGCAGCGGGGGCTGTCGAAAAGTGCGTTGGTCGCGGTCTGGAATTGGCAAGCGTGGCGGCGCCCGCGTTGTTTATTTTGTGGCGAGGGATGAAGTCGTTTGGTTGTTGATCGTCTACACCAAAGCCAAGTTCGATACGCTTCCTACGTCGTTTTTGGCCCAGTTGAGGCAGGGAGTTGAAGATGCCGTCTGAAGTTGAAATGTTCCAGAAAGACTTGCTGGAGTCCGTGAAGCAGATGCGCCGAGGCCAGGCTGCGCGGGTGACTAGCGTCAAGCTCACTGCGGCTGCCGAAGCCAGGGCAAGTATCGGGATGTCGCAGGGGGAATTTGCGGACTTGTTGGGGGTTTCATCCAGAACATTGCAGGATTGGGAGCAAGGGCGACGCGAGCCAACCGGAGCCGCGCGAATGCTACTGAAAGTCGCCGTAAAGCACCCTAGAGTTCTGCGAGGCATGCACCCTTGACGGATAACGGGTTGATCGACACGGGCGCACAACGCCGAGCGGCCGCTTCTCGGCGGATGTTGTGCGCCGGTCATCGCCAGCGTTAAAGCCTGTCTTGAACAGTGCTACGATTTCGACCATGATCTCCGAAACAATCCGCCGAGAAGCTTTGTCGCTACCTGCCCAAGAACGGGCGGAGCTTGCTGAGCAACTGCTTTCCAGCCTCGACGCTCTGTCTGAGGACGAGGTCGCTCAACTTTGGTTGCATGAGGCTGCGCGCCGCGCAGATGAAATTGATCGGGGTGTGGCCAAGCGATTTGCTGCTGATGATGTGCGAATCGAGGCGCAAGCCCTGCTGAAGTGAGTTACTTTTTCGGCGAAGCGGCGCGAATCGAGCATCTTGAGCACGTTGCCTATTATGAGAAGCAGCGACCTGGTTTGGGGGCAAGGTATCTCGCAGCATTCGATACGGCGATGGTGTCAATCTGTGAGCATCCTGATCGGTTTCGCGTTGATCTTGCGCCGGGAATTCGGCGATTTCGGGTCGCGGGGTTCCCGTACAGCATCTTGTACCGGCAATCCGGACCGGACATTGAAGTACTTGTGGTTGCCCCTCATCGTAGGCGCCCCGACTATTGGCTGGGCCGGCTTTAACTGGTCAGAGTTATTCCCGATCTGCTTCCCTCGCCAGATCAATTGGCTTATCGGGACGAAGACGTAAAGATCACCATCACCTTGAGCAAGCGAAGCGTTGATTTCTTCAAGGATCAAGCGGCGAAAAACGAAACGCAGTATCAACGAATGATTCGTCGGTTGCTGGATGCTTACGTCGAATCACATTCCAGCGCTTCAACTGGTCACTCGAAACGGACGTCCCGCAAGCGGGCCGCCGTTTAGTTTCGGCGTTCGACCCCGCTGGAGAAGTGTGGTTTGTTGGACTAATTGACAACGGCGCATCCCCGTTGTCACAATCTCCAACATGAAGGCCATCCCGCTGGTTCGCCGTCGCGTTGTCCTCGCTCCCGACGCGTTCGCTGAGGTGGCGGTATGGAGACTCCCGGAACCTGTTCCGCCTTCTGAGCATCGATTCAAATATCGTCTCGCTTATGTTGTCGGCGGGGAGTGTGTGCTGCGATATGACAACGAACGAGGCAAGGGTGATCACCGGCACTTTGATGGGCAGGAGCTTGACTATGCCTTCTCAACGCCGTATCAGTTGATGCTCGACTTCAACGCTGATATTACGAGGTGGAATCTTGAACACAGTCATTCTTGAGGTTCGTTCCTTGGCGGACACGCTTGCAGATGCAACCCGCGCCATGAAATCCGGGCGCGCCGAGCGCGAGGCCCGCATTGGCTTTGCCACGCCCGAGTTGCTGTGGCAGGTGCTTACGGCCAAACGATGGGAGTTGCTCAAGGCGATGTGCGGGGCGGGTGCCATGTCCATCCGCGAGGTGGCCAGACGTGTCGGGCGTGATGTGAAGGCCGTGCATGGGGACGTGGTGGCCTTGTTGGATGCAGGCGTTCTCAGTCGCGCGGCAGAGGGGGGCGTCGTATTCCCCTTTGACGCGGTGAAGGTTGAGTTCACGCTCGAGGCGGCGTAGTCGTGCACGCCGCAAGGTCGAACGGTTAGGCCCACACGGACAAGCAAGTAGTTGAAATGACAGATTCGATTTCATTGATATCAACAGGCTTCGCCTTCCTTGTCGTGGCGGCTTCTCCGGGCCCTGCGACGATATCGACTGCCACGGTTGCCATGAGCCAGGGCCGCAAGACGGGTCTCATGTACGGACTCGGCTTGTCGTTTGGCTTGACGTTCTGGGGGCTGGTTGCCGCCAGTGGCGTGGGCGCTGCACTGCAAGGCTCCCTTCTCGTGTTGACAATCCTCAAGCTGCTTGGCGGCTTGTATCTTCTCTGGCTTGCGTTTCAGTCTGCCGGTTCCGCGTTGCGCGCGGAATCGACAACGCGAGTCGTTCCGAAGGACCGGAACTGGTTTCTTCGGGGGCTGATGCTCAATCTGTCGAACCCGAAGGCCGTCGTGGCATGGATGGCCGCACTCTCGGTGGGACTCGATACCGCGTCGGACGGTGACTCGCTGCTTGTCGCTACCGCTGTCTGCGCCGCCATCGGTTTTGCGACCTATGCGCTTTACTCGGTCGCCTTTTCGATACGCGGCATGATGAACGGGTACATGCGTTTTCGCCGGGCGATCGAAGGGACCGTGGCGGCGCTGTTCGCCGTGGCTGGATTCGGGCTCATCCGTTCAGCCTTTGCGCGGTGAAGTGCCACTGCCGATGCAACCAACGGTCCATGGGGCAGATCTGCCATGGATCAAGCATCAAGTTCCGGCGGATTCTTCAACCGCTCGATTCGATTCGATTCGCAGCAGCATCAGCCCTTCGCGGTAAGCTCGGCGCACGCGATCTTCGTCACCTCCTTCTCCTCCCCCAGGCAATCCATGAAATTCCATCAACGCGGCGAACTGTTTGTCGGGGGCGTCATCGTGCTGGCCGTCCTCGGGACCTGTGCACTGGTCGTGGCCTTGTGGTTGTGGCCCAAGTACCGCGTGTACGCGGAGGAACTGGCCGGAGAAGCCCGGCTGAAAGAGGCCGAATGGTCCAAGCAGATCCTCATCGAAGAGGCCAAGGCGCAGCAGCAGGCCTCCTTGCTGCAGGCGCAGACCCGGGTGACGCTGGCCAAGGCGCAAGGACAGGCCGAGGTCGAGCGCGCCAAGGCAACGGCCGAAGCCAACCGCATCATCGGGGAGTCGCTCAAGGGCAACGAGGCGTATCTGCGTTATCTCTGGATCGAAGGCCTGAAGGACGGAAAAGGTGAGCGGATCTACATTCCCACCGAGGCGGGGCTGCCAATCCTGGAGGCAGGCCGCGGTCCGGCGACGGGCCGCTGAACGCAGTGCCAACCGCCTGCGGCATGTCCACCCGAGCGCAGCCAAACGGCCACTCGCCGACAAGCCCGCACACGCCATGCCTTGCGCAAAACAGGAATTGCTGCGCCTTCTCGCGCCGATCGACGGCCTCAGCGCCGAGCCGTCCCCGGTGGCGGCGAACGGGCCTGCGCCTGCGTGCGGCGCACCGAGCTGCGCGAGCTGTTCTCACGCGCTGGATGCCACCGCGCGCAAGCGCCTGCGGCAACCGGCCCGTGCCGGACAGGTGCGATGCCAAGGACAAACCCGCGGCGATCGGCACCGGCGCGTAACCGGTACCGCCTGCCACCGGCATCGGCATCCTCTATCGAACCACCGGTGCGTCCACCGCAATCACCGTGCGCCCCTTGATCCGCCCGCCCACCACCTCCTGCATCAGCACCGGCAGCTGTTCGAACGGCTTGACCTGCGCGATGTCGGCCAGGTGCCGCGGCCGCAGGTCGCTGCCCATGCGTTGCCACAGGTGTTCGCGCAGCGGCGGTTCGTTGTCGGAGTTCACGCCGATCAGCCGCACGCCGCGCAGGATGAAGGGCATCACGGTGGTGGAGAAACGGATGTCCATCGCATTGCCCAGGCTGGCGATGACGCCGTCGCGCTGCATGGTGCGCGTGAGCCCGGCCAGTGCGTCGCCGCCGAGCGAGTCGACGGCGCCTTGCCACAACGCCGACTCCAGCGGCCTGGTGCCGACCGTCAGCGTACTCGCATCGACGACCTCGGCCGCGCCCAGGCCCAGCAGGTAGTCTGTCTCCTGTATCTTGCGCGTCGCGGCCACCACGTGGAAACCACGCTGCGACAACATGTCGATGGCGATGCTGGCCACGCCGCCGGAAGCACCGTTGACCAGCACCTTGCCGCGCGACGGCGCCAGGCCGTTGTGTTCCATCAGTTCCACCGCCAGTGCCGCGGTGTAGCCGGCCACGCCGATGGTGATGGCTTCGAGCAGGTCCATGCCGTCGGGGATGCGGTTCACCCAGTCGGCCGGCACCCGCGCCATGCCGGCGTATCCACCATGGTGCGAGACGCCGAAACCGTGGCTGTGCACGATCACCTTGTCGCCAGGCTTGAAACGTGGCGAATCCGAACGTTCGACGACACCACTGGCGTCGATGCCGCCGATACACGGATAACGCCGGATGATGGGCGCCTTGCCAGTGGCCGCCAGCGCGTCCTTGAAATTGATGCTGGCGTAGGCCACCCGCACCAGCACGTCGCCGGCGTCGAGTGCTGACACATCCATCGAAGCAAATGCGGCGCTGACGACCTTCTCGTCGTTGCGCGAGATGACATATGCGTTGAATGAATCCATGCTGCAAGCCCTTTCGTCGTATCGTTCGCACCCGGGGTGCGGCCATGCCACATTGTGCCGCCACCCGCCACCCGCCAACTGCCGTCCGGCTCGCCATCGTCGACGGTTCCGCGTCGCCTGCGGCGGCTCTCGGCCCTCGTTGCCCGTCCGGCCGACGCCGAGTCGCGGTACATTTCCGGGCTCAGCTACCGGTCGAACCATGCCACTGCTCTTTGTCTACGGAACCCTCAAACACGGTTTTCCCAATGCGCACGTCAACGCCGGCATCCGCCGGCCCGGGCGCTTCCGGACCCGCGAAAACCTGCCCATGTACCTGCTCGGACACGGCCATGTCCCGTGCGTCGTGCTCTCGCCGGGCCTGGGGTACCAGATCCACGGCGAGGTCTATGAAGTCGACGACACGTCGCTGGTGGCCATGGACAAGCTCGAGCGCATCGGCGATGAAGCCATCGGCTACCTGCGGCTGGCCATCGAGGTCGAGTCGGTCGACGACCCGCATGCGGGCCCGGTGACGGCCTTCATCTACACCAAGCCGCCCGACCGCATCCCGTCCGACGAAACACGCATCGGCCCGCTGGAGGAATACACGCTGGCGCACACGGCCCGGTTTCAATGGACGGGTATCGACTGACACCCGTGCCCCGATGGCCCTGCCTGTCACCGACCTCGCCACCCTGCTGCGCAGCCTGCAGCCGGTGCGCAACCCGGGCACCTACGTCTATGCGCAAAGCCCGGAGCCGAACACGGTCGCGGCCGGCGACATCATCGCGTCGGTCCGGGAAGCCGAAGGCCTGACGCTGATCGTCGAGGAGTCGGTGGCGGCACGTCACGGATTGCAGCCGCAATGGCGCTGCGCCTGGATCACGCTGCAGGTGTCGTCGGACCTGCAGGCCGTCGGCCTGACCGCCGCGTTCGCCACCGCACTGGGAGAGGCCGGCATCAGCTGCAACGTGGTCGCCGGCCTGCACCACGACCACATCTTCGTCCCGATCCGGCAAGCCGATCAGGCCATGGCCACGCTGCTGGCCCTGCAAGCGGCACATGCGGCCGCGGCCGCACCGGACCCGACCGGCAGCCCGTAGAGCCGGGGGCCGACGACCCGGTTTCGGATGGACCTCCCTACCTAAACGGCGGCGATGACCCGTGCCGCGGCAGGCTGGACGCCCTGCGCGCGGCCTGTCTGCGTTACCCTTGGAATTGGTCGCCGCATCCCCATCCCCGGGTGACCATCCACCGGCGGCGCTGCTGCCGTCACCACACGAAACGAAAGCCGCCATGGCCACCCCTCCTGCCCCGAAACGCCCGACCGCGCTGATCACCGGCGCCTCGTCCGGCATCGGCGAGGCATTGGCGCATGCCTGCGCCCGCGCCGGCTTCAACCTGGTACTGGTGGCCCGCAGCGAGGCCAAACTCGCATCTTTGGCGCGCCAGCTGGCGCGCGAGCACGGCATCCAGGCCCGGGCCGCACCGGCCGACCTCGCGCAGGACGGCGCCGCGCAACAACTGGCGGCGAAGATGCAACGCGCGCGTCGCCCGATCGACCTGCTGGTCAACAATGCGGGCGTTCTCTAACACGGCGCCTTTGTCGACATGCCCGCGCAGCGCCACCGCGAACTGATCCGGCTCAACGTCGAAGCGCTGACCGACATGCTTGCGGCCTTCGTGCCCCCCATGGTCGCGCGCGGCCACGGCCGCGTGCTCAATGTCGCCTCCATTGCCGCGTTCCAGCCCGTGCCTTCGCTGGCCACCTACGCGGCCACCAAGGCTTATGTGTTGTCGCTGACCGAATCGCTGGCCGAGGAATTGCAGGGCAGCGGCGTGAGTGTCATCGCCTTGTGTCCGGGCATCACCGCCACCGCCATGCTG
This sequence comes from uncultured Rhodoferax sp., assembly GCA_963974265.1. Classification (GTDB taxonomy): domain Bacteria; phylum Pseudomonadota; class Gammaproteobacteria; order Burkholderiales; family Burkholderiaceae_C; genus CAISIP01. The sequence continues at coordinate 6,835 of CAXBDR010000185.1, forward strand.
GACAAGGCCGCACAGGCGGACCAGGCCCTGGCGGCCCTGCCGGCGTTTGTCGTGGGCAAGGCCGACGCGGTCGCGGACGAGGGCCTGCAGGCCTGCCTGCACGGCACGGTGATCTGCGTGCCGGGCACGCTGAATCGCGCCGCCATGGTGACCGGCCGCGCCGCGCCGCGCTGGATGGTGCGCCGGCTCGGCGGCGCCGTCGCGCGCCGCATGCGAGCGCCGCGCGGCTGAATTCCATCCGACAACCGAATCGACCACCATGACCCTCACCATCACCGGCGCCACCACCGAACTCGGCCGTCTGCTCGCGCAACGCACGACCCGTGCCGACATCCACGTCAACCTGGCCGGCCAGCAGGCCAACACCTTGCTGCACGACGGCCACGCCTGGAAGGATTTCGCGCGTTCCGCGCGTGCCGGCCTGCAACGCGCGATGCGTACCGACGCCGCTGTGCTGGTGCACGCCAGCTGCGCCTTCGTGCTGGCCGAACCCGCCAAGGACCCGTTGCGTTCGCTGGCGCAGACCATCGTCGAACTGGAACAGCAGGCCTTGTCCGGCCCGGTGCCGGCGGTCGTCGTGCGCCTGGGTTATCTGTACGGCCCCAGCAGCCGCGACCTGCGTGCATACCGCACCGCGTTCCGGCTCGGGCGTCCGTACTGGGCCGGCAGGCGCCGCGCCGGCCAGTTCCACCTGCACCACGACGACGCGGTCACGGCCTTGCGGGCCGCCGCGAAGAAAAAACATGCCGGCCGGACCTTCTATGCCACCGGCGGGCCGGCGTTGCCGTTCATGGCCTTCATGGACGCCTTTGCACGAGGCGTCGGCCGGCGCGTTCCGCTGCACGTGCCGCTGATCGCCGAACCCCTGATGAAGCTGATCGTGCGCAAGGAACATGTGCAGCAGGCCGCACTGGCGATGCCGGCCGACCTGCCCACGCCGACGGTGCCGCTGTGGACACCGCAATGGACCGATCACGTTGCCGCACTGCAGTCCATCATCGCGTCCTGGCAGGACTGACGCGCGGGCACGGCAACAACAGCATCGGCCGCGGCAATACCCCCTGGCAAGCCGCTGCCGTCGGGCTGCCGTAGCATCGCAGGCCGGCAGGTACAGACGCCCGCCGGCGCCGTGCACGCAGGCCAGACAGACGCCGGCGCTTGCATGTGTCCAATCAACCCCCACCTGCCGGGCCTCGTCGCCCCCGTTTGACCGCCGATGTCCCTGACACCCATCGTCCTGTTGTTGATGCTGCTGCACGGCTGGGTCGGCTGGCGCCTTGCGCCGTCGCTGGCCGCATGGAGCCCGCCGGCGGCGGTCCTGTTGTGGATTTTTCTCGCCGCGTCGCTGGTGCTGATGCCGCTGGCCTTCACCGGCCGGCGCCGCCGGACCGGTGGCGCACTTGCCACCGGGGCGACCTGGGCCGGCCTGATCGGCATGGGACTGTTCTCGACCTTGTTCGTGCTCACGCTGTTGCGCGACGCCATGCTCGTGGCCGCGTTGCTGGCAACCCTGGCGGCCGGCCTCGCGGGTGCCGGCTGGGTCTCGCTCGAACCCGGCATGATCGCCAGCGCCGTCGCCGTGCCCGTGCTCGCGCTGCTGGCCACGGCATGGGGCTTCTGGAACGCACGGCGTACCGCCTCGGTGGTGCGGGTCGACGTGCCGATCGCCGGCCTGCCCGAGGCGCTGCACGGTTTCAGCGTCGCGCAGATCTCCGACATCCACGTCGGTCCGACCATCGGCCACGGCTACCTGCAGCGCATCGTCGATCGCGTCAATGCGCTGGGTGCCGACATGGTGGCGATCACCGGCGACCTCGTGGACGGCCAGGTCGACGAACTGCGTGCCCACGTGGCGCCGCTGGCGCGCCTGGTGTCCACCCACGGCAGCTTCTTCGTCACCGGCAACCACGAGTACTACTCCGGTGCGCATGCATGGATCTCCGAGCTGCGGGCCCTGGGCGTGCAGGTGCTGCTCAACGAGCACCGGGTGTTGCACCATGAAGGCGCGGCCGAGAACCTGCCCGACGGTGTCGCACTGCACCGCGACACCGAGATGGTCGTCGTGGCCGGTGTTGCCGACTTCAGCGCCCACCATTTCGACGCCAGCCATCGCAGCGACCCGCATGCGGCCATCCGCGGCGCTCCGGCGGGCGTGCGGTTGCGGCTGCTGCTGGCACACCAACCGCGCAGCGCGCTGGCGGCCACCGGCGCCGGCTTCGACCTGCAGTTGTCGGGGCACACGCACGGCGGGCAGTTCTGGCCGTGGATGTATTTCGTGCGCTACCAGCAGCCCTTCACCGCGGGCTTGCGCAAACTCGGCGACCTGTGGGTCTATACCAACAGCGGCACCGGCTACTGGGGCCCGCCCAAGCGATTCGGCGTGGCCTCGGAGATCACGCACCTGCGCCT
>CAXBDR010000186.1:0-9232 GCA_963974265.1 uncultured Rhodoferax sp.
TACCAGGCGAGGGCTCTTGCTGTATCGCACGAAGCCGATCGCGTCGACACCGGCGGCCACCGCGGCATCGACGTCCTGCTCGCGCGTCAGGCCGCAGATCTTGATCCGGGTACGGCTGGCGGGCAGGGCGTCATCCATCGTCATGGCAGGCCATCATACGCGGCCGTGCGTTCCGGAAGGTCCCAGTGCGGATCGTAGCGCGGGCCCAGGAAGTACAGGCCGTCGGGTGCGAAGGTCGGCGCCGCGATGCGCCGTTCGCGCGCGTGCAGGACGGTATCGATCCATTCGGGGGGACGCTTGCCGCTGCCGACCGCGACCAGGCAACCCATGATGTTGCGAATCATGTGGTGCAGGAAGGCATTGGCTTCGAACTCGAAGCGCAGAAACGCGCCGCGTTGGGCGATCGTGATGCTGCGCATGTCCTTGACCGGCGACAGGGCCTGGCACTGCGCCGCGCGGAAGGACGAGAAGTCGTGTTCGCCGATCAGCCGCGCGGCTGCGGCGCGCATGGGGTCGACATCCAGTGCGTGCATGACCCAGCCCACGCGACCGGCATACACGCTGGGCCGTACCGGCGATACGTACAACACGTAGGCATATCGCCGCGTCAGGGCGTTGGCACGGCAATGGAATGCATCCGGCACGAGACGGGCCCATTCGACGCTGATGTCGCGCGGCAGGTGCGTGTTGGTGCCGCGGACCCAGGACACGTCGCGGCGTTGCGCGGACGTGTCGAAGTGCACGACCTGCATCAAGGCATGGACACCGGCGTCGGTACGTCCGGCACACACGGTGGTGATCGGCTGGGCCGCCAGTTGCGACAAGGCCGACTCGAGCCGGTCCTGCACGGTAAGGCCGGAGAGCTGGCTCTGCCAGCCCTGGTACGCCCGCCCGTCGTAGCTGACGCCGAGTGCGACTCTCACGCCGGACGGGCGACGCGAAGGAGCGCCGGTGCCGTTTGCGCAGCCACTCAGCCCAGGCTGCTCAGGGCCCGCTGTGCCTTGGCCTTGAGATCGCCGGAAGCCTCGGCGATGACCTCTTCGATCAGCGCTCGCGCGCCGTCGTCGTCTCCGATGGATACGAACTCCTCGGCCAGCGCCAGCTTGGTGACGAGCGGATCCTCCGGCTCCAACGGCGCTTCGGGGCTCGGTGTCTCGGGCGTGTTCAGGTCCAGCGACAGGGTGCCCAGGTCGAATTCCAGCATGCCGGATTCGGCGGCATCCGGCGCCTTGAACGGTGTCTGGGAGGCCGTCAGGTTGTTCGGAGAGGTTGCGTCGAATGCCAGTCCGGCACGCGAGACGCCGGCATCGTTGTCGCCGTCGGACAAGGGTGAAGGGCTCGTCGAGCCGAAACTCACGGCCGCCTGATTGCGGAAGTCGTCCGGTTGCACGGAGCCCAGGGCGACGGTGTCGTGCTCCTTGTCGATCTCGGGCAGCGCGACGTCACCCGGCTCGGTGGTGGGCTCGGCTGGCTCCGTGGCTGGTGCCGCGGCTGGGGTAACCGGCACGGTCATCTGCATGTCGTCGATGGAGTCGCCGAAGTCCACGTCCAGCGTGGCCGGCTGGGAATCCGGCGGCTGGATCGCCACGGTGGGCTCGAGCTGGCTCGGTTGTGCCTCTTCGATGGCACTGGTGGTGGGTTCATCGTCGAGCGAGAAATCGAGGTCGAGATCGAGATCCATGGGCGCCGATGGCGGCGCGTCTTCGGATGTCGACAAGTCGATCTTCTGCGTGGCCATGGCGGCCGCGGCCATGCCGGGAATGGTGCGGGTGACGATGGTCTTGTCGGCCAGGTCGGGCGGTTCGCTGCCGGGGCGGTACAGCGGGTTGGACGGATCGATGCCCTGACCCTGTTCGCAGATACGCGCCCATTCGGCGCTCTCGCCTCCCACGACCCGGAACGCTTCCTTGGCCATGGTCTCGAAACCCTGGGTATCGCGCCGCTTGGCGTAGATGTCGAGCAGTTTCTGGTGTACCGCGATGCGCCCCGGATGGCTGCGCAGTGCTTCCTTGAGGATTTCCTCGGCCTGGATATCACGCCCGTACGCCAGGTAGACGTCGGCTTCCGCGACCGGATCCACATCGTCGGCGGCATCGAGCTGGCTGGGCGAGTAGACCATCGATGAGCCGGTGGCCGCGCCGTCGTTGGTATCGACCTTTTGCCCACCACTGGCGCCGAAGAAGGAATCGGGCTGGAGGCGGCTTTCCAGGAAGGCGCTGTCGACCTCGGCAGCTTCGCGGCGTTTGCGGGCACGGTAGATGCCCAACGCGGCCAGCAGCGCGATCAGCAGGCCGCCACCGGCGAGCGTCAACGGGTTTTCCAGCAACTGGTCGAGCAACCCGGGTTCCTCGGCAGGCGGTGGTGGAGGCGGTGCAGCCGGGGCCGGCGCAGGCGGAGCGACCGGTGCGGGTGCTGGTGCAGCCGCTTCCGGTGCTGGCGGCGGCGCCGGTTCGGCCGCAGCAGGCACCGCCGGGGCGGTTGCCGCGACGGTGACCCCGACAGCGGGCGCCGCAGCCGAAGCTGCAGCGGCCGGGGCCGGGGCCGGCGGTGCCGTCGACCCGGCAGCGGCGGATGCCGCACCCAGGCTGCTGAGGTCCTTGACGTTGCGTGCGAGCTCAGCGGCGCGTTGCGCCGCGTCCTGCGCGGCCTTGGCCTGGGCGATCTGTTCTTCGGCCGCTTTCGAGTCCGCACCACCCTTGGACAGCGTGAGTTTGTCGGGTGCGGCAGCCCCGCTGCGCTTGTCTTCGACCTGGGCCTGCACCGTGCCGGAGGCGGTACGGTCGGCGGCGGCGACCTGTTGTTCCGGTGCATTGCTCGCCAGCTTGTTGCGGAACGCGTTGAAGTCCCGGCTTTGGGCGATCACGGTGCGCGAAGCTTCCGTCTCGGAGATGGCGGCGACCTGTTCGTCGGTGGGAACGGTCAGCACCGCGCCGGCCTTGATCAGGTTCAGGTTGCCGTCGATGAAGGCATCGGCATTGGCACGCAGCAGCGCCACCAGCATCTGGTCCAGGGACACCTGGGACGGCTTGATGTCGCGTGCGATCTGGCTGGCGGTGTCGCCACGGCGCACCGTGACTTTGTCCGGCCGGCTGCTGGCGGTGGCCGCCGGCGCGGCAGTGGCGGCCGGCCGGGCAGGCGTGACGGCCGCAGCGGCTGCCGGCGCCGGCACCGGTGTCGCAGCAACGCGGGCGGGAGGTGTGACCGGTGAGGCGGCGACCTGCGGCGCAGACGCCTGAACGGGTGCGCGGGCTCGCAAGGCAGGTGGGTCGAGCAGGACGGTGTAGTCGCGCACGATGCGGCCGCTGGACCAGTTCGCTTCGACGATCAGGTCGACAAAGGGCTCGGAGACGGCGCGGTCCGTGACCAGCCGGATATAGGAGCGTCCATCGGCGCGACGTTGCAGCGTAATCTGCAGCCCGGTCAGGGCCTGGTTGAACTCCAGCCCCGCATTGCGAAAGACTTCAGGTCGCGCCAGTGAGGTCTTGAGCGAGGCGGCTTCTTCCGCATTGATCTCCGGGATGTCGATTTCGGCCCGCAAGGGCTCTCCCAATGCCGATTGGACCGTGATGCGCCCCAGTGCCAGGGCATGGGCCGAAGACGCAGGCAGGCCAAACAGCGCAATGACCAATGATGCAACAGCGGTCTTGCGCCAGCCATGTGACTTTGGGATCAATTTAGTAGCCTCCGATGTTCGGGCGCACCACAACAACCGCGCATTGTGGGTGCAAATGCCGCGACACTCTAACCTGAAAAAGGACCATAACATCAATGTTTTAGCCTGACAAGGTGAGAAAGCGCTCAAATCTTTTGGCGCAAACACACATGCCCGATGTGACGGCTGGCTGTTGCCAATCGGCAACGAGTTGATCGATGGTAGTCGGATTCGGGCCGGTTTTCCGGCCCGCCGGATATCAGTGATCCAACAAAATGCGCAACATGCGCCGCAAAGGTTCGGCGGCACCCCACAGCAACTGGTCTCCGATCGTGAAGGCTCCCACGTATTCGGGCCCCATCGCCAGCTTGCGGATGCGGCCGACCGGGATCTCGAGTGTGCCGGTGACAGCCACGGGCGTGAGCCCCTTCATCGTCGCCTCGCGCTCGTTGGGCACGACCTTGGCCCATGCGTTGTCGGCCGCGATCATGGCCTCGATGTCGGCCGTCGGTACGTCCTTCTTCAGCTTGAAGGTCAGTGCCTGGCTGTGGCAACGCATGGCTCCGACGCGCACGCAGAATCCGTCGACCGGGATGGACGCCGTGCCGAAGGCCGGGCCCTGGCCGAGGATCTTGTTGGTCTCCGCGCCGCCTTTCCATTCTTCCCGGCTGATGCCGTCGCCCAGGTCCTTGTCGATCCATGGAATGAGGCTGCCGCCGAGCGGCACCCCGAAGTTCGCCATTTCCGCGGCGGGCATGGACTGCTGGCGAGCCAGGACCTTGCGGTCGATCTCGAGAATGGCCGACTTGGGATCGGCGAGCAGGTCGCGCACCTCGGCATTGAGCGAGCCGAACTGGGTCAGCAGTTCGCGCATGTGCTGGGCACCACCGCCCGATGCCGCCTGGTAGGTCATCGACGTCATCCATTCGACCAGGCCCGCCTTGAACAAGGCGCCGACGCCCATCAGCATGCAGCTGACCGTGCAGTTGCCGCCGATCCAGTTGCGCCCGCCCTTGGCCAGCGCCGACTGGATCACCGGCAGGTTGACCGGGTCGAGCACGATCACGGCGTCTTCCTGCATGCGCAGGCTCGATGCGGCGTCGATCCAGTGGCCAGTCCAGCCGGCGCTGCGCAACTTGCCGAACACCTCGGTCGTGTAGTCGCCGCCTTGTGCCGTGATGATGATGTCGCAGCGCTTGAGGGCGGCGATGTCCATGGCATCCTGGAGCTTTTCGCCGGAGCGGGCAAACGCCGGGGCGTCACCGCCGGCATTGGATGTCGAGAAGAAGATGGGTTCGATCAGGTCGAAGTCGCCCTCGGCCTGCATGCGGTCCATCAAGACGGACCCGACCATGCCTCGCCAGCCGACCAAACCCGTAACTTTGCGTGCGCTGCTCATTGTGTTGCCTCGTGTCAAACTGAAACGTCGTGGATTTTCAGCTGCCCGGCTCGTCTGGCCGGGGAGGGCGCGACGAACCGGGCTGCGTCAGCCTTTGATGGTCGTCGTCTTGGTGGACATCTCGTCCACGGGCAAAGCCTCGGCCGGCCACCATGGGCCGGCATGTGCAAGGGTGTTTGCCATCAATGACATCGCGCGATTGTAGGCGATTCAGCCTCGCAGGGCCTTCACCACGGCGTCGCCCATTTCGCTGGTGCCCACCCGGGTCGTGCCTTCGCTGTGGATGTCCGCGGTGCGCAGGCCCTGTTCGAGCACCTTGCCGACGGCCGCCTCGATCCGGTCTGCGGCCTCGGCCTGGTTCAGGCTGAAGCGCAGCATCATCGCGGCGCTCATGATGGTGGCCAATGGATTGGCGACGCCCTGGCCGGCGATGTCGGGCGCACTGCCGTGGCTGGGTTCGTACAGGCCCTGGTTGCTGGCATTCAGGCTGGCCGACGGCAACATGCCGATCGAACCGGTCAGCATGGCTGCCTCGTCACTCAGGATGTCGCCGAACATGTTGCCGGTGACGACGACGTCGAACTTCTTGGGTGCCCGCACCAGCTGCATGGCCGCGTTGTCCACGTACATGTGGTCGAGTTCGACATCCGGATATTGCGTACCCACCTCGGTGACGACATCCTTCCAGAACTGGAAAGTCTCCAGGACATTGGCCTTGTCGACGCTGGTGACCTTTTTTCCGCGCTTGCGCGCCGCCTGGAACGCGACATGCGCGATACGTTCGATCTCCGGCCGCGAATATCGCATGGTGTCGAAGGCTTCGTCCGCACCGGGGAAGTGACCATCGGTCGCCGTGCGCCGGCCGCGCGGTTGTCCGAAATAGATGTCGCCGGTCAATTCGCGGATGATCAGCAGGTCGAGGCCGGCGATCAGTTCCGGCTTGAGGCTCGAGGCGCCGACCAGCGGCGCGTGGCAGATCGCAGGACGCAGGTTGGCGAACAGGCCCAGTTCGCGGCGCAGGCCCAGGATGGCTTGTTCAGGTCGCAGTGCGCGTTCGAGCTTGTCGTATTTCCAGTCGCCGACGGCTCCGAAGAGGATGGCGTCCGAAGCCTTGGCCAGCTGCAGCGTGGAATCCGGCAAGGGGTGGCCATGGGCCTCATACGCTGCGCCGCCGACGAGCGCGGTCTCGGTCTCCAGTTTCAGGTCCAGGACGCCCAGGACCTTGACGGCCTCGGCGACGATTTCTTTGCCGATGCCGTCGCCCGGCAAGACTGCGATTTTCATGGGTGGGGATGAAGGCGGTGGATGGTGGGGAAGAATGCGTGGCCCGGCTCAGCGCATCTGGCGGTTCATCAGGTTCTCCTGCTGGATCTGCAGGCTCTGCGTCTTGAAGGTCTCGTCGAACTTGTAGAGCTCCCTGCACAGGTAACTGTCGTAGGCGGGCTTGCCGACCGCCGCGAGACACAGATCCCGCAAGGATGCGGCAGCCGGCGGCGTCGACATCACGGCGCGCAACTCCGGCGGCATCTTGGCCAGCTGTGCAGCCTGTATCGCCTGCTGGCAGGCCTCGAGGTTGCGTTGCCTGTACGCGAGGTCTTCGCAGCGCTTGACCAGGGGGTCAAGCTCCGCGACCTTGCCCAGGAGGGATTGGATCGCGGGCAAGGCCAGCAGGTCCTCGATGATGCCGGCCTGCGCGGAGGGCTGCGCCGTCAGCATCACGGTCGCCAGCACCAGCGACATGCGCATCTTGATCATGCCGTCTCCTTGTTGAGCATCGCATTGGCAAGCCAGGGCTTTTCAGCCAGTCGGCGCGATTCGAACGCCTTGATCTTGTCGGCGTGACGCAGCGTCAGGCCGATGTCATCCAGCCCGTTGAGCAGGCAATAGCGCCGGAACGGCTGTACATCGAAGTCGATTTCTTCTCCCTGCGGCTTGACGACCTTCTGGCGATCGAGGTCGATGGTCAGCGCAAAACCCGGATGCGCCGCGACCTCGTCGAACAACTGCGCGATCTGCGACTCCGGCAGCACGATGGGCAGCAGGCCGTTCTTGAAACTGTTGTTGAAGAAGATGTCGGCAAAACTCGGTGCCAGGATGGCTCGAAACCCGTATTGGTCCAGTGCCCATGGCGCGTGCTCGCGCGACGAGCCGCAGCCGAAGTTCTTGCGTGCCAACAGGATGGAAGCACCGGCATACCGCGGCTGGTTCAGCACGAAGTCGGGATTGGGCTTGCGACTGCTCGGGTCCTGGCCCGGGTAGCCCGCGTCGAGATAACGCCAGGCGTCGAACAGGTTGACGCCGAAACCGGTCTTGCGGATCGACTTGAGGAATTGCTTGGGAATGATGGCGTCGGTGTCGACGTTCTCGCGGTCCATTGGCGCGACCAGTCCCTTGTGCACGGTGAATTTCTGCATGGCTACTTCTTTGCTGCGTCTTCGATCTTCTGGCCTGCGCGTTGCAGGTCCTTGCCCATACCCTTGACGGTGTTGCATCCGGTGCCGGCCAGCGCGAACGCCAGCACCAGCAACACGGAACACAGGCGCGGAGGCATCGCGGTCACCGGTTCAGACGAATCGACGCACGTCGACAAAATGCCCCTGCACCGCCGCCGCGGCCGCCATGGCCGGGCTGACCAGGTGGGTGCGACCGCCGGCGCCTTGCCGGCCTTCGAAGTTGCGGTTGCTGGTCGATGCGCATCGCTCGCCAGGTTCCAGCCGATCCGCATTCATGGCCAGGCACATCGAGCAGCCCGGTTCACGCCATTCGAACCCCGCGGCCTTGAATATTTCGTGCAGGCCCTCGCGTTCGGCCTGCTGCTTGACCAGGCCGGAGCCGGGCACGACCATGGCCAGCTTGACGTTCTTGGCCACCTTCTGGCCCATCTTCTTGACGATCGCGGCCGCCTCGCGCATGTCCTCGATCCGGCTGTTGGTGCACGAGCCGATGAAGACCTTGTCGACGTGGATGTCGCTCAGCGCCTTGCCGGGCTCCAGTCCCATGTAGGTCAGCGCACGTTCGATCGCGCCGCGCTTGTTGGCGTCTTTCTCCTTGTCGGGATCCGGTACCCGGGCATCGACGCCCAGCACCATTTCGGGGGAGGTGCCCCAGGTGACCTGCGGAACGATCATGCCGGCGTCGATCTCGACCACGGTATCGAATTTCGCGCCTGCATCCGAGTGCAACGTGCGCCAATGGTTCACCGCCTGGTCCCATTCGACGCCGCTGGGCGCCAGCGGACGCCCCTTGACGTAGTCGATGGTCTTCTGGTCGACCGCGACCAGGCCGGCGCGCGCACCCGCTTCGATCGCCATGTTGCAGACGGTCATGCGGCCTTCCATGCTCAAGGCGCGGATGGCCGCGCCTGCGAACTCGATCGTGTAGCCGGTCCCTCCAGCCGTGCCGATGCGGCCGATGATCGACAACACGATGTCTTTCGCCACGCAGCCTGCCGGCAGTGTGCCCTCCACCCGCACCAGCATGTTCTTCGCCTTCTTGGCCAGCAGCGTCTGGGTCGCCATCACGTGTTCGACCTCGCTGGTGCCGATGCCATGCGCGAGCGCCCCGAAGGCGCCATGGGTGGACGTGTGCGAATCGCCGCATACGACGGTCATGCCGGGCAGCGTGGCACCGTTTTCAGGTCCGATCACATGCACGATGCCCTGGCGCTTGGACAGGAACGGGAAGTAGGCCGCGGCGCCGTATTGCTTGATGTTGGCATCCAGCGTCGTGATCTGCTCGCGACTGACCGGGTCGGTGATGCCGTCGTATCCGAGTTCCCAGCCGGTGGTGGGGGTATTGTGGTCCGCCGTGGCGACGATGGAGCTGACGCGCCACACCTTGCGTCCGGCCTCGCGCAGGCCCTCGAACGCCTGCGGGCTGGTCACTTCGTGCACGAGATGCCGGTCGATGTAGAGAACCGCGGTTCCGTCCTCCTCGGTGTGGACGACATGGTCGTCCCAGATCTTGTCGTAGAGCGTGCGTGTCATGGTATCAAGTTCCGATCAACTCGGATTCTAGGACGGACAAGCCGCGAGCGCCGGGAAATTCCCTGCGCTCGCGGACGTGCAGTGCAGGCGGCCGGTGCCGCCCGTGTTCAGCGCTTGTCGATGGAGACCACGTCGCGCTGGGCAGCGCCGGAGAACAACTGGCGGGGCCGGCCGATCTTGTAGTCCGGGTCGCCG
>CAXBDR010000187.1:0-9197 GCA_963974265.1 uncultured Rhodoferax sp.
CGGCCTGCCCATCGTCTGCACGCTGAGTTTCGACACCAACGGCCGCACCATGATGGGCCTGTCGCCGAGCGACTTCGCCCAACTCGAACAGTCGCTGCATCCGCGGCTGGCGGCCTGCGGCACCAATTGCGGCGTCGGCGCGGCCGAGGTCGTGGCCTGCATCCGCAACCTGGCACAGGCGGCCGGCCCGGACGTGGTGCTGGTGGCCAAGGGCAATTGCGGCATTCCGCAATATGTCGACGGCGCCATCCACTACAACGGCACTCCCGAACTGATGGCCGTGTATGCGCGCATGGCGCTCGATGCCGGCGCGCGCATCATCGGTGGCTGCTGCGGCACCTCGCCGGCACACCTGCGGGCGATGCGCGACGCGCTCGACGCCCATGTGCCCTCGGGCACCGCGCCCGAACTCGCGCACATCGTCGACGCACTTGGCGAAGTCTCCACCGGCGCGCGCGCGCAGTGGGGCGGTGCGCTGGACCGGTTGGCCGGCGCGGCCGCCGGTGCCAACCTGCGCCGTGGCCGGGGACGGCGCGGCGCCGGTCCCGCGGCCGAATAAGCCGACCGAACCCGATCTCCCCATCATCCACGACGTGACGCCATGCGTGACGACGCCTCGCGCGGCCTGCTGCTGGTGGCCGGCGCCACCTTTTTCTGGAGCCTGAGCGGCGTCTTCGCACGCTGGTTGCCGCAGGTCGACCCCTGGACCTTCAACGCCACGCGCGGCCTGGGCATGGGGGTGGCGCTGCTGCTGTGGATGGCCTGGGAGTACCGGCTCGGTGCGATCCGCCTGTTCCTGAAATCCGACCCGGCTGCGCTGGCCATCTCGGGGGGGTTCTTCGCGCTCGGCTCGTCGATGTACATCCTGGCGCTGCAACTCTCCAGCGTTGCGGCGGCGTCCTGCATCGGTGCGACCTCGGGCATCTTCGCCGCGCTGATGGCGCGCCTGTGGCTGGGCGAACGCACGCCGATGGTGTTCTACATCGCGGTTGTCATGGCCATCGTCGGCGTGGTGCTGATCGCCGTCGGCGAAGCGTCGGCGGCCACGGTTGGCAGCCTGGGCGGCATCGCGGTGTCGCTGGCCTACGCCCTGTGTTTCGCCGGCCAGAGCGTGGCTTTGCGGCGCTACAGCGCGCTGCGCATGGAGCCGGCGATGATCCTCGGTGGGCTGGGCGTGTATGTCCTGGTGCGTTTCACGGTCGGGCTGGAGCCGCTGGCGCTCGGCGCGCTGGTGCTGCTGCTGTTCATGGGTGTGATCCAGCTGGCCGTGCCGATGGTGCTGTACATGCGCGGCGCCAGGCACGTGCCGGCGGTGCAGATGGTGCTGATCACGATGGCCGATACCGTGCTCAATCCGCTGTGGGTCTGGCTGGTGCACCGCGAGGTGCCGGCCACCTCGGTGTTCTGGGGCGGTGGCGTGATCCTGCTGGCGATTGCGGTCACGGCCTGGCCGAGCCTGATGGCGGCGCGATACCGGCGCTGACGCCGCGGCGGCAGGTGGGCCGGCCGTGGCGCTGCACGCGGCGGCGCGGGCGGCATGGCGACGGGGCACCGGCGTCGCGGCGGGCGCAGGGCAGGGGTGTCCGCGTAGTGTCTACACTGTGGTTCACCGCCGCCGCGCCATCGGGCGCGCGGCAAGCACGTCCGGCAACACCGTGTGGCCCGCCGGCAACCAGGAGACACCAAGACCCATGCAAGTCCTGCTCAATACCGATACCCATGTCGACGGCCGCCAGGCCATGGCGGCGCACCTGGACACCGTCGTGCGCGAAGCCCTGGAACGTTTTCGCGACCATGTCACGCGGGTCGAGGCGCATATCGTCGACGCCAACGCCCAGGCCAGCTCGCATTCGGACCAGATCCAGTGCACGCTGGAAGCGCGGCTGGCGCATCTGGATCCGGTGGTCGTGAAGGACCATGCGGCCACGGCGCACCAGGCGATCGACGGGGCGCTGGGCAAGCTCAAGCGTGCATTGGCAACCCGTGTCGAACGCCACGAGGCGCATCGCAACGGGACCGCAGCGCCGCCCGTGTCGGACGGCGACGGAGGCTGAGACGCCTCGAACGAACGAACGACGCGCGCGCGGCCGCCGCGTGCTCAGACGCCAGGGGGCGTGAGGCTCAGGGCCGTATCGCGCGCGAACTGCGCGATCGCGGTGTCGGTCAGCGCGTCGGCGGACCATGCCGCCAGGCTTTCGGGCGGCAGGGTCACCGCTGCGGCGCCACAGGCGATCAGCTGCGCCAGTACGTCGGGTGACTTGACACTGGCGGCCAGCAGCGCCGGGCCGCCGCGGTCCTGCACCGCGACGCAGGCCCGCATCAGCGACCAGACGTCGCGGCCGTCGGAGGCGAGCCGGCCGACATACGGTGCCACGTAGGCCGCCTGCAGGCTGCGCGCCCACAACAGTTGCACCGGATTCGACAGGCCGGTCAACAACACCGGCTGCGCGACCTGCCGCATCGCCTCGATGGCGGGCAGCCAGTCGGGGTGGCACGGCAGCTTGATTGTCAGCGTCACCTGGCGCTGCTGCGCCAGCGCATGCAGCCGGGCCTGCCAGCGCAGGCTTTCGTCGGCATCGGCCGACGGCAGCTGCAGCATCAGCTCGGCGATGCCGCGGTCGGCAACGGCCTGCAGCAGGCGTTCATAGCCAGGCAACGTGACCGGCAGGCCGGCCTGGTGCACCAGGCTGGGGTTGGTCGTGACGCCGGCAATGGATGGGCATCCGGTGGGCAGGGCCCAGCGGTCGGCATATGCCGAGTCGAGATAGATCTTCACTTCAGTTGCTCCACGGCGCTGCGCCCGACCACGACGCATGAAAGGTCAGGCGGCCGCGGAGCAGGCCAGCCCAGGCCCCACGGAACTGGCTCTGCCAGGCCGTAGGGGGTGACCCCCAGAGGGGGTCGGCCGGTCGACACGCAGTGCGACCGGACAGACGGGGGGCGTCCTTCACCCCAAGTCCTGTTTCAGGAAAATGTCCTTCACCGGGAAGAACTGGGTGTGCAGTGGCAGCAAGGCGCCGCCCAGCGCACGTGCATGGGCGCCGACCCGTCCCGCGACGATGGTCGGCGGATCCAGTCCTTCGAGGTTGTAGTGGCCGAGTTGCGTGCGCGTGCGTCGTATCAGCTCTGCCACCAGAGCCGGCGACAAGGAGCCATCGATGACCGCGGCGTCCAGGTCCACCAGCGCGCTGGCGCTGACGACGGTCATGGCCAGCGCCTGGCTGGCCTGCTCCAGCCAGGGGCCGGTCATGGGTGCGTAGGCGGCGTCCATGATGGCGTCCTCGTGCACCCTTTGCGCGTCGTGTCCGGCCGCTTCCAGCGCCTGTTCGAGTTGCTGGCCGGAGGCCATGCGCAGCAGCTGGGCGGGCCGGTGGCCGGCATCGCCGATGGCCATCGGCATGGACCCGATGGCGCCGGCGTTGCCGTGCGGACCGGCCATGATGTGACCGTTCAGCACCAGCCCGCCGCCGACGAAGGTCCCTACGAAGACATACAGGTAGCTGTCGATCGCCAGTCCCTGGCCCTGCAGCATCTCCGCCATGCAGGCGGCCATCGTGTCCTTGGCAAACTGCACCGGCAGGTCGGTCATGGCCTGGACCGACGCGACCAGGTCGATGCTGCCCCAGCGCTGCAGCGCGGCGCCGGCCTCGCCGGCAAACAGCTCCGACCATTTATGCATCGACAGCGGGGCGGTCAGGCCGATGCCGACCGTGCGTTCCCACTGCGCGCCCATGGTCTCGCGCATCTGCGCCAGGCCGGACGCGATGTCCGGCAACACCCTGTCTGGATCAGGGAACGGATAGCGGAACTGCAGCCGGTGGCGGGGTTGACCGAGGAAGTCCGTCACCAGGACTTCGAGGTTGCGGCGACCGACCTGAAGCCCAAGGCTGAACACGCCATCCGGATTGAGCGCCAGTGGAATCGAGGGCTGGCCGATCTTGCCGCGCACCCGGGGCTGCTTGAGCAACAGTCCGTCGTCGAGCAGGCGGTCCACGATGATGGACACCGTCTGTGTCGACAGCCGGGTCAGGCGGGCGAGATCGGCCTTGGCAATGGCACCGGCATGGCGGATGGCCTGGAGCACGATGCGCTCGTTGAACTGGCGCATGCCGCTGTGGTTGGAGCCACGCATCAGGCGCGGATCGCGGGCAAAGGCAGGGGTTGCGGTCAAGACGGTTTTCCGGATTCAGGTGAGGATCACGCCCTTGCAGAACATGGCGTTGCCATAGGCGGTCGATTCCCCTGACTGGACCAGCACACTGGCAAGGCGGATCTTGTCATAAAAGGCGAAGCGCTCGATGGCTTCGATGCGGTCGTCCGCCAGTCCGTGTCGGTGCAGCACGGACGCGGTGTCCCGTTGCGCACCCGTGCGGTGTCCGGCGGGCTGCCCGCACACATGCATGTAGGCGGCGGGCTGGCGCACATCGTCTGCCAGCGGCAGCACCGACAACACGGCCGTGCTGACCCGCTCCAGGCTGTTGCCCGGCAGGCGGACCAAGGCCTTGCCCTTGGCCAGGTGGTCGGCGGTGAAGTTGGCGTCGACCACCGCCACCCATTCGCCATGGCCCATCGCCGACAGGTGCATCAGCAACTCGGGCGTCAGCAAGGGATCGATGCCCTTCAGCATGGCAAGGCTTCTTCGGCGGGCAGCCCGGCCGGGTCGATGGCTCCGGTGATCAGGCCGACGATCTCTTCCGGGTTGGTCTGCGTCTTGAGGCGGTTGCAGATGATGCGTCCCTGGCGGAACACCCAGATCCGGTCGACCAGGTCGAACACCTGGCGCAGGTTGTGGCTGATGATGATCAGCGGGATGCCGCGCTCCTTCAGGCCGCGGATGATCTGCTCGACGCGCGCGGTCTCGGCCACGCCCAGCGCGGCGGTCGGCTCGTCCAGGATGATCAGGTTTTTCGCGAATCCGGCCGCGCGGGCGATTGCCACGCACTGGCGCTGGCCACCGGACATGCCGCGCAGCGTCTCCGACATGTCCTGGATCTTGACGCCGGTGGTCTCGAGCATGGTCGCGGACTGCTCGCGCATCGCCTTGTGGTTCAGCACCGACAGCGGCCCCAGGTTCAGCCGGGTCAACTCACGGCCCAGGAAGATGTTGGCCGGCACGTCGAGGTCCTCGGCCAGCGCCAGCGTCTGGTACACGGTCTCGATGCCTTGTTCGCGCGCATCCAGCGGCGAATCGAAGCTGACCGGCTTGCCGTCGAGCAGGATGTCGCCCGAATTGGGCTGCTCGACACCGGTGATCAGGCGCACGAAGGTGCTCTTGCCGGCGCCGTTGTCGCCGACGATGGCGGCGTGTTCGCCCGGCATGAGCCGGAATCCGGCATCGGTGAGGGCCTTGACGCCACCGTAGTGCTTGGTCAGGCCATTGATCTCGAGAACGGGTTGGATGTTGGACATGGTGTGCTCGCTGGTTGACGTGGGACCGAGCATGACAGATCCGGGCAAAAATCCATATTAGTAAAACTACTAGGTTTATTTAATTGGGAATTTCGAGTCTAATCTCTTCCAGCAGGCGCAAGAACGTCTTCTGCACTGCCACCGAGACCCTCACCCATCGCTTTACCGGAGACATCAGCATGAACATGACACGCACGATCGGCCGAATGGCCGTTGCCCTGGCCACTGCCGGCCTCATGACCACAGCCCTGGCCGAGACCACGGTGGCCTACATCACGAACGGCAATACCAACGAAGGCTGGACCTTGATCAACGGTGGCGCCAAGAAGGCCGGCGAGAAGGCCGGCATCAAGTTCATCCAGCTGGCCGCGGAAAAGGGCGAACTGTCCAAGCAGCTGGCCATCGTCGAGGACATGATCACCCGCAAGGTCGACGCAATTGCCATCGCGCCGGTCGACAGCGCCGGCATCGCACCGGCGGTCAACAAGGCGCTGGCCGCCGGCATCAAGGTGGTGGCGGTCGACACCGGCATCACCGGAGCCGACATCACCTCCTACGTGGCCACCGACAACGTCAAGGCCGCCATGGTCCAGGGCGACTGGGTAGCCAGCCAGGTCAAGGATGGCGATACGGTGATCTACGTCACCGGCGACCAGGGCCAATCCACCGGACAGGAGCGCAAGAAAGGCTTCCTGGATGGCCTGAACGCCAAGCGCAAGAACGTGAAGGTCGTCGAAGTGCCGACCAGCTGGGACCAGACCCAGGCCCAGAACGGTGTCGAAACCGCCTTGCGCGCCAACCCGGGCGTCAAGGTCATCGCCTGTGCCTGGGATGGCGGCGCACTCGGCGCCAAGGCCGCCATGTTGTCGTCCGGCAAGGGCCGGGGCACGATCAAGATTGCCGGTTTCGACGGCTCGCCCGGCGGCCTGGACATGATGAAGCAGGGTTGGCAGCAGGCCAATGCGGCCCAGATGCTGGCCAGGATCGGCCAGGTCGGAGTGGAGACCGCCATCGCGGCGGCGCAAGGCAAGAAGGTCGACGCCCGCATCGACACCGGTTCGTTCCTGGTGTTGCCGTCCAACGTCGACCAATTCGCCAAGGACTCGGGCGTGGCCCAGTTCATGCGCGCCAAATAAGCCCCCGGCGCCGCATGGGCGGCGTCTTCCAGTCAGATCGCTGCGCGGGCCATCGCCGGACGGCCCCGACCCGCGCGGCCACTCCTCTCGATGGGAATCCACATGAAAACCCTCACACGGCAAGAGTGGTACGGCGCCCTGGTGGCCGTGCTGGTCCTGGGCCTCTTCCTGAGCATCGCGTCGCCGTATTTCCTGACCACCGGCAACCTGTCCAACATCCTGGTCCAGGCGTCGGTGATCGCGCTGCTCGCCGGCGGCCAGACCTTCGTCATCCTGACCGGTGGCGTCGACCTGGCCGTGGGTGCGCTGACGGCGCTCGCCGGTGCGGTGGCCGGACACGTGATGATCAAGCTCGGCGTCGACCCCTATCTCGCCATCATGCTGGCGCTGGCCATCGGGGCCGCGGTCGGAGCCTTCAATGGATACCTGGTGGCCTTCGTCGGCATTCCGTCATTCATCGTCACGCTCGGCGGGCTGACCTTGTGGCGTGGCATGGCCTTCGAGGCCACCGGCGGCTTCGACCAGTCGGGCATGCCCGACCCGTTGCCGTTCCTGGGTTACGGTGAATTGCTCGGCGTTCCGATGCCGATCCTGATCACCGGCGTGTATTTCGTCGTGATGGCCTTCGTGTTGTCCAGCACCAAGCTCGGGCGCTACGTCTATGCCATGGGCTCGAACGAAATGGGCGCGCGCCAGGTGGGCATCAACATCCGCTGGTACAAGCTGTCGGTCTACGTGGTGTCGGGACTGAGTTGCGCACTCGGCGCCATCGTGCTGATGGCTCGCATGGACTCGTCCAGCGGCAAGATGGCGCAGATGTTCGAACTCGACGCCATCGCCGCCGTCATCCTGGGCGGCACGTCGCTGTTCGGCGGACGCGGCAGCATCTGGGGCAGCCTGCTGGGCGCGGTGCTGATCACGATGATCCGCAACGGCATGAACCTGCTCGAGATCTCGCAGTTCCGCCAGATGATGGCCATCGGTGCCGTCGTCATCATCGCCGTCTGGATCGACGTGATCCGCCGCCAGCGGCTGCTGCGCAAGTGAACCGCGCAAGTTCATGATCATGGGGACGCCGATCTCGGTCCTGGGCGAGGCTTTGATGGACTGCGTGGCGCAACCCGGCGGCGACCTGCGCCCGCTGATGGGCGGCAGTCCGTTCAACATGGCGCGCGCCGCCGCCTTGCGCGGGGCGGACGTTGCCTACCTCAATCCCTTGTCGGTCGACCGTTTCGGCGACCGGATGCGCACGCAACTGGCCGAAGATGGCGTGCGCGTCGTGTCGCCGCCCAGCCGGCTGCCGACCTCGCTGGCCGTGGTCCAGATCGACCAGGGGCAACCCAGCTACGGCTTTTACCGCGAGGGCATCGCCGACCGTGACTACCAGGTCGAGTCGATGCTGGAACTGCTGTCACGCCAGGCGCCGGGCATCCTGCATACCGGCTCCCTGCTGCTGGTTCCGCCGGAAGACCGCAAGGTGGCCGCCGTGCTGCGCGGCGCGCGCGCGCTCGGCTGGACCATCAGTGTCGACGTCAACATGCGCCCCAAGCTGGCGGCCGACCTGCCGCTGTACGTGGCCGGCGTCTGGGAGATCGCCGCGCTGGCGCACTGGATCAAGGCCAGCGACGAAGACCTCGAGATCCTGGGCCTGCCGGGGCCGGATCGCGCCACCGCACCCCGGTTGGCGGACCGTTTCCGCGCGCTCGGGGCCAGGCGCATTGCCATGACCTTCGGCGCGGGCGGCGCCTGGCTCGAGGTCGACGGTGCCTGTGCCGACATGGGTGTGCCGATCGTCGACGTCGTCGATGCGGTCGGCGCCGGCGACACCTTCTGGGGCAACTGCATCGGCGACTGGGCCCTGCATCCTGACGGTGCAGCGCAGCGGGTCGGCGCCACGCTGGCCGGCGCCGTGCAGGCCGCCGCGATCAATTGCACCCGCGCCGGTTGCCAGCCGCCGCGCCATGCGCAGGTGCTGGCGGCGCTGGGCGCCGGCTGAAGCGATTGCATCTGCCGCCGCCGCTGGGGCCGGAAATCCGCTGCCCGCGTGTGTCTGCGGCGGCATGCCCCGCGCATTGATGCAGCGCAAGGCACGACGCCGACGGTCGACTACGATGAATTCGGCAGCTCTGGTGCGGCGTGCAGACAAGGGCCGCAGCAGCAGGCATCGGCCGCGCCTGTGGGCAGGCAGGGTGCCGACCTTGTACGGTCGCTGGCGGTGATCGCATTCCGTCCGCGACCCATCGTTTTCCAGAACGAGGAGCCAGCATGCAGGAAGACACCTCCCCATACAAACCGCTCGATCCCGGACGGGTCGACCTGCTCGATCAGTTCGAACGACGGTATTGGTGTGAAACGCTGCAATGCACCGAAGACCAGCTCCAGCGGGCTGTGGACGAGGTAGGCGCTCACGTAACTGCGGTGCGCGACTATCTGGCATCGCAGAAACCGTCCTGACGCCAACGGTTGTTCGGCTCCCCCAGCATCCGGTATGGCACGATCCGCAGCCGGACCCGTGATGGGGAATTGGGGCCGTCCTGATCCCCGTCAGGCCCAAATGATGTTAGCTTTGTCCATGGCGCAATGTTGTGCGCCAAGCAAGGAGATGCTATGGATGCCTCCCTGCCCACGGGCAAGGAAGTTGGAGCGCTGAGA
>CAXBDR010000188.1:0-9190 GCA_963974265.1 uncultured Rhodoferax sp.
GAGCCGCGCCACCACGTCGCCGTCCCGCAGGTCCTGCTGGGTCAGCCGCCGGGCCACCGCCACCAGCAGCATGTCGCCGAACGAATATCCGAGCACGTCATTGACGTGCTTGAAGCGGTCGATGTCGAGCATGACGACCGCGATGTTGCCGCGCCCCTCCTGCGCCAGCGCAGCCCGGCCGTCAATTTCCTGTTGCAATGCTTCCCGGAAGCGGGCCCGGTTGGGCAAGCCCGTCAGGCGGTCCCAGTAGGCCAGCTTGCGGATCTCGGCCTGCTGCGCAGCGATGTCGACGCGCATGTGGTCGAAGGCCCGGGCCAGTCCGCCGATCTCATCGCGCCGGTCCTGGTGCTCCATCGGCACGTCGTACTGGCCTTGGCCCATGCGCTGCGCCGCATCGACGAGCGAACGCAGCGGCGTCGTCACGCGGCGCGCGGCAAACACGCTGCCGATGCCGAACAGGCACACCCCCATCGCCGTGATCCAGGCCAGTGCCACTTGCGCCTGCCGAAACGGCGCCACGACGTCGTTCAACGAACGCAGCAGCAAGGCACGCACACTGCCAGCGCTACCGGTATCGAGCTTGACGCTGCGCGCAATCAGCAGGTCGCCATGATCGGGCAGTTCGGCCACGTCGCCCTCCCGCTCCCGCAGCGCCTGCTCGGCCTCGGGCGACAAGGTGGTGGCGACGATGCGGCCGCGCTCGGTGCCGACATCGCTGAGCAGCGCCAGGTGCATGTCGGAGATCGCCCGCATGTCGTCCACCAGCCGCTGGTTGATCGGAAACCCCATGAGCAGGTAACCCACCAGCACAGGGGCCTTCATCGGCACCATGACGAACTGATGCGGCACGCCCTGCACCAGCGCGACCTGGCTGGCCTGTGCATCGCGCGACAGGGTGCCGGTCAGCGCGTCGAGCACCGGAGCCAGTTCGGCGCCGTCCGCGCCCTCGCCCAGCGCACGCAGTGCCAGCTGGGGATCGATCAGCGCGGTGATGCTGGCGCCGATGCGTGCGCCGTTGTTCTCCAGTGCGGAGCTGATGGTGTCGACGTCGCCTGAGCTGACCGCAGCGCGAAAACCGAAATCGGCCGCGAGCACCGCCGCGCCCTGGCGCAGCTGCTGGGCATTCTGGTCGAGCAGCCGGCGCCACACCCGTTCGCCGACCTGCAACTCCTGCGCCACCTGGAGCCGCGCGCTTTGCTCGATGCTGATGCGCACGACGCTGAACACCGCGGCCTGCACCAGCAGCAGCAGCAACAGCGACAAGGCGACGATGCGCGAAGACAGGCCCCAGCGGCCGAAGAACCGGCCCGTCGTGACCACCGGCTCCGCCGCGGGCACGCCGCTGCGGCCCGTCACGGCACCGGAGCCAGCGGCATCATGGCCCCCTGGCTCCGCTGAGCGCGACCACCTGCCGGATGTCGGCGCCGCCGACCTGCAACGCCTGATCGGCAGCCGGCGCCCCCACCGGCAAGGACGGATGCCACACGCGCAAGCGGTAACTGCCGGCCGGCACATCGGTCATCGCCACCATGCCACTGGCCGTGCTGCGGCCGTAATACGGCGTGTCGACCACGACGACCCAGGCCGTCATCGCGTCATGGATATTGCAGCCCAGCACGGCAATGCCGGGCTTGTCGAACAACACCGGATGGGCCGGTACGCCGCTGTACAGCTTGAGTTCGAAGTTCTTGGCCGCGGAGAACGAGTAGACATGGTGACGTACCGTGTCGCGGTTGGGGAACGCCACCGGCGTTCCGACCGGCACCACGAGCACCGCGGGGTCGAACACCTTGGCCTTTTGCGCGATCTCCGCGCCCTGCGCCGGCTTGACCAGCGCACGCGCCTCGCGCGACTCCAGGAAAACGACGGCATCGGCAAGCGGCTTGCCGCCCGCGTCCTGCACCTCGATCTGGACGCCTGCTGCCAGCGCGCTGGCCAGCGCCCACGTCGGCATGGTGGCGAGCAGCAGCCGGCCCCACGGCCCAGGCCGGGCGCGGCGGTCGAGCGCGCTGCGTTGGGAATGAAAAATGGGCATGGCGTGACTGGAGAGTTGACGACACGTGCAGCTGCACAGGCGCAGGACGACAGCTTACACCAGCACGCAATTGACCAGCACCGGATTGGTCGAACGACAACGTAAACAAGCTTGCATGGCGCGCCTGTCGGCGACCGACATTCGGCATACTCTGCGCATGATTCGCATGGACACCCCAGGCCTGGCCCACCGGCTTCTCCGCTCGACCGTCTTGTCCATGGCAGCCGTGGCCTGCATGGCCGCAGGCTGGGCGCAGGCCGAAACCGGCAAGCTGCGGCTCACCGGCGGGGTCAGCAGCGTCGAAGGCTCGGCCGGCGGCGGCCTGACACCCTGGGCCACGATCGGCAGCAACGCGACCGCCGGCGAGACCGGCGTCTCGGCGTATCTGAGCCGCGTGCGCACGCAGGACTACGGACTCACCAGCGCCGGCCTGGCGCTGGGCTGGAACGAACGCGTCGAGCTGTCGCTCTCGCGCCTGGACTTCGCCGCCGCGCCTGCGCGCGCACTCAACGGCATTGCGCCATTCGGCATCGCACCGAACCCGCACATCGGCATGACCGTGGTCGGCCTCAAGCTGCGCCTGGCGGGAGACGCCGTACTCGACAGCGACACCGGGTGGCCGCAACTGGCGCTCGGCCTCCAATACAAGAGCGTGCAACCCGGCTCCCTGGCTTCGGTGCTGCGATTCCTGGGCGCGGATACCCATGGCACCGACGTCTACCTGAGCGCCACCAAGCTGTTCCTGGCCGACGGCGTGCTGGTGAACGCGACGCTGCGCG
The DNA here is from genome assembly GCA_963974265.1 of uncultured Rhodoferax sp. GTDB lineage: Bacteria > Pseudomonadota > Gammaproteobacteria > Burkholderiales > Burkholderiaceae_C > CAISIP01. The sequence goes on from CAXBDR010000188.1 coordinate 2,815, forward strand.
CAACGCGGGCCAACCAGATGGGTCTGCTCGGTTTCGGGTCGGCGACGCCCGGCCGAAACCGCTACAGCCTGCAACCGGAATTCTCCATTGCCTGGCTACTGCGCCGGGATCTCGCCATCGGCGCCGAATACCGGTTCAAGCCCGACAATCTTCAGGCACTGGGTGCGGCGGCGGGCCTGGGCAACGCATTGCGCGAGGACGACTGGGCCGACCTGTTCATCGCCTGGGCGCCGAACAAGAACACCTCGCTGACCTTGGCGTGGGTGCAACTCGGCCGCGTCGTGCCGGGCGTCACCGCCAACCGGCGCCAGCGCGGCCTGTACCTGTCCGGCCAGCTGGCCTTCTGATCGGAGCCGCGCCATGAAGTGGGACCGACAACTCCGCGCAGCCCTGCGATCCGCGGTTTGCGCCGTCCTTGTGCATGCCGGCGTGGCGCAGGCGCAAACCGCGGTACCGTCAGATGCGCTCTACCGCGCGCTGGGCGAGAAGCCGGGCATTACCGCGTTGATGAACGACTTCGTGGAGCGCCTGATGGTCGATCCCCGCATCGGAAAGATGTTTGCCGAGACCAAGCCGGCCAACCTCAAGGAACAGTTGCGCGACCAGGTTTGCCAGCTCACCGGGGGGCCGTGCCGGTACGAAGGCGACACCATGAAGGCCGCGCATGCCGAGCTGGGCATCCGCAAGGCCGACTTCAACGCATTGGTCGAGGTACTGCAGGTGGCAATGGACGCACGGCAGATTCCGTTTCGCGACCAGAACCGGCTGCTGGCACTGCTGGCGCCAATGCACCGCGACATCATCACCCGCTGAGCACGGTGGCTCAGCCGGGCGACATCGGCGCCGCTGCTCCGCTTGCCGCACCCATGACCCGACCGATAATGGCCAGGCGAGCCGCCGTGCGGTGATGCGCGCCCATCCACCCTCATGGAGAAATAGTCCGATGTTGCTCGATGCCGATGAATGCCAGTTGGTGCTGGTCGACTACCAGACCCGGCTGATGCCGGCCATCGCCGACGCGCCGGCCGTGCTGGCCAACGCCGTGCGCCTGGCCCGCATGGCCCAGGCGCTGCAGGTCCCGATCTGGGCCACCGAGCAGAATCCGGCCAAACTGGGGTCCAGCGACCCGGCGCTGGCCGCGGTACTGGGCGAAGCCGGCGCCCGCGTGTTGCCCAAGATGGCGTTCAGCGCCTGCGGCGACGGCCTGCTCGACGCGCTGCGCCCCGCGCCGCGCAAGCCCGCGCAAGGCGGCAATGCGCGCAGCCTGCCCAAACACCTGCAGAAGGCGGTGCCCGAAGCGGCGCCAGCGCGCAACACGGTCGTCATCGCCGGCGTGGAAGCCCATGTGTGCCTGCTGCAGACGGTGCTGGAGCTGCTCGAGGAAGAACTCGAGGTCTGGGTCGTCACCGACGCCTGCGGCTCGCGCACCGAGCGCAACCGCGACGCGGCCTACGACCGGCTGGCCGGCAACGGCGCCGAACTGGTCACGACCGAGATGGTGGCGTTCGAGTGGTTGCGCAGTGCCGACCACCCGCTGTTTCGCGACATCCAGGCGCTGATCAAATAGTCGTCAGCGGCAGCGTTTCCGCTGCTGACTGCCGCCGTTATTTCGCCATCGAGCAGTGGCCGCCACTGACGACCTGGCCGGATCCGGCTGCTATCAGCGGGGGCTCCTGGCGCAGGTCCACCGGCGCCGAGGCCGACCAATCCCAGGCCAGGAAGGACAGCAGGCCGAGCCAGAACACGGCCTGCCACAGGCGATTGGATGATGCAGTTGCCATCGTGTGCCGCCCTTGCTCAATAACGGTAGTGCCGACGCACGCGCACCCCGACCAGGGATCCGGCAAACGCCAGCGGCACCCACAACCAGCCATGCAGGCTGCCGGTGGAAATGCCGCTGAGCATGGCGCCGATGTTGCAGCCGAAGGCCAGCCGCGAACTGTAGCCGAGCAGGAAACCGGCGACGAGGCCGACGATCCATTGCTGACGGTCCAGCGGCTTGGCGGCGCTGCCGCCACCGGCACTGGCCGAGATCCACAAGGCGCCGCCCAGGATGCCGACGTTGGTGATCGTCGTCACGTCCATCAGCACAGTCTGGGTCAGGCGCTGCGTATTGCCCTCCTGGCCCCAGAACATGTTGGCCGCCGGATCGAACAGGCCCAGGCCCATCGACAGCTTGGCCGCCCACAGGCCGAAACCGTAAACGACGCCCCAGGGCTGGCCCGCCAGCAGCAGGTTGAGCGTGGCCAGCCCCGCCAGTACCACCGCACCCCAGATCCAGCGTCGCGCGATCCACTGCCGGCCGGGCCCGACCCAGGCCCGCACCACCAGCAGCGTCAGCGCCAGCAACACCAGCGTCAGCGCCAGCGCGCCGCCGGTGCCGAATTGCTCACCCAAGGCCACGGGTTCGATCTGGCCCAGCGCCAGCCAGCGGTCCAGGTGCACCGAGCCCAGGAAACTGCCGAGCGCAAACAGGGGCAGGATGCCCATGTTCAGCGGCACGCCCAGGCCGGCCTTGTACAAGGTGCCCGATCCGCAGCCGTCGGCGATCTGCATCGTCAGCCCGAACACGAAGGCGCCCAGCAACAGGCTCACGCTGGGCGGCCCGAGCGCGGCGTGCAACTCGGGGAATACGCCGAGCAGCGGCAAGGCCGCGAGACTGGCCAGTGCCAGCAGCAGCACCTGGCCGGCCACGCCCTGCGGGTCCTTGTGCTCGATCAGTTGCCGCCAGCCGGTGGTGAAGCCGAACCGGGCACCCGCCAGCGCCATGCCCATGCCGACGCCGACGAGCAGCAACACCGCCTGCCGGATCGACACGGACAAGGCGAGAAACACGAAAAAGGCGGCCAGCAGGGCCGCCAGGGGAAGGCGCTTCACGATGCGGCCGCCGTCACTTGAAGGTCTTGTCGGCCCAGATCTTCGCGTCGATGACCAGCTGCGCGACACGGCTGGGCACGTTGTCCATCGGCAGGTTCGGATCGCGCGACCATTCGGTCATCGAGGTCGGATAGAGCTTGACGTTTTTCTGGCCCAGCACCTCGGACATCGCGAACCAGTTGGTCGCCGCCCAGTGACCGGTATTGCAGAACGACACCGTCTGCCTGGCCGGGTCGATCGGGCTGGAGGCCGCGATCTGGCGCGCCTGGCTCTCCGGCACAAACACAGAACTGCCTGGCGCGAACCATTTGTCGTGGCGCAGGTTCACCGCACCCGGCAGCGTGCCCGGCACCTTGGCCATCGGCGCGCGGGTCTCGCCGTAGAAGAAGGGCTCGGGGCGCGCGTCGATCAGCACCGCATCGCCGGACTTGACGCGTTGCGCCACCTCCTGCGTGGTGGCAATCAGCGACATGTCGAGCTGCGGTTCGTAGCTGCTGGTGGGTGCCAGCACACCTTCCTTGTTCAGCGGCAGCTTGGCGCCGGTCCAGGCCTTGACGCCGCCGTTGAGCACCGACAACTCCTTCAGGCCCAGCACCTTGAGTGTCCAGTAGACACGCGCCGCGGCGCCGAAATCGCTCGCGTCGGCGCCGCTGGACACCACCACGGCATGCACCGACGGGCTCAGACCCATGGACTGCACCAGCTCCTTGAGCTTGGGCAACGGCGGCAGTTCGCCGGGATTGCCGGCCGGGCCGCGCCAGTGCATGTAGGGCGCGTTCACCGAGCCCGGAATGTGATCGGCCAGGTAGACCTTGGACTCCCGGATGTCGATCACGCGCACGTTCGGGTCGTTCAGCTTGGGCTGCAGTTCCTGCGGCGACAACAAGGGCTGGGCCGCGAAGCCATGGGCCACGAAGGCCAGGCCGGACAGGAGGATGGACAGGGATTTCATGGTTCTACGCGGATCGCAAAGCGCCAGATTGTCTGGGGCAATGGTCCGCGAGGGAACGATTTACTTTTTCGAAGCTTATGCCGGATTCGGAATAAGCCGCGAGATGGCCTCCAAGCCGTTTCAGCTCGAGCGAAAGGTGTCGCGTCACGACCGTGCGATTGCCGAACGGATCGACTCCATGCGCGAGTTGCTCTCGCCGCCCGATCCGCCGAAGCGGCCGATCGGGTTCGTGATGCCGCAGGACAAGAACAAGAAGACCCTGGCGCAGCGCAAGGCCTGACTCATGCTCCTTGGCCCATGTTCTGGTGCCATGCGGCAAGGCCAGGCACCAGGGGATCGGATTGCACAGACATCTGCCCTGGTACACGTTCGACGTACATGTGGTCGCCGTCGTAGCCATGGCCGCCGAACAGGGCGGTGGGCACAACACCGTACCTTATGGCAGCTCGAGGCATTTCCCACCAATCACGTTGGCGCTCATTCGGCAAACACCTCTTGCAGAATCCCCAATGTGCCGACCAAGGTCTTGGTCGAGACCGCGCCCAATCGCTTGGCGAGCCGCACTTTGTCCACGGCCCGCAATTGATCCAGCAGGATCAAGCCTCTCTGGCCCGCGTGGGTCACCGGCATCCGAAACGGCGCTGGCCGGCTCTTGCTGGTCATGGGCGCCACGATCACCGTGCGAAGGTGGTCGTGCATTTCATACGGAGAGACCACCACGCATGGCCGAGATTTCCTGATCTCGCTGCCTACCGTCGGGTCCAGGTTGACCAGCCAGATATCGCCGCGCTTTACCACACAAGCTCCGCGTCCGCCTCGTTTCCAAATTCGCCCATCACCATTGCGTCATCGCCACTCGCTGCGATTTTGCGTGCGGCATCAGCCCATCCTGCGCGGACGGGCTTTGCGGGCTTGCGCAACACCAGTGCGCCGCCCTCTACCGTCATCTCCGCCTCACCAGCATCCAGGCCTACCTGTGCCAACAAGGGTTTGGGGATCACGATGCCCTGGGAATTGCCGATCTGACGGATAGTGACGTGCATGGGAATCTGGCCTCCTGTTGTGTCAACAATGTTATTCCGTCGTCGTTGGACTGTCAACGAGACTTTGTGTGCAACACGCCGGTCCCAAGCCGCCGCGCAATGCGGCACGGCTCCTTCACCCGCATTGCGCGCGTGCAGCTCCAGCAGGTCTTCGACGACATCCGAGAGTTGATAACGCCAAGATTGAGGTCTACCCCCACTGACCACTGCGCCGGGCAATGCACCGCACGGTATGAGTGACCACAGGACCTGACACGGGCGCCCCCAGCCAACCCTATGGGATCGGATTGCACAGACATCCTCCCTGTTGCGCGTTCGTCGTACAGGCAGTGGACGTCATAGGCATGGGCCACGGGCTTGGGCCTCGATACTTCAAGCCCTGGCCCTAGCACTCTCCGGCATTGCCCCAGACCCCGTGAAGCCTGGCCTCGTTGACCCTCTTGCCCCGAACCTGCCCTTGGGATTCTCATGCACGACTTTTCCGGCGCGCCAACATGAGATAAGCGAGCAGCCCCACGAACGACAACGCGAGCCAGGCTTTGAAGTGGGATGCGCTCGTCGCAGGTTCACCCAGAGCCAGCAGCCGCACCCAAAAAATTCCTATGCCAAAGTACGTCAGAAGTAACGACAGGAACACGCAGACGCGCGTCACCACCTTTGTGAATGTGGATGTCATTGGCGGCACGATCGCCCGGGTGCAGGGTTCGATCAGCCCAATCAGGAAGGGGACAGCCACATAACCTTGGACGAAGCCAAGAACTCCCACGACGACAAGTTCAACAGTCATCTGCATTCGCACCCGGCGCTTGGCGAACCGCTGATCGGCCAGCCAAATACTGCGGCCCCACCTACACCAGCCGATGTCGCATAAGACGGAACAATGGAGCTGCGATTCAATCCCGCCAAGGTGGTCGGAGAGAAATACTGCGCTTGTCTCACGGTAGTCATGCCAGGCGTTGCGACGAACCGGCCGGCAACGCCACCTCCGACACCAGCCCATAGAGCCGCGTTAAGGGGTTCTGACGCGTTCTCGGGGTCAATGCAGTTAGCAGCAACCTGTCCGACGTAGCCGCCGGCAGCTGATAAAGCCGCAGTTCCGCCTGTTGCCAACCATCCAGTCGCCTTAGAGCCGAGCCATCGGGCAATCGTCCCGCCAACGGGTCCACCAAGCGCACCGTATGCTCCCGCGATGGCGCCGCTCGTTGCGGCGGCCCCCACTTGTTGCCAAGAAGTGCTTTGGCCCTGGGCAGCATTCCATCCCACAGTGATGACCACATTCGCTGCTGCACCGATTCCAGCACCCGCGACGGCCCATGCCACCTCTCCCGTTGGATCGACAAAGCTAATCGGATTTCCGCCGACGTAGCTATATGTATTGATTCCCCCCGCGAGCCCTATGGGATCGGATTGCACATCCCTCCCCTCCCACCGATCGTACACACAGCCCCGTCTGCAAGCGATCCGCCCGCGCCGCAGACACCCGCACCACCGCGCCCTACACACG
>CAXBDR010000189.1:0-9118 GCA_963974265.1 uncultured Rhodoferax sp.
GGCCGGGCCTGCCGATTTACCCGTCTTCTTTGCCTTGGATTCCTTCATCTGCCGATCGTAACGGAGGTCGGGGCCCACGGCCATGCGGTGCGATACTGAATACTTGGTGCGGCCGCCGACCCGGGCGGGCGGCCGGTGCGCAGGAGGTGTGCTGCATGTTCACATGGTACGGGCGTGAGCCCATGGCGTGGCCGGAGCGTTGTTCGGCATGAGGCGACACGCCGCCAGTGCGCCCGCTGCCCAGGCGCTGCGAACCGTGCAGGACGCGGTCTTCGCGCAGGCCGACGCGGCGCGCGAATGGCACCGCTCCAACCTGGTGATCCACGGCCAGCGGTATTGCGCCGATCTCGACCTGGTGCGTGCGCTGGAGCCCGACGGACCGCTGCTCGACATCGGTGCGGCGCCTTGCCACATGACGGCGATGCTGCAACACGCGGGATACCCGGTGGTGGGGCTGGACCTGGCGCCGCAACGCGTGGCGCCGCTGATCCGCACGCTGGGGCTGGACGTGCGGGCCTGTGACGTCGAACGCGAGACCATGCCGTTCGCCGACGGCCATTTCGCCGGAGCGCTCCTGTGCGAGACCTTCGAGCATCTGCGGGTCGATCCGGCGCTGGTGCTGTCGGAGACCTGGCGCGTGCTGGCGCCGGGCGGCTTCCTGCTGCTGACGACGCCCAACGTGTATTCGCTGCCCAGCCTGGCGCGGTTTCTGCTGGGGCGCAGCGTGGCCGATCCCTTGTCCGAGTTCGGAAAGTTGCGTGCGCTCGGGCACATGGGCCACGTGCGCGAATATTCGGCGCGCGAGGTGCGGCGTTTCGTCGAGGCCAGCGGCTTTGCCATCGAACGGCTGGACTTCCGCTACGACCACGCCAACCCGAGCCGCCGCAAACGCGTGCTGAACCTGGCCTACCATTGCGTGCCGCGGCGCTTCCACCGCGACATCGTGCTGGTGGCCCGCAAGATCGGGTCCGGGGCGGGCCCCGGGCTGGTGCCCCTGCCCTGAGCGGCTGGTTCAGCGCAGGTAGGCCTTGCGCACGTATTGGTCGACCATCCGCTCGGTGTTGAAGAACGAGCCGTTGAGCGCGATCGCATGGCGCATGACGTCGATGTATCGATCCTGGTCCTGGTAGAACATCGGCAGGATCACGGTTTCGAGCTTGTTGTACAGCGATTCGGCGTCGTAGCCCTGTTCATCGACGTCGTTGCGCGCCGGTGCGCCCTTGCCGACGCCGTTGCCGATGGACCATCCGGTCACGCCTTCGATGCATCCCTCGATCCACCAGCCGTCCTGCACCGAGAGCTGCGGCACGCCGTTCATCGCCGCTTTCATGCCGCTGGTGCCCGATGCCTCGAGTGGCGGCTGCGGCGTGTTGAGCCACAGGTCGACACCGGCCACCATGCGCCGGGCCACGGCGATGTCGTAGTCCTCCAGGTAGACGACGCTGAGCCTGCCGCGCAGCTGCTCGATGTGCGAGAAGATCGTGCGGATCAGGTCCTTGCCGCCGCCGTCGTGCGGATGGGCCTTGCCGCCATAGACGATCTGGATCGGGCCGGCGTTGGCATGCAGTGCCAGCAGCCGCTGCAGGTCGTGGAACAGCAGGTCGGCGCGTTTGTACGCCGTGGCGCGGCGCGCGAAGCCGATCGTGAAGGTGTTGGAGAACAACTGGGTCGTGTTGTGCTGGTTGACCCACGCCACCAGTTCCTGGCGCGCGGACTGGTGCGCCGACCACAGCTCATGGCGGGGAATGCCCAGCGCATACCGCAGGCTGGCGTTGTCTTCGCGCCAGGCGGAGATATGCCGGTCCAGCACCGCCTGGATCTGCGGCGCGATCCAGAAGCCCGCATGCACGCCGTTGGTGATGGAGTCGATCTTGTACTGGCCGAACATCTGGCGCGAGATCTCGCCGTGGCGCTTGGCCACGCCGTTGATGTAGTGGCTGTTGTCCAGCGCCAGGTAGGTCATGTTGAGGATGCCGTCCAGGCAGAAGGCGACCGCGCTCTTGTCGTAGGCATGGTCGAAGTCGGTGAGCACATGGTGCAGCAGGCCCAGCGCAAACTGGTCGTGGCCAGCCGGCACCGGCGTGTGGGTGGTGAACACGCACAGGGTCCGGACCGCCACCGCGATCTCGCGGTTCACTTCCTTCTCGCCGCGGCGCAGCATCTCCTCGTAGCCGAGTTCGAGCACCAGCAGCGCGGCATGGCCTTCGTTCATGTGGAAGCGGCGGATCGACGCGTATCCCAGTGCGCGCAACATGCGCACGCCGCCGATGCCCAGGATGATCTCCTGGCAAAGCCGGTAGCGCTGGTCGCCGCCATAGAGATGATCGGTCAGCGTGCGGTCGGCCGGCGCGTTGTCCGGCAGGTCGGCATCGAGCAGGTAGGTCGGCACGACGGCGCCACTGACGCCATGGGTGTCGAAGCGCCACGCGCGCAGCATGACGGCCCGGCCCTCGAAGCTGACCGTGACCCGGGCCGGCAATTCGGTCAGCCGGTCCGCCGGCGACCAGGGTTGGGGTTCCTCGGTCTGGCTGCCCTGCGCGTCCAGGCGCTGGCGGAAATATCCCTTGCGGTGCACCAGCGTCACCGCGACCATCGGCACCTCGCCGTCTGCGGCCGAGCGGATGGTGTCGCCGGCCAGCACGCCGAGGCCGCCGCTGTAGGTGGGCACGGTGTCGGCAAGCGCGATTTCCATCGAGAAATAGGCAATCGAGTCGGTGTCAGCGGGCATGGCAGTGACCTGGATCGGGCAAAGGCCCAGCCTATGGCAGGCGTGGCGCGCCGGGCTTGATGCGTGTCAAGCCGGCGTCATTGGCGCGGGCGACGCCGGTCGCTCAGACGGCGTCGCCGGGTGCCGGCGTGGACCGGATGAAGGCCGCGACGGCCTGTGCCAGCTCCGGGCCCTTGTCCTCCTGCAGGAAGTGGCCGGCGCCCCGGATGATGGTGTGGGGCTGGCCCTGCGCGCCCGGCACGCGTTTTTGCCAGGGCACCTGGCCACCGCGCGTGACCGGGTCGCGGCTGCTGAACAGCGTCAGGAAGGGCTTGTCCCAGCGCTCGAAGAAGGCCCAGGCCGTGCGGTTGGCGGCCGCCTGCGGATCATCGGGCGTGGTGGGCACGAAGCCCGGCATCAGGCGCGCGGCGATGCGATGGCGGCGGTCGGGAAACGGCGCGTCGTAGGCGGCGATCTCCCGCGGCGTCAGCGGGTGCGCGCAGCCGTAGGCGACGATGCGGCCGATCGGAAACCAGGGGCTCCAGCGTGCGAACGCGCGCCAGATGCGAAAGGCCCGCGGGGTGCGGCCGCCGCCGGTGGGCAGCCCGCCGTTGCCCAGCACGATGCGTGCAAAACGCTGCGGCGCATCGGCCACCATGCGCAGGCCGATCAGCGAACCCCAGTCCTGGCAGAACAGGGTCACGCCGTGCAGGTCCTGGGCTTGGAGCCACGCATGCATCCAGGCGACCTGGTTGCCGTAACTGTGGTCCTCGCGCGCGGCCGGCTTGTCGGAGCGGCCGAACCCGACCAGGTCGGGCGCCACGACGCGCAGGCCGGCCGCGAGCAGTCCGGGAATCATGTGGCGGTAGAGAAAAGACCAGGTCGGCTCGCCGTGCATCAGCAGCACCACCGGTGCATCGGCCGGCCCTTCGTCGAGGTGGGCGATACGCAGGCCGCCGATCTCGGTATACCGGGGTGTCCACGGAAAGTCCGGCAGCTGCGCGAAACGCGCGTCCGGTGTGCGCAACACGCGCGAGACGACGGGCAGGGCAGGGGTCATGGCGGGGTCGGCGGGTGGGATGGCGACGGGCCTGGCGGGACGGGCGCCGTTCAGAAGCTGCTGCGCAGCGTGATGGCGGTCGAGCCGACCGGCAGGCTGAACAGGTCGCCATCGCGGCCGACCCGGATCGGGCCGTCGAAGATGGCCGGCGCATCGGCCAGGAATGCGGTTTCCATGCCCGGCAGGGGCAGCGGCGGCACGATGTGGTTGAGCAGCAGGTAGCCCACCTGCGCATCCCGCGCGGTCTCGGCCGCCTGTTCGGGCGAGGCGTGGTAATCGGTGATGTCCAGGAACAGCTGGGCCAGGTTGTTGCGCCCTTGCCGGGCGGCCGCCTGGCGCAGGCCGGCGAGCATGGGCCGGGACAAGGCCTCGTGCACCAGCAGGTCGGCCTGGCGAGCGGCCTGTTGCACCGCGTCCGACTGTTTCGTGTCGCCGCTGAGCACCACGCTGCGGCCCTTGTAGCGGATCCGGTAGCCGACGGCGGGATGCACCGGCGCGTGGTCGACGGCAAAGGCGCTGATCTCCAGCTCGCCGTCGCGCAGCACAGGCACCGGCTGCGTGCCGACGGCCGCGAAGGTGCGCGCGGTCGCGCCGAAGCCGCTGGCGGGCACGACGGCGTTGCCGTGGTGGGCCACCCGGTATCCCTGGTCCGGGCGGTAGGCCTGCATCAGTCCCTGGACCAGCGGCTCGACACCCGCGGGGCCGTGCACCGGCACCGGCGTGTCATGCTGGCCGGCCACCCAGCGTTGCAGCAGCAGTTCGCCCAGGCCGTCGATATGGTCGGAGTGGAAGTGGGTCAGGAACACCGCCTCGATGCGGCCGGCGTCGAAGCCCATCTTGCCGATATTGCGCGCCGCGCCGCTGCCGGCATCGAACACGAACAGGCGCTTGCCCGCCAGCACCAGCGTACACGGGCCGGCGCGGTCTTCGTCCGGAAACGGCGAACCGGTGCCGCACAGGCCGACATGCAGGCCGTCGTCCAGCGTGGCGGCGGTGTCGATGGCCAGCCGGTGTTCGGCCAGGCGTGGCACCACGGCCAGCACCAGCGGCACGCGCAGCAGGTACAGCGCCGCCAGTGCGGCCAGCACCAGGGCCGACACGATCAACCACCCGCGCCGGCCGGTCGAAGGATGGAGGTCGGGGCGGTTCATGCCATGGACTCCTTCATTAGACGAAGATCCGGGCCAGCCGCCCCATCGACGACCAGTAGGCATCCCGGTTCCAGCCCGGGCTCGGGAACACCACGCCCTGGGTCAGGCCACCGCTGCGCACCCGCGCCCGTTCGTCGCCGGTGGCGATGTCGAGCAGCACCACTTCCTCGCCCATGCGCCGGTAGTCGTTGACCAGCAGCTCGCCGGTGTCGGGGAACAGCAGCATGTGGCTGGCGCAGCCGAAGGCGCGCTTGTGCCACAGCCGATGCAGCGATCCGTCGTGCGGATCGAAACGCCACGCGACCAGGTGGCGGTTGGCACTGTCGTAGCCGACCACGATGTGCCGGCGCAGGTCCACCAGCGGCGGATTGGTGATGCTGCCGCCGGGCTCGCCGCTGACGTCGATGGCCTGGTGGTCGCGCGCGTCGCGCATCGACACCCGGATCAGGCGGTTGGCCGTGCGGCTGACGCCGGCGCCGATCATGCGCCACCGGTAGCGGTGCTGGCCGTTGTCCATGAACCAGGCGTTGTCGCCGTCGAGCACCACGTCCCAGCCGAAGGATTGGCCGCTGGTGCCGACGTAGTTGAGTTGCCAGTGCGGGTCGAACACCAGCCGGCCCAGGCCGTCGTCCCAGTGGTAGCGGAAGATGCTGCGCACGCCGACCACGTAGACGGTGTTGCCGATGGCGCTGAGCCGGGCCATCGACGGTTCCGGGCAGGCGGTGTCGGGCGCTGCGAAACGCAGCGTGTCGGCATCGAGCACGCTCAGGATTGCCGGCTGCACGTCCGACAGGTTCTTGGTGACGATGTGCCCGTTGTCCAGGATCACGAAGGAGTTGTAGGGCTGGTCCACCGGCAGTCGTGCGCTGGCCAGCGGTGCGCAGGCGCGGTCGAGCCGATGCGCGTGGCGGCCGTAGACGACCAGGATGGAGCCATTGCGGTGCAGCGCCATGCCGCCCGGCCACATCGGCCCGCCCGTCAGCCGGGGCGAATGCTGCAGCGTGCGCAGGCTCAGTGGGTCGATGCGTTCGACACGCGCCGTCGTGGGCAGGCCGACATGGGAACGCAGCGCGGAATGGGTCAGCAGGTAGACCTCGCCCGGGGCGCCGAGCAGCGTCATCGTCGAGAGCACGGTGTTGCGCGTGACGCAGGCCAACGCTTCGCCCGGCTGCAGGTTCAGTCCCGCTCCGCGGCGCGGCAACTGCAGCCGCTGCGGGCCGCCGTCCTCGCCGGGCCAGGGGCTGTCCAGGTAACCCGGGGCGTTCATCGCGGCTGCCTCGCGAGGCGGCGCCGGCGCCACCACCAGGCCAGCGCCGCGACGACGGCCGCCAGCGCAACCAGCCCATGGGTGCGGTAGGCCGGAATCCAGTAGTTGTGCAGGCTGTTGATCGTCACCTGCCAGGTCGGGTCGTAACCGGCGGGCATGGGCAATACGCCGTTGGCCTGGGCATAAGCCTCGTAGTCGCGCCGCATGGACGCGAACACGTCCGGCAGTTGTTCGCGCAGGTCCCGTGTCTCGCCGGGATCGGCGTCGAGGTCGTACAGCCGCCAGGCGCCATCGCCAACGGGTGGGAGGTTCTTCACCAGCTTGTGCCGGCCCTTGAACAGCGCCGCGTTGCCCGACAACTCGTAGCCGATGGGCGCATCCGGGGGATGCACGCTGCGGGCCTGCCCGGTGAGTACCGGCAGCAGGCTGCGGCCGGTGAGCGGTTCGATGGTCTGGCCCTGGTACTGCGTGCCGGGATGTTGCACGCCCGCGAGCTCGAGCACGGTGGGCACGATGTCGTTGACATGGGTCAGGCCGGGCTGGACCTGGTTGGCCGCCATGCCCGGTACGCCGGCGATGATCAGCGGCACGCGCAGGCCACCTTCGCCGGCGTAGAACTTGAACGTGTCCAGCGGCGCGGCCGACGCACTGGCCCAGCCCGCTCCCGGGATGCCGTAGGCGCCCTTGCCGCCGAGCCGGTCGATGTGCTGGCTGTATTGCGTCCACAACCAGGGCTGGGCTTGGGCATAGTCGGAGCCCTCCGGTCCGTTGTCGGACAGGAACAGGAACACGGTGTTGTCGTATTGGCCGGTGGCCCGCAGATGCGCGATGAGGCGGCCGACCTGGTGGTCCATGGCCTCGGCCATGGCCGCATACACCTCCATCTGGCGGGCCTGGTATTGCCGGTCCTTGGCAGAGAGCGTGTCCCAGCGCGCGCTGGTCGTCATCGTCGTGTACGGCGTGCCGGGCGGCACCAGGCCGCGTGCGGCCGCCGCGTCGCGGCGCTCGCGCCGCAGCGCATCCCAGCCTGCGTCGTAACGCCCGCGGTACTTGTCGATGAATGCCTGCGGCGCCTGCACCGGCACGTGGTTGGCCTGGAAGGCGACATAGGCGAAAAACGGCTTGCCGCTGGCGGCGTCGGAATCGATGTATTCGATCGCCCGGTCGACGAAATATTCCGACGAGTAGAACGTCTGGGGCATGCGCGCCGGCTCGCCGTCCTCGAACCATTCGACGCCGGCCGAGTGCGGCAGGTAACGCTTGGCGGGTTCCCAGTTGTCCGAGCCGGTGTCGCCCTGCACGATGGAGCGGTCGAAGCCACGCCGGTTCGGCCGGTTGTACGGCTCGGAGCCGACGTTCCATTTGCCCGACGCATAGGTGCGGTAACCGCCGTCCTGCAGCAGCCTGGCCACGGTGACGACGTTGCGCGTCAGCGAGCCCTGGTAGCCGGGCCGACCCTGATGGCTGCGCGGCATCGCCTCGCGCAGGTTTCCCACGCCGTTGCGGTGGTTGTCCACGCCGGTGAGCAACATCGCGCGCGTGGGCGAACACGATGCCGCGACGTGGAAGTTCGAGAACCGCATGCCGCGTTGCGCCAGCGCGTCGATGTGCGGCGTGGCAATCTCGCTGCCATAGGCGCCGACGTCGGTGAAACCCCAGTCGTCGGCGACCAGCACCACGATGTTGGGGCGTTGCGCGGGGGCCGTCTGCGCCGCTGCCGTCGCGAGCGCAAGCAGGCCGCAACAGGCCGCGGCCAGCGCGCGTGCGATGCGCGCCTGGGCGCGGCCGAAGGCGCCGGAGACGGCGGTGTCAGGCATGGGCGGGTGTGGCCGCGGGCGTGTCCTGCGCAGCGCGCGCGGCGAGCACGGCCTGCTGCACGGCCCACAAACGGTCCTGCCCCCAAACGGCGGTATCGCCGACCCGCAGCGAAGGCACGCCCCACAGGCCCAGCGCGAACATGTCGGTGCGGTTGGCTTCGGCCAATGCGCGCCAGGTTTCGTCGTGCAAGGCGTCTTGTGCGTCGGCCCAGGACAGGCCGGCGCGTTCGGCGATGCGTTTGAGCCCGCGGTCGCTGCCGGCATCGATGCCCTCGGACCACACGGCGCGCAGGAAGGAGCCGACATACGCCTGGCCCCGTCCCATGCGTTCGGCCAGCGGAATCAAGGCCATGCCGCGTTCGGTTGGCCGTCCCAGCGGGTCGTTGATGCGGCCGAACGGCACGCCGCGCAAGTGGGCTTCGCGTGCGGCGTCGTGCATGATGTACAGGCGTTTCTCCCGCGGCACCGGCAGGCCGCGCATCACCATCGGCAACACGTAGCGCAGCCGCACCGGCGCGCCGGTGCGTTCGCCGAGCCGGAACACCCGCTGCGCGACGATGGCGGTGTAGGGGCTGCGCAGCGACAGGAAGAAGTCGATGCCCGGCGCATCGGCGATGGTCACCGCGGCGTCCAGGTCCGGCTCGGGCGGGAACATCAGGCCGCTCGTGCCGGGACGATGGGCGCCGACGTCCTGCAGGCGCTGCTCGAGGTGGTACAGCCGGTCCAGGCCCCAGTACCACTCGCCGGCGTAGAAGAGCATGGCACCCAGGTAGTGGCCCAGGGTCTGGCGCAATTGCTCGGCTGCGGCGACATGGGCCTGCGTGGTCGCGGCGCCGGCGAGCGCCGGCTCCTGGACCGACGCATCCGCGATCGCGTCGGGCTGCGGGGCTTGCCACAAGCCGCGCGTCAGCGGCCAGGCCAGTTCCGCGAACCGGCCATCGGCTGCGGCGGCCACCAGCTGGCGGCGCACGCGCTCGACGTCGGCATCGGCCGGTTGCCGGCCCGGATCGACGAAGTCGAGCTTCCAGTGGCGTGCCAGCAAGGCCGCGTCGCGCCGGCTGTAGGCGACGAGCTTGTCGCGTGCCGGCGCCGCGTTGTCGGCCGGCGGCCCGACCA
>CAXBDR010000190.1:0-9095 GCA_963974265.1 uncultured Rhodoferax sp.
CCCGCCCCTCGACCAGCCGATGCACGTCCCAGCCTTCGCCGATGCGAAACGCCAGGATCGGACTGGGGGACGCATCAAGGTCTGGCATGTTTGTTCTCCGGATCATGGGCGCCGCTGCGCGCCAGCAGGATGGCCTGGGCCAGCACGAAGTCCTGGGCCACGGTCACCTTGAAATTGGTCGGTTCACCCAGCACCAGCCGCGGAGCATGACCCGACAACTCGATCGCCGAGGCCTCGTCGGTGACGGCATCACCCGCCAGCCGCAAAGCGTGCTGCAACGCGCCCACGCGAAACATCTGGGGCGTCTGCGCCAGCCAGTGCCGGCTGCGGTCGACCGTGGCGGCGACCCGATCGCCCTCGGCCAGCTTGATCGTGTCGGCCGCGGGCATCGCCAACAAGCCGCCGACAGCGTCATCCAGACAGGCATCGATCAGGCGATCGATCAACGCCGGGGTGACCAGGCAGCGCGCGGCGTCGTGCACCAGCACCCAATCCCCGGGTGCCGCACCGCGCAGGCGCAGTGCCGCCAGACCATGGGCCACGGTCCCGGCCCGGCTTGCCGCCCCACAGGCCACGCTGGCACAGCGGGCTGGCGCGTCGCTGGCGAGCGCCGCGAACAGCCGGTCTTCGGGCGCCAGCACGACCAGCGTCTCGCGCACCCGTCCCACCGCTGCAAATGCGTCCAGCGTATGGAGCACCATCGCGCGCCCCGCCAGCGGCTGGTACTGTTTCGGCTGGGCCGTGCCCGCGCGCGATCCGATGCCGGCACACGGTATCAGCGCCCAGATCGCCGGCGCCGGCGGCACGCGTACGGACACCTGCGCGTCTCGGATGTCAGGGGTCTTGGAAGGAGCATCGGCCATGGCACAGACTGGCATTCTAGAATCCCCGCTCCTCCCGATCGCATTGCGCAGGAGGGGGACGCGGCATGTTTGCCCGCCAGCCCCTTCCGACACCCGCCCCCATTCCATGGACCTGCCCAGACTCAAACCCGGCCACCGTTTCACCGTACCGCGACCGACCGGATCCGCCGATGCACTGATGCTGGCGCAGCAAGCCGCAGCCGACAAGGCCCTGGGACGGCTGACCGTCATCGTCACGGCCCAGGCCACGGACGCGCAGCGGCTGATCGAAGAGATCGGCTTTTTTGCGCCCGCGGTGCGTGCGGCGGTGTTCCCGGACTGGGAGACCCTGCCCTACGACACCTTCTCGCCGCACCAGGACCTGATCAGCGAACGGCTCGCCACCTTGTGGCAGATCTCCCGCCACGGCCAGGAAAACGGCGCCGACCTCGTGCTGGTGCCGGCCACGACCGCGCTGTACCGGCTGGCACCGCCGGCGTTCATGGCGGCCTACACGTTTCATTTCAAGACCGGCCAGAAACTCGATGAAGCCCGGCTGCGGGCCCAGCTGACCCTGGCCGGCTACAACCATGTGAGCCAGGTCGTGAGCCCGGGCGAATATGCGGTGCGGGGCAGCCTGATCGACCTCTACCCCATGGGTTCGCCGATGCCCTACCGGGTGGACCTGTTCGACGACGAGATCGACAGCATCCGCGGTTTCGACCCGGACACGCAGCGCAGCCTGTACCCGGTGCCCGAGGTCCGGCTGTTGCCGGGGCGCGAGTTCCCGATGGACGACGACGCACGGGCCCGGTTTCGCAGCCGCTGGCGCGAAATGCTCGAAGGCGACCCTACCAAGAGCCGCATCTACAAGGACATGGGCACGGGCGTGGCCACGGCCGGCATCGAATATTACCTGCCCCTGTTCTTCGACGAGACCGCCACCGTATTCGACTACCTTGGCAGCGACGCGACCCTGGTGCTGCACGGTGACATCGAGGCCGCCTTCGTGCGCTTTTGGCAGGATACGCGCGATCGCTACCGTCTGCTGCAAGGCGATCCGGAACGCCCGGTGCTGCCGCCGCAGGCCTTGTTCCTGGACGCCGAGCAGTTCCATGCCCGCGCCAAGCCCTACGCACAACTGGCCATGCGCGCAGCACCGGGCGCGGACCACGGGCATGAAGATGCGCAGAACGACTGGCGTAGCCTGCCACCGCTGACCGTCGTGCGGGGCGCCGAAGAACCCCTGTCCCGGCTCAAGCAACATATCGACGCCACGGCGCACCGTGTCCTGCTGCTGGCGGAAAGCCAGGGCCGGCGCGAGAGCCTGCTCGATTTCCTGCATGCCAGCCAGGTCGAACCCGTGCGTTTCGACAGCCTGCAGGAATTCCTGGACAGCCAGGAGCGGGTCGGACTGGCCACCTCGAGCCTGATGAATGGGTTCTCGTGGTTGACCCAGGCCATTGATTTCGTCACCGAGACCGAGCTGTTCGCCACCGGCCCGGTGACGCGCCGGCGCCGCAAGCAGGAACAGGTCAGCGACGTCGAGGCATTGATCAAGGACCTGAGCGAACTCAATGTCGGCGACCCGGTCGTGCACAGTGCCCACGGCGTGGGACGCTACCGCGGCCTGGTCAACCTGGCGCTGGGGCCGCAGGATGCCAATGGCGACAACGCGACGCAGGAGTTCCTGCACCTCGAATATGCCGGCGCCGCGGTGCTGTACGTACCGGTCAGCCAGTTGCAGCTGATCAGCCGCTACACCGGGGTGAGCGCCGACGAAGCGCCGCTGCACAAGCTCGGATCGGGACAATGGGAAAAGGCCAAGCGCAAGGCGGCCCAGCAGGTGCGTGATTCGGCGGCCGAACTGCTCAACATCTACGCCCGTCGTGCCTTGCGCGAAGGCCATGCGTTCCGCTATTCGCCCAACGACTACGAGGCCTTCGCCAACGACTTCGGCTTCGAGGAAACCGCCGACCAGCAGGCGGCGATCCACGCCGTGATCCAGGACATGATCAGCCCGCGCCCGATGGACCGGCTGGTGTGCGGCGACGTCGGCTTCGGCAAGACCGAGGTCGCCCTGCGCGCCGCCTTCGTCGCCGTGACCGGCGGCAAGCAGGTCGCCTTGCTGGCGCCCACGACGCTGCTGGCCGAGCAGCACTACCAGACCCTGGTCGACCGCTTCGGCAAGTGGCCAGTCAAGGTGGCCGAGATGAGCCGCTTCCGCTCGGGCAAGGAGATCACCGCCGCGATGAAAGGGCTGGAAGACGGCACGATCGACATCGTCGTGGGCACGCACAAGCTGCTCAGCCAGGACACGCGGTTCAAGAACCTGGGCCTGCTGATCATCGACGAGGAACACCGCTTCGGCGTGCGCCACAAGGAGGCGATGAAGGCGCTGCGCGCCGAGGTCGACGTATTGACGCTGACCGCCACGCCGATCCCGCGCACCCTGGGCATGGCGCTCGAAGGCCTGCGCGACCTCAGCGTCATCGCCACCGCGCCGCAGCGCCGGCTGGCGATCAAGACCTTCGTGCGCACCGAGGGCAACGGCGTCATCCGCGAGGCGGTGCTGCGCGAGCTCAAGCGCGGCGGCCAGGTCTATTTCCTGCACAACGAGGTCGAGACCATCGAGAACCGTCGCGCCAAGCTCGAGGAATTGTTGCCGGAAGCCCGCATCGCGGTGGCACATGGCCAGATGCCCGAGCGCCAGCTCGAGGCGGTCATGCGCGACTTCATCGCGCAGCGCAGCAACCTGCTGCTGTGCTCGACCATCATCGAGACCGGCATCGACGTGCCCAGCGCCAACACCATCATCATGAGCCGCGCCGACAAGTTCGGCCTGGCCCAGCTGCACCAGCTGCGCGGCCGTGTCGGCCGCAGCCATCACCAGGCCTATGCCTACCTGATGGTGCCCGACCTGCAGGGACTGACCAAGCAGGCCAGCCAGCGACTCGAAGCGATCCAGCAGATGGAAGAACTCGGCTCGGGTTTCTACCTCGCGATGCACGACCTCGAGATTCGCGGCGCCGGCGAAGTGCTGGGCGAGAACCAGAGCGGCAACATCATGGAGATCGGCTTCCAGCTGTACAACGAGATGTTGTCCGAAGCCGTGCGTTCGCTCAAGCAGGGCATCGAGCCCGACCTGCTGGCGCCGCTGGCGGTCACCACCGACATCAACCTGCATGCGCCCGCGTTGTTGCCCAGCGACTACTGCGGCGACGTGCACCTGCGCCTGAGTTTCTACAAGAAGCTGGCCAGCGCACACAAGAGCGAACAGATCGACACCTTGCTCGAGGAGCTGGTCGACCGTTTCGGCAAGTTGCCGCCGCAGGCACAGACGCTGTTCGACGTGCACCGGCTTCGCGTGATGGCACGCGCCTATGGCGTCGTGAAGGTGGACGCCACGCCCGCGGTGACGATCATCACGTTCTGCAAGGAGCCGCCGATCGACCCGATGCGCATCATCGAGCTGATCCGCAAGCATCGGCACATCAAGCTGGTCGGCAACGAGAAGCTGCGCATCGAGCGCGAACTGGCCGAACCCCATGAACGGGCCCAGATGGTGCGCGACCTGCTGCGCAGCCTGGGCCAACCCCTGCCCCGGACGGCACCGGCCGTTGCCTGAAATCCACCATGAACGCATCCACCAACCCCACCCCGCCCCCCCCTGCCACCGAAGTGGCTGCCGGCCTGTTCGTGCGCGGTTTCGCGCCACCGTTGTCGCTGCGCGACTTCGGCCTGATCGCGTTCGACATGGACTCGACCCTGATCAACATCGAATGTGTCGATGAAATCGCCGCGGCGGCCGGCCGCAAGGCCGAGGTGGCGGCCATCACCGAAGCGGCGATGCGCGGCGAGATTCTTGATTACAAGCAAAGCCTGCGCCAGCGCGTGGCCTTGCTGGCCGGCGTGCCGGTCAGCCACCTGGAGGCGGTCTACCGCGACGTGCTGCAACTCAATCCCGGCGTCGAGGCGCTGGTGGCGCGATGCAAGGCCGCCGGTCTCAAGACCTTGCTGGTCAGCGGCGGCTTCACCTGGTTTTCGGACCGGATTCGCGACCGGCTGGCACTGGACTTCACCCGCTCCAACCAGCTCGAGATCGTCGACGGCACGCTGACCGGCCGCATGCTCGACCAGGCGTGGGGCGACATCTGCGACGGCGAGGAGAAAAAGCGCATGGTGCTGGAGACGTGTGCGCAGCTGGGCCTGGAGCCGCGCAGCGCGATAGCGGTCGGCGATGGCGCCAACGACCTGCCGATGATGTCGGTGGCAGGCCTGTCCGTGGCCTACCATGCCAAGCCGCGCGTGCGCGAGCAGGCCCATGTCGCCATCCAGTTGGGCGGACTCGATCGCCTGCTCGAGCTGTTGCAGGACTAGCCTCGGCTTTCCATCCGGCCGCCGCGTGTCCGCGCACCACGTGCCGGTTCAGGTGCCGGTGGCACCCCCGCCCCGCGCGACCTGCGCGGCCTGCACGGCATGGGCCAGCGCCGGCCCGAAGGCACGCATCAACACCTTGATGCGGGTGGTGTTCTTCAACTCCGGATGGGTCAAGAGCCACAGCGGCGTCTGCAACTCGGCAATGGCTGGCGTCAGCGGCTGCAGTTCCGGCAGTTCTTCTTCCAGGAACGCCGGCAACAGGGCGATCCCCAGCCCGGAGCGCACCATGCTCAGCGCATGGCTGAAATTGTCGACGCGCAACACGACGCTGGTATCCGGCACCTCCCGCGCCAGCCATCGGTCGAACTTGAGTTCGCGCGCATCACGCTCGAAGGCGATCCAGCGCCGCTCCTGCGCCAGCGTCGCCACGCTGCGCAGCTGAACCGGCCGGGACCCGCGTCGCAGACCATAGACCTTGAACTGCACCACCGCCAGCTTGCGACCGATCATCCAATCGGGCGCGTGGTCGGCGACCCGGATCGCCACGTCGGCATCGCGGCGCGACAGGCTCACATGATCGCGCGAGGCGACCAGTTCGATGCGTACATCGGGGAACGCCGAGCGGAACTGCACCAGCACGCCGGGAATCAGTCGTTCCACCAGGATGGAGGCGACGGCCACGCGCACGTCGCCGCTGGGCCGCATGTCCTGGCCCCGCACGCGGGTCTCGGCCAGCTGCGCCAGTGGCTCGAAGATGCTGGCGGCCTGTTCGATCTCATGGCCCGCGGGTGTTGGCACGTAGCGCCCGCGCGTGCGCTCGAACAGTCGGGTCTTCAGGCGGGTCTCGACGGTGTCGAGCTTGCGCAGCAGCGTCGAATGCGTGGTGCCCAATGCGACGCAGGCCTTGGCCACGCTGCCATGCCGTGCAATCTGCATCACCAGATGAAAGTCGGTCCAGTCCAGCAAATGGCGCTGGACAGGTGCATCCGCGATCGCTGCGGAGCCGGCCGGAATGACATTGTTTTTCATTTCTGCGAATCGGCATTATCAATCTACGCGTTTACTTTGCAAGAATCGCAATATAGACTTGAACCAGAGTCAACAACAACGCACTGTCACGGGCAGGTGTCGCATTTGTCAACAACCGGAGAAGAACATGAAACGGGTAAGCAATCTATTGGCGTGGGGAGCGCTGGCCATCGTCGCCGCCTTGTGTTTCCTGAACTGGCAGACGCTCACTGCGGTCGCGCCGCTGGATCTGGTGGTCTGGCAGGGGGACGCGCCGCTGGGCATCGTGCTGCTGGCGATGGCCGGCGTGCTGCTGGTGTTCTTCCTGTTCGCATACCTGAACAATCAGATCAGTTCGCTGCTGGAAAACCGCAAGCTGCTCAAGGAAATCCAGCGCGTGCAGGCGCTGGCCGACAAGGCCGAGGCGTCGCGCATGGAGAACCTGCACCAGCTGATCTCGACCGAGTTCCGCCTGCTCAACGAGCGCATCGCCACGACCAACGTCATGGCCATGCCCTCGGACGCCAACCAGGAGCAACCGCAACCCCTGTCGCTGACGGAACTGGTGGCACGCCGATGAGTCCCGTGATCGGGCCACCACCCGGTCGATACCGATTTACCAACCAGAAGGAGACCCCATGACCATCCGCAAACTCGGCCAGATGCTGCTGGCCCTCACCTTGACCTTGATGCTCGCCGCCTGCGCCGGAAGTGCCAAGCAGGAAAGCACCGGCGAATACATCGATGACACGGTACTGACATCGCGCGTCAAGTCGGCCTTGCTCAACGATCCCAACGTCAGCGGGCTCTCGATCAATGTCGAGACGTTCAAGGGCACGGTGCAACTCTCGGGCTTCGTCAAGACGGTCGCCGAACGCAACCTGGCCGTAAAGCTGTCGCGCGCCGTTCCCGGCGTCCGGCAGGTGAAGAACGATATCCTGATCCGCTGACCGCAGCGCCGATTCCACCGATGGCGCGACACGTCGTCGCGCCATCGGCAACCCGAATGGAGCTACCATGAACGACGATACCAAGATGCTTGCCGAGCTCGAGACCATCGGGCCCGAAGGGATCGTTGAGCTCACCCGCCGTGTGCAGGACATCAACAACAGCTACCGCGCGGTGGCCGAGAAGATGGGGCAGCTGTACATGTGCGCCGATGAACTCAAGGTCGGTTCGCTGACCAAGGGCCTGGACAAGCCCATGCGCAATGCATCGGACAACGAGCAGATGTTCGCAAGCCTGCTGGAAGAACTGCAGTCCTTCGCCCGAGGCTCGGCGACCTGAACACCCAATGCCTTCCGCGGCGCCTGCAGGCCCAGGCCCGGCGGCGACCCCCGCGCCGCCGGTTTGCAACACGATGTTGCGTGAAGTCAACCAATCTCCCCGTCATGCGTTCAACACGTATAACCCTCACTGGCAGGTGTGCCATGGAATGGCTATCATGAAATCAGCTGAGCCAGGGAGCGATTCATTGGCACCATGACCCGCTCCCGCTTCAAGGAGGAAGTCAATGTCGATTTTTGCGCGTTACCAGGGCCGATACGAGGCGGGACAGGAAGAGGAAATGTCGATCCAGGAATACCTGGAGTTGTGCAAGAAGGACCCCACTGTCTATGCCAGCGTTGCCGAACGCATGCTGGCCGCCATCGGCGAGCCGGAACTGGTCGACACCCGCACCGACCAGCGCCTGTCGCGTATCTTCGCCAACAAGATGCTGCGACGCTACCCCAGCTTCGGCGACCTGTACGGCATGGAAGACGCGATCGAACACATCGTGTCCTATTTCCGCCATGCCGCCCAGGGCCTCGAGGAGAAGAAGCAGATCCTCTACCTGCTCGGCCCGGTGGGCGGCGGCAAGTCGACGCTGGCCGAGAAGCTCAAATACCTGATCGAGCGCATTCCGATCTACGCGATCAAGGGATCGCCCGTGCACGAGTCGCCGCTGGGCCTGTTCAATCCGCATGAAGACGGCCAGTTGCTGCAGGACGACTACGGCATTGCGCGGCGGTATCTCAACACCATCATGAGTCCATGGGCGGTCAAGCGGCTGCGGGAATATGGCGGCGACATCACGCGTTTCCGGGTCGTGCGCCTGAATCCTTCGGTGTTGTCGCAGATCGCCGTGGCAAAGACCGAACCGGGTGACGAGAACAACCAGGACATCTCCTCGCTGGTCGGCAAGATCGACATCCGCAAGCTCGAATCGTATTCGCAGGACGATCCGGACGCCTATTCGTATTCCGGAGGCCTGTGCCTGGCCAACCGCGGCGTGCTGGAATTCGTCGAGATGTTCAAGGCTCCGATCAAGGTGCTGCATCCGCTGCTGACGGCCACGCAGGAAGGCAACTACAAGGGAACCGAGGGGTTTGGCGCGATCCCGTTCGACGGGCTCGTGCTGGCGCACTCCAACGAGGCCGAGTGGCTGACGTTCAAGAACAATCGCAACAACGAAGCCTTCCTGGACCGGATCTACATCGTGAAGGTGCCCTATTCCCTGCGCGTGTCGGACGAAATCCATATCTACGAGAAGCTGCTGGCCAACTCCTCGCTGTCCGAGGCCCCATGCGCGCCGGACACCTTGCGCATGCTGGCGCAGTTCTCGGTGCTCTCGCGGCTCAAGGAGCCCGAGAACTCGAGCATCTTCTCCAAGATGCGGGTCTACGATGGCGAAAACCTCAAGGACACCGATCCCAAGGCCAAGAGTTACCAGGAGTACCGCGACTTCGCCGGTGTCGATGAAGGCATGACGGGGCTGTCGACGCGTTTCGCGTTCAAGATCCTCTCGCGCGTGTTCAACTTCGACCACCGTGAAGTGGCCGCCAATCCGGTGCACCTGATGTACGTGCTCGAGCAGCAGATCGA
>CAXBDR010000191.1:0-9046 GCA_963974265.1 uncultured Rhodoferax sp.
CCAGACCACGCTGTACCTCACGCCCATGCATGGCAAGGCCGGCATGCTCAGATCGCTGATCGCCAACATCCGTGCGGCCTTGCAGCATGTCCGGGTCACTGCGGAGCAGTTCAAGACGACAGACCCATGGGCCGTGCTGATGCGCTACGTGAGCGAGAAGATCGCGCCCACACTCGGACCGTTCAGGCCCCCGACCGGACTGCCGGCGACGGGGTAACCGGATTTAGGTTGAATCGAAGAACCTTTTCTCTGCGTAGACGCGCCGTGGCCGTTTGTATCGGTAGCGCTGTCGTCGTCGGGATCCTGCCATCCTGCGCTCCGGATGCGCCCAAGTTCAATGCAGTCGACATCACGGGTGCCGAATACGCGCGTGATTTTCCCCTGACCGACCACCTCGGCCAGCGCAGAAGCATCAAGGATTTTCCGGGGAAGATCGTCGCCGTGTTCTTTGGTTTTGCGCAGTGCCCTGACGTATGTCCCACCACCATGGCGGAGATGGCCGAAGTTAAAAAGCTACTTGGCACGGATGGGCAGAAGCTGCAGGTCATCTTCATCACGGTCGATCCGCAGCGAGACACTGCCGAAGTCATGAAGGCCTATATGGCCAACTTCGATCCGACATTTCTGGCGCTGCTGCCGACTCCCGATCAGCTCGAGGTGGTTGCCAAAGACTTCAAGGTCTTCTACAAGCGGGTCGATGGCAGTGCAGCGGACCGATACACCATGGACCATACTGCTGGCACGTATGTCTTCGACACCAAAGGGCGCATCCGGCTGTTTAGTCGTTACGGCAGTGGCACGCAAGAAATCGCTGACGACATCAAGGCATTGCTGAAAAGCAGCTGAACGCCTGACTTCAGATCGCGCGGGCGGTTTAGGTCTTGCCGCATCCGCTGCAGAACTCGGTCACTGCCTGCTACTTGGCACTGCACTGATCTCATTTTGCGGTTACCAGGGATATGACGCGGTTTCGAAAACACCAAGCGTTGGCACCGTTCATTGCTTGGACGATCTTGCCAATTGCCGCGTATCGGCGATCAATTGTTCGAGATCCGGAGCCAATGCCATGGGCGCAAACGCATTGACGTTGGAACGGCCAGTGTTGCCTGCCGGAAGTCTGTCGAACAGGTGGCCCAGCGGCACCAGTACAAGTCGAAAGAGCTGACCGACCGCTTCCGCAAGGTCGCGCGTGACAAGCGCAAACTGCAGCATCGCGACGTGGCTGTTCCAGTGCAGTGCGAAGTGTTTTTGCCCGACGATGTGCGCCGCGATGAGCCACCGCCATCGACGTTCTGCAGGCTGTCCGATGCTTTGATCGAATCCTGAAAGCAACAATTCGTGGACGAGGTCGTCCCGTTCTCCGTCGGCGATTCGCGCGGTTCGCATGGCGAGCATTTCTCCCGTAAGGTCAGTGCTTGTGCGAGTGCCCATGGGTATGGGCGTGAGCGTGATCCCGGGCATGCTCGTGCCCTTGCTTCTTCGCTGGCATGGAAGGAGCGCCAGCGCGACCGGGCATCCGCGCTCCCGAAAGCAGGCGTAAGCCGTTGCCAACCACCAACAGGCTGGCTCCCATGTCGGCGAAGACGGCCATCCACATGGTCGCCGTGCCAAACACTGCCATCACCAGGAACACACTCTTGATGCCGAGCGCCAAACTGATGTTTTGCCAGAGGATCGTATGTGTGCGTTTCGACAGCCGCACGGTTTCCGCGACCCGCTGGAGGTCGTCGTTCATGATCACGACGTCAGCGGCCTCCATCGCCGTATCGGTACCGGCAGCACCCATGGCAAAGCCGATGTCGGACTGCGCCAGCGCCGGTGCATCGTTGATGCCGTCCCCGGTCATCCCGGTGGCGCCGTACTGTTGCTGCAGCTCTTTGACGACCTGCAGTTTGGCCTCCGGCAAAAGGTCACCACGGGCATCTCCAATGCCTGCCTGCTCGGCGATAGCTTTCGCTGTTGCCGTGTTGTCGCCCGTGAGCATCACGGGCGTGACCCCAAGCGCCCGCAGGTCGATGATGGCCTGCTTGGAGGTTTCCTTGATCGTGTCGGCCACCGCGAACAATGCCAGCACGCGCTTGCCATCCGAAAGCAGGGTTAAAGTTCGCCCTAGCTGCTCGTGCCGGCCCAGTTCCGCTTCGAGCGCGGCGCTGCAGATACCCGCCTCATGCACCGCCCGATGGTTACTGAGCAACAGCTGTATCCCGTTGACGGTGCCTTCCACACCTCTTCCCGGCAGGGCCTTGAAGTTCTGCACCTCGGCTGCATCGGCCAGATCGACGGCGATGGCCTTGGAGACCGGGTGGTCCGAGCGAGCCGCGAGGCTGGCAGCGGCGTGCCTGGTCATGGCTTCGTCCGCGCCGTCCCAGGGCTTCCACTCGACCAGTTTGGGTTTGCCTTCGGTAATGGTTCCGGTCTTGTCCAGGGCAATGGCCTTGAGCAGCCGCGCATCTTCAAGATAGACGCCACCTTTTATCAGTATCCCGCGCCGCGCCGCTGCAGACAATCCGCTGACCACTGTGACCGGCGTCGAAATGACCAGCGCGCATGGGCAGGCGATCACGAGCAACACCAGGGCTTTGTAGATCGCTTCCATCCAGGTCAGGTTCAGCAGGAACGGCGTCGTCAGTGCGACCAGGATGGCGATGACGAAAATCGCTGGGGTGTAGACGGCGGAGAACTTGTCCACGAAGCGCTGTGTGGGAGCACGGGTTCCCTGCGCCTGCTCCACGGCCTCGATGATGCGGGCCAGCGTGGTATTGCTCGCTGCGGCGGTGACGCGAAATTCGAGCTCCCCCGTTTGGTTGATCGTGCCCGCAAATACCTGGTCGCCTGGCGCCTTGTCGATCGGAATACTCTCTCCCGTGATGGGGGCCTGGTCAATGGCGCCGTTGCCCTTGCTGATGACGCCGTCCAAAGGCACGCGTTCGCCCGGCTTGACCCTGATGGTCGCGCCAATCGTGATGTCGGCTGAAGGCGTAGCTACCCAGGTGCCATCGGCCGTGAGCATCAACGCCTCCTCCGGCGCCAGCTGCAGCAAGCCGGCGATGGCGTTGCGCGCCCGATCCACCGCCTTTGCTTCAATGAGTTCGGCGATTGCATACAGCGCCATCACCATGGCAGCCTCAGGCCACTGACCGATCAGGAATGCGCCGGTAACGGCGACTGACATCAGGGCGCTGATAGTCAGTCTCCCATTGAAGATCGCCCTGATACCCTTGGCGTAGGTTTCCCAACCCGCGAGGTAAATGGCGACGGCCGCAATTGCCATGCCGATCGCGCTCCATTGCCGGGTGTCTGGCGCGAAGAAGGAGACCGCCTCCGCCGCAACCGCGATGACCAGCGCCGCGACCAATCGGAAGTAACCGCCGTAACCCTGAGCCAGCTGATCCGCGTGCGCATCGGAGTCGGCTTGTTCCGTGACTGGCTCAGGCTCAAAGCCTGCCTTGCGAATGGTATCAAGCGCCTTTTTCAGTGCGTCGTCAGATGCATCGATGCGCACCGTCCGGCTCGGCAACTGGAAGTGCAAGCCCTGAACGCCGGCGATCGGTTCAACCATGCGTCGAATCTCGGATTCTTCGACGCTGCAGTCCATGCTGGGTATGTGAAACGTGTTCGGCGCCACCGGTTCACCTGCCACTTTTGACACGACTTTCGACGCTGTGTTCGCGTTTGGCGAACAACAATCATCTTCTTTGTGGGTGTGGCTTGGGGCCGCATATGGGGCGTCGCTTTTCATAGAACCTCGCTTTCAGGGGCTATTTGAAACCTTGGAGTCACTCCAATGTCAAGTTGTTATCATGAATGCCCCTGGTGTCTACTTGTCCTTGTCATGAAAATCGGTGAACTGAGCAGCGCCACTGGTGTCGATACCGACACGATTCGCTTTTACGAGAAATCCGGGATCTTGCAGTCTCCGTCGCGCCAGTCCAATGGCTACCGCGCTTATGGAGCAGAGCATGTGGAGAGTCTGGCCTTTGTCAAGCACTGCCGCGCACTCGATATCCCTCTGGCGGACGTAGACCGGCTCCTGAACTTCACCTCCAGCGTCGCGGCGGATTGCGGCGACATCAATCAGTTGATCGACGAGCAAATCAAGCGCGTACGCGCCCGGCTGGCGAGTCTCAAGGCGCTGGAGAAGCAACTCGTGGCCCTGCGTGGGCGGTGTCGAGACCCGCATCCGGTCAAGGAATGCGGAATCCTGAGTGAATTGGTAGCGGCTGCTCAGGGTGATTCTTGCGCGTGCCACCCCGCCTGATCCGGCGATTGTGGCGATTGGCAAAGGTGCTCCCGTATCTGATACGACGGCGTTGTTCAATGCGTTGGATGCCCTGCACAAGAACCATCGATGTGCCTGCGGGGTCGCACTGGACCGCGATTTCAGGTCCGGATAGCCACCTGGAGCGAAATCAATGCGACCTTCAAGATCGTTGCAATGCGCGCTATGCCTTGCCACGATTCAAGGCGGGTAGGCTGTACGAGTATGCGTGGTGGACCATAGCAGTGAAGAAACCGGCGGAATACGTTGCGTCGATGCCAGGCGATGTCAAGAATTCAACGGCATTTTGGGTAGCCGACGCCTTCCCCACGCCGAACTGAGTACCGTCACATGGACATATTTGCACATGCCTTGTGGGCTGGCGCCGCAACGGTATTGGCGCGGCGTCGCTGGCACATCTCCCGGCGCACGGCAGCGTTGACGGTGGCCATGGCGGTGATGCCGGATATTCCGCATCTGGCACCCATCGTCGGCTGGTCGGTGTTCGGCGATGGTTCGATGGCGGACATGTGGAACTATGCAAATGCGGTTGCCGGCCAGCTGCCATCTGCCCCCCAGAACGTCGACACTTGGTCTCACACGTTGCATTGCGTCACGCACAGTGCCGTCGTTGCCGGCGCCGTAACCGTTCTTTTGTGGTTCTGGAAACGAAACTTCTGGATACCGCTGGCAGGTTGGTGGTCGCATATCGTGATCGACGTTTTCACGCACTCAATTGATTATTTCCCGTCGCCGGTGTTGTACCCGTTCACGCAGGCTGGCTTTGACGGATTCGCCTGGAATTCACCGTGGTCGCTCGCGGTCAACTATGGCGCGTTGGCGGCTACATGGTTGGCACTGCATCTTTCGCGCAAAAGGCGCGCGCAATGACGCCAGGCCTGGTTGTTTCAATGTGCGGAGGTCCTGCTCGATGACGACCGTGATGAAGAAGCTGTTCGCTGTGGCACTGGTCGCCGCATTTGCGTTGTTCGCGTGGCGCTCACTCCCCAGTCCTGAACAGGCGCAAGCGCCCGGCGCGGCACAAGCGACTGTGCGTGGTAGCGGTGTCGTGCAGGATGTCGACCTGCAAGGTGGCATGGTGACGATCCGCCATGGACCGCTGCCCGCGCTGAACATGATGGCGATGACCATGTCGTACGCAGTCAAGGATCGCAGCCAGATTGGTGATCTGAAAGTCGATCAAAAGGTCGAGTTTCAGGTCCTCCAGGGCGGGGGTGACTACTTGATCACCGACATCAAGTGAAACCAGAGACGATGGTCACACGCACCCTGGATTTCGATCCCGCCGTCAAGGAGAACGAGCGTTGAATAACGTTTTTGTGATCGGCCCGTTTGTGCTGCCGTACGCGCTGCTGCTGGTGTTCGCTGCCGTGGCATTGAGCTTGTTCGTCGGCCAGCGCATGGCTCGCAAGACAGGCGCCGAGGTTGAGCCCGTCTTGTGGAAGACTCTGCTGGTCGGCGTCGTCGTTGCCCGCCTGGCATTTGTCTGGGAGTTTCGATCGGCCTACCTCGCGTCGCCGCTGGACATCCTCGATATCCGGGACGGCGGTTGGTCCGCCACTGCCGGATTTGTGGGCGCCTGGCTGTTCGCGTTGAGCCAGCACGGGCGCCGTCCCGCGTTGCGCAGGCCGTTGCAGTTTGCCCTGCTCACGGGCTCAGTGATCTGGCTGGTCGGCTCCATTGCGCTATCGGCGCGGCCTGACACCGGGCAAGAATTGCCAGAGCTCAGCTTTATGTCGCTGGACGGCCAGACGGTTCCGCTGGCCAAGTTCAAGGGCCAACCGACCGTGGTGAACCTGTGGGCCACCTGGTGTCCGCCGTGCGTGCGGGAGATGCCCGTGCTGCGGCAGGCGCAGATCGACTATCCTGGCGTCAACTTTGTTTTTGTGAACCAGCGAGAGTCCGTCGACAGAGTGGATGCCTGGCTGAAATCGCGCCAGTTGCCCCTGCGCAACATGCTGCTGGATGTCAATGGGCAGACCGCTGCCGCGTTCAAGCAGCGAGCCCTTCCGATGACGTTGTTCTTCGATGCGAAAGGGCGATTGGTGAGCACGCGTATCGGCGAGCTTTCGTCGGCCACGTTGATCGAGAGGCTCGATGAACTGCGATAGTGACCTTACACGGTTGACCCTGCCGCATCCTCGTTGCAGTGGCGCTGGTCAATCGCCTTCAAGAACGGCCAGCGCCCTGCTCGATGCAGCACCGGCGGTCGGCTTGGTGAGCGCATCTTCGCTCGCAACGACTGATCTGCCTTCCAGTTGTTTCAAGAACTCAACATGATCGCCGTTCGAA
The DNA here is from genome assembly GCA_963974265.1 of uncultured Rhodoferax sp. Classification (GTDB taxonomy): domain Bacteria; phylum Pseudomonadota; class Gammaproteobacteria; order Burkholderiales; family Burkholderiaceae_C; genus CAISIP01. The sequence goes on from CAXBDR010000191.1 coordinate 6,572, forward strand.
CCGAGTGCATCCCGGCTTCTTCCATGTACGAAGAATGCGCTTTGCCCCTGGTTAGACCCTATGGTTGTGGAGAAACCCGAACTCGTTCAGGGATATTGATTGACTCTGGAGCGGCCCCAAGGCCTTTAATTCTTGGTGGACTTCAGTTGGGATGACTATGAAACTTCTACGAGCAAGAGTTGTGGCAGTCGCTCTTCTTGGCATGGCGACGCTGGCCAGCGCTCATATCAAAGTGACCAGCGCATGGGTACGCGTTACCGTCCCAGGCCAACAGGCCACGGGGGCATTCATGAAAATCACCTCGACCGAAGCAGTCAAGCTGAGTTCGGTCTCGAGTTCGGCAGCGGGATTCAGCCAAATCCACGAAATGAAAATGGATGAAGGAGTCATGAAGATGCGTGCATTGCCCAGTGGACTGGACATTCCTGCGGACAAGGCGGTTGAATTGAGCTCTGGCGGCGTCCACGTAATGTTGATGGATCTCAAGCAAACTATCAGTGCTGGCCAGTCGGTGCCGCTGGATTTGCGGTTCACCAATGCGAAGGGTCATCTGGCAGCTGTTTCGGTGGTTGCCAAGGCTGGCTTCACGAGTCCACACAAGTGACGTTTGACATGGTGTTGGCGCCAGAGCCGTACCGACCCATCGTGTCGACCGAGATTGGGACCACGGGCGGCGGCGACTTCCGTGATAGCATCCCGGCGCGCTCGGCAGAGGCGCGTCACAACCTGGAGGCATGATTCGTGTTCAATCGTCTGATGCCCTCGATTCGTTTGTTGGCGCGGTCCGTGGTCCGTTGGTTGGTCGTCGCGCCGATGGTCGGCGGCATGATCACCGCGCCACTGCTGTCGATGTTCGTGATCCCGGCGGTGTACCTGCTGATGCGGCGCCGGCGCAGCCCGCAACCGGCGTGGCTGGGTTGGCGGAGGCGAAGCGATGCGATGGCCTGACTGGCGTGTCGCGGTGTTTGCGGCGGCCACGTCACTGCCGGCCGTGGCCGCAATGGCCGCAGGTCTCGCTTGGCGCGACTGCATGCTGCTCGCTGGCGCCGGTCTGCTGGCGGTGTTTGGCTTCCGACAGGCCATGCAGCGGCACGCGCCTTGGCAAGGCTGGCGGGCCGCGCTGTGCTGTATCGCAGCCGGCTTGGTGATGATGCTGGCCGCGCTCGGGCTGGTGTTGAACGTCGTGGGCGTGGTCACCGGCTGGTGGCAGAGCAGCGTGCACACGGGAAGCGCCGGCCTGTTGCTGCTGGCGATTGCCGCGCTCCTCGTCCTGTTCAAGCTCGAGCAACCCCAGGGCGATGGGCAATGGCGCGCGGTCGTGACGGCGTCTCTCGCCACCGTCGCGGCCTGGGTCGCGGCAGATCAAGGAATGCCGTATGCGGCATGCGCCTTCGCCGTGGGGGTTGCGCTCTGGCTCGTACGGGAAGGTTGGCGCCTTGCGCATGGCTTGGCGGCCGAGTTGATGAATGCCGATGGGCGGCGCTGAGTGTCCACGGCCGCGGCTTGCGGGCCGCGCAGAAGGAGAAGCAGCATGCAGTGGCGCAAAGCAACGCTGATCGCCGGTATCGTTGTCGCGGGCGTGCTCGTCGCGCTGGTGGTGTCGCGGCCTCACTTTGGCCAGGAATCGGGCCGCATGCTGCGACCTGACGACGCCCCACTGGTGGCGCAGGGACGGCAGGTCTATGTCGCGCAATGCGCCGCCTGCCATGGCCGGCGACTGGAAGGGCAGCCGAACTGGCGCAGCGTGGGGCCGGACGGCCGCTTGCCCGCGCCACCGCACGACGCCAGCGGCCACACCTGGCACCACACGGACGACCTTTTGTTCCGGATCACCAAGTTCGGCGTCGTGAAGGCGGCCAACCTGAAGGACCACGTATCGGCTATGCCCGCGTTCGAGGGCCAGCTGAGCGACCAGGAGATCGTCGCGGTGCTTTCCTGGATCAAGTCGCAGTGGTCACCCGAAGTCCGGGAGAAGCACGACAGAATGAACGAGCAGTGACTATCAAGGGCTTCGATCAGCCAACCTTGATTGAGATCAGTGCTGCGTGTAGACGGGGTTGCAGGTTTCGGAACCATTCGCGGACCAAACGCCACCAACACCGATGGCGAACCAGACCCAATCACATCGCCTTGACGCATGCGCAAGGCCTTTCAGGAGAACTCCATGAACCTCGATAGACGCCAGGTCGTGACAGGCGCTGCCGGTGCAGCAGTCGCAATCGCCTTGCCGAGTTTTGGTGCGAAGGCCGCCGCTGGAGCCGACATCCACATTGAACTGCAAGCCGCTCCCGACCAAATCGAACTGCAGGCAGGCGCGCCGACGCGCGTGTGGCGCTACAAGGCGCGGCTGTTGCGCGGCGCTGCCGGTGTGCTGGACACGTCGATGCCGATGCCGGTCATCCGGGTGCACCGCGGCCAGCGCGTGCGCATCGATATGGTCAACGGCCTGCCGGTCAAGCGCGTGAGCGGGAGGGT
>CAXBDR010000192.1:0-9018 GCA_963974265.1 uncultured Rhodoferax sp.
GCGGCTCGCCTTCGGCGTCGCCCGTCGTGGTCGTGATGCCCAGCCGGGCGACCGCGTCGTAGGTCTTGTCGGCATCCAGGTGCAACTGGCTGAACTTGGTCGCGGCGCCGAAACACAGCGGCAATACACCGGTGGCCAGCGGATCGAGCGTGCCCGTGTGGCCGGCCTTTTCGGCACGCAGCAGCCACTTGGCCTTTTGCAGCGCCTGGTTGCTCGACAGGCCCAGCGGCTTGTCGAGCAGCAGCAGCCCGTGCACGGCACGGCGCTGCACGCGTTGCTGGCGCCCCATGTTGTCAGGTCTGTTTCCCATACGCTGGCTCTGCTGGCCAGCGCCCAATCAGGAAATTGGATTCTGACCCCGCTTGTTCAGTCCTCGTTCTTGGAACGCGAGGCGACCGCCTGCGCGATGAGCGCATTCATGTCGGCGGCACGTTCGGAGGTGCGGTCGAACACGAAATGCAGGGTGGGCACGGTGTGGATGTGCAGGCGCTTGAACAGGCCCGCGCGCAGGAAGCCGGCGGCCTGGTTCAGGCCCTCCTGCGTCTGCGCGGGGTCGCCCTGCAGCAGGCTGAAGAACACCTTGGCATGGGCGTAGTCCGGCGTGACTTCCACCGCCTGGATCGTGACCATGCCCACCCGCGGATCCTTCAACTCGCGCGCGATCAGCTCCGTCAGATCGCGCTGGATCTGATCGGCCACCTTGAAGGCGCGGTTGGGGGTTGCGGACTTGCGTGCCACGATACCGGCGTGCCTGTGCCTACAGTGTCCGCGCCACTTCGCGGATCTCGAAGAACTCGAGCTGGTCGCTTTCCTGGATGTCGTTGTAGTTCTTGATGTTCAAGCCACACTCGAAACCTTCCTTGACCTCGCGCACGTCGTCCTTGAAACGCTTGAGCGACTCGAGTTCACCGGTGAAGATGACGGTGTTGTCGCGCAGCAGGCGCAGACGCGCATTGCGGCGGACCACACCCGAGGTGACCATGCAGCCGGCGATGGAGCCGATCTTGCTGACCTTGAACACCTGGCGGATCTCGGCGGTACCGATGACTTCCTCTTTCTTGTCCGGCGTCAGCATGCCCGACATCGCGGCCTTGAGCTCGTCCACGGCGTCGTAGATGATGTTGTAGTAGCGGATGTCGACACCGTTGTTCTCGGCCAGCTTGCGTGCACCCACGTCGGCGCGCACATTGAAGCCGATGACCACGCCTTTTGCCGCGATCGCCAGGTTGACGTCGGACTCGGTCACCCCACCGACGCCGGCATAGACCAGTTGCACCTTGACCTCGTCGGTCGAGAGCTTGAGCAGGCTCTGGGACAGTGCCTCCTGGGAACCCTGGACGTCGGCCTTGACAATGATGGGCAAGGACTTGACCTCGCCCGCCGTCATGTCGGTGAAGATGTTCTCCAGCTTGGCAGCCTGCTGCTTGGCCAGCTTGGTGTTGTGGAAACGTCCGGCGCGGTAGGTCGCGATCTCGCGTGCGCGGCGCTCTTCCGGCAGCACCATGAACTCGTCGCCGGCCTGCGGCACTTCGGTCAGGCCCTGGATCTCGACCGGGATGGACGGGCCTGCCGTCTTGATCGAACGGCCGTTCTCGTCCAGCATCGCACGGACCTTGCCGTAGGTCGAGCCGGCCAGCACGATGTTGCCGGTCTCCAGCGTACCGGACTGCACCAGCACCGTGGCCACCGGGCCGCGGCCCTTGTCCAGCCGGGCCTCGATGACGATGCCCTTGGCCATGGCTTCCACCGGCGCCTTGAGCTCGAGCACCTCGGCCTGCAGCAGAACCTGCTCCAGCAGCGCGTCGATGCCCTCGCCGGTCTTGGCCGACACCGGCACGAACGGCGAGTTGCCGCCCAGTTCCTCGGGGATGACCTCTTCCGAGACCAGTTCGTTCTTGACCCGATCCGGATTGGCGCCGGGCTTGTCGATCTTGTTGATCGCCACCACCAGCGGCACGTTGGCCGCCTTGGCGTGCTTGATGGCCTCGCGCGTCTGCGGCATCACGCCGTCGTCGGCCGCGACCACCAGGATCACGATGTCGGTGGCCTTGGCGCCACGGGCACGCATGGCGGTGAACGCCTCGTGACCCGGGGTATCGAGGAAGGAGATCATGCCGCGCGGCGTCTCCACGTGGTAGGCACCGATGTGCTGGGTGATGCCGCCGGCCTCGCCCGCGGCGACCTTGGCCGTGCGGATGTAGTCCAGCAAGGAGGTCTTGCCGTGATCGACGTGGCCCATGACGGTGACCACCGGAGCGCGCGGCAACGCCTCGCCTTCGGTCTGGCTCGATTCCTCGTCGGTGAAGGCCTCCGGATCATCGAGCGCGGCCACGACAGCCGTGTGACCCATCTCCTCGACCACGATCATCGCGGTGTCCTGGTCCAGCGCCTGGTTGATGGTGACCATCTGGCCCAGCTTCATCAGGTGCTTGATCACCTCGGATGCCTTGACCGCCATCTTGTGGGCCAGTTCGCCCACGGTGATGGTCTCGGGCACGTGCACCTCGATCGCGCGAAACTCGACCGGCGCCGACATGCGCTCGTCGCCGTGGCCACCACGGTCATGGCTGCCTCGGCGACCACGCGGTCCGCCGCGCCAGTTGCCACGGCCGCCGCCCGTGTCGCCACGGGTCGGGATCGCCTTTTTCTTGGACGGGTCGCCAGCCCAGCTGCTCGAGAGCTTGGCCGACTTGACTTCCTTGCCGGATCCGGGCGCCGCGCCCGGGCTGGCGGTGCCACCCGGCTTGGCGCGCGCCACGGCGCTGCCCACGGCCGGCTTGTGCAAGGTGCCCTTGGCGGCGGGCTTGGCCTCCTCGGGCTTCTTCGCGACCTGCACGCTCTTGGGCGTGGCCAGCATCTCGCGAATGGCTGCGGCCTCGGCCTCGGCCTTGCGCCGGCGCTCGCTCAGGTCGGCAGCGCGGGCGGCTTCCTCGTCCGAACGCGCCTTGGCCTGCGCGGCAGCCTTCTGCTTGGCATCGGCTCGTTCCTTCTCCGCCGTCTTGGTGGCAGCCTCTTCCGCCGCGCGGTCGTCGACCCCGCGTTCGTCGGACGCACCCTCGGACACGGAGGCCAGGGCCTTCTTGTTGGCGGCAGCAGCGGCAGCGGCGTTGGCGGCGGCGGCCTCGGATGCGGCGCGCGCCTTCGACTCCTGCTCCTCGCGCAGGCGGCGCTTCTCGGCCAGGTCTTCTTCCTGGCGGCGGATCAGTTCGGCCTGGCGACGCGCCTCTTCCTCGCGACGCGACAGCTCCGCGTTGTCCACCACCGGCTGGGCCGGCGCCGCGACGGGCGCTGCCGCCTCGACCGGTGCGGGAGCCTCGGCTTCGGCACCTTCGTCACGCCGGATGAAGGTGCGCTTCTTGCGCACCTCGACCTGGATCGTGCGCGCCTTGCCCGAGGCATCGGCCTGCTTGATCTCGGTGGTCTGTTTCTTCACCAGCGTGATCTTCTTGCGCTCGGACGTGGCCGTGCCGTGGCTGGTATGCAAATAGTTGAGCAGGCTGTGCTTGTCTGCCTCGGTCACGGGATCGGTCGCTTGAGTCTTGGGCACGCCTGCGGCCTTGAGTTGCTCAAGCAGCGTTGCGGTGGATTTCTTGAGTTCGTTGGCGAACTCGGCGACTGTCGTACTGGACATATGTTGTGCTACCTTTTGTTCGGCATAACAAGCGCTACGGGCAATTGTTAGCCTTCACTGAATCTGTTGTCGCATGATCATCACTCTTGCGAGGCGGGCTCGTCGGTGAACCAATGTTCACGCGCCTTCATGATCAGGGCCTTGGCGTCGTCCTCGGACTGGCCGGTGATTTCAGTGAGTTCATCCACGGCCAGGTCGGCCAGGTCGTCCAGCGAATGGACGCCCTTGTCGGCCAGCATGCCGATCAGCTCCGGAGTCAAGCCCTCGAGCTCGCGCAGATCCTGCGAAACCGCATCGACATTTTCCTCGTGCGCGATTTCCATGGTCAAGAGCGCGTCCTTGGCGCGGGTACGCAACTCGTTGACCGTGTCTTCGTCGAAGCTCTCGATCTCGAGCATTTCCTGCAGCGGCACGTAGGCGACTTCTTCCAGGCTGGTGAAGCCCTCGGCGATCAGGATGTCGGCGATCTCCTCGTCGACGTCGAGTTTTTCCATGAACAGGCGACGACCGGAATCGGTCTCGTCGGCCAGCTTCTGGGCCGACTCGTTGGCGTCCATGATGTTGATCTTCCAACCCGTCAGCTCGGACGCCAGGCGCACGTTCTGGCCGCCGCGGCCGATCGCGATCGCCAGGTTTTCCTCGTCTACCACCACGTCCATCGCGTGGCGCTCCTCGTCCACGACGATGGAAGACACGTTGGCCGGAGCCAACGCGCCGATGACGAACTGCGCCGGGTCTTCGCTCCAGAGCACGATGTCGACGCGCTCGCCCGCCAGTTCGTTGGTGACGCCGTTGACGCGCGTGCCGCGCACGCCGACGCAGGTACCGATCGGGTCGACCCGCTTGTCGTGCGACAGCACGGCGATCTTGGCGCGCGAACCCGGGTCGCGGGCGCAGGACTTGATCTCCAGCAGGCCTTGTTCGATCTCCGGCACCTCGGTGCGGAACAGCTCGATCATGAATTCCGGCGCCGAACGCGACAGGATGATGGGCGCACCGCGCAGCGTCAGGTCGACCTCCATGATCATGGCGCGAACCCGGTCGCCCGAGCGCAGGTTCTCCTTGGGGATCATCTCGCTGCGGCGCAGCCGGCCTTCGACGCGGCCGCTCTCGACGATGATGTCACCCTTGTCCATGCGCTTGACGGTGCCGACGAAGATCTTCTCGCCGCGCGACATGAAGTCGTTGAGCAGCATCTCGCGCTCGGCGTCGCGGATCTTCTGCAGGATGACCTGCTTGGCCGCCATGGCGCCGATACGGCCGATGGGCACGGATTCGACGGGCTCCTCGATGTATTCGTCGACCTCGATGTCGGGAATCTGCTCCTGCGCTTCGAACAACAGGATTTCCTGGTCGGGCAGCTGCAGGCCGGCTTCGTCGGGCACCACGTGCCAGCGCCGGAAGGTCTCGTAGGCGCCGGTATCCCGGTCGACGGCCACGCGGATGTCCACTTCGCCCGAATAGAGCTTCTTGGTGGCCTGGGCCAAGGCGGCCTCGACGGCCGCAAACACGACGTCACGCTCGACGCTCTTCTCGCGCGAGATGGCTTCCACCAACATCAACATTTCGCGATTCATGTCACTCCACTCCCGTTTCAATCCAAAACCAGGACCGCCTGGATAGTCCACTGCGGACCACCGCCAGCCGCAACCACATGGCAACGACCGTGCTCATCCCTCGACCGCACCCGTGGCAGCACCACGGCCCTTGAAATTCACCAGCGGCGCGAGGCGAGCCTCGCGCACCTCGTCGAGCACGAAGCCGAGCGACTGCAGCGGCGCGGGCGCCCGATGCTTGCTGACCCGCTGCCCCGGCTTGACCTTGGGCGCTTCGCTCCAGACCACCTGCCAGCCTGCGGGGGCTCCATCTGCCGACACGACCCGCTCGAGCGTGCCGCGAAACTTCTTGCGATTCGCATTCACCTGGCCCTGGGCCGCCGCGCCGACAGCCTCCTTGAGCGTGATATCGACCTCGGAGCCCTCGAAGCGCGCGAAATCCCTCTCGCCGCGCAACAGCCGATCGATACCGGGCGACGACACTTCCAGGCGCCGGTATTCGATACCGTCGACTTCCAGCGCGAACTGCAGCTGGCGCGTCACCTTCTCGCAATCCTCGACCGTGACGAGCTGCGCCGGCGCTGCCGCTGCCGCATCGGCAGCCTGCGGCTCCCACGGCAGATCGATCGTGATGCGCAAAAGGCCACCTGCCAGCCGCTCGATCTCGACCAGCTCGTAACCCAAACCGGTCACTGTCTGCTCGACAAGCTGCTGCAATGCCATTCGATCCACATCCCCAATCAGTGTTCCCAGACCACAATCTGCCCGACCAAAAAAAACGGGCGGTGAAAACCCGCCCGTTTGGTCGTGAAGCGAGGATTCTACTGCAAAATATTGCGCGTTGCCACCCCTTCCCCCCCTGTTTGCGCGGGAAAGCAACATGAAATTGCGTTGGCAGGAGCATCGCGGGCGCTACGCCCGGCACGGCGTCAAGCCACGGAAGCCACCAGGGCGCGGGTATAGGGGTGGCGCGGCGCGTCGAGCACCTGAGCCAGCGGACCGGCCTCGATGATTTCGCCGTCCTTCATGACCAGCACGTCGTGCGCCATGGCCCGGATGACGTCCACGTCGTGGGTGATCAACAGGTAGCTGAGCCGGCGCTGGCGCTGCAGTGACTGCAGCAGGCGCAACACCTGCTGCTGGATCGTCACATCCAGCGCGCTGGTCGGCTCGTCGAGCACCAGCAGTTGCGGCTCGACGATCAGCGCCCGGGCCACGGCCAGCCGCTGGCGCTGTCCGCCGGAGAACTCGTGCGGGTAGCGGCTCAGCAGGTTGGGAAACTGCTGCTCGTCCAGCCCCACCTCGGCCAACGCCTGCAGCACGCGCCGCTGCCGCTCGGACCGCGACAGCGCCGGCTGGTGCACCAGCAAGCCCTCGCCGACGATCTCCTCGACCGTCATGCGTGGCGACAACGACGAAAACGGATCCTGGAACACCACCTGCACATTGCGCCGCAAGGATTTGTCCAGCGCCTTGTCCCGCCCCCAGGGTTGCCCCGTGACCCGCAGTTCGCCACTGAACGCCTGCAATCCCAGCGCCGCCAGAGCCAGCGTGGATTTGCCCGAGCCGGACTCGCCGATCACGCCCAGGGTACGCCCCGGCGTGATGCTGAACGAGGCCCTCTTGACGGCGACGAAGGATCCCTTGCGAAACCAGCCCCGGACCCCGGGCACCGGCACCGGATACGCCACCGACATGTCGGCCGCTTCCAGCAGTGGCGGTTTGTCGGGCGCGGCATCAGGGGCGACTTCGTCGACGTCGCGTTGGGGCCGGCTGTCGATCAGCTTGCGGGTATAGGCGTGTTGCGGGCTGGCGAACACGGCCGAAACCCTGCCGTGTTCGACCAGCGCACCTTGTTCCATCACCGCCACCCGGTCCGCGAACTTGCGCACCAGGTTCAGGTCGTGCGTGATCATCAGCACGGCCATGCCGTATTCGCGCTGCAGTTCGGCCAGCAATTCCAGGATCTGGGCGCGCACGGTCACGTCCAGCGCGGTGGTCGGTTCGTCGGCCAGCAGCAGGCGCGGCTTGCAGGCCAGCGCCATGGCGATCATGGCGCGCTGGCGCTGCCCGCCCGAGAGTTGGTGCGGGAAGGCCTGGGCGCGGCGCGCGGGCTCCGGAATGCCAGTGCTGGCCAGCAGATCGACCACCGCCTTTGCGCAGGCGGCCTTGTCCAGGCCCTGCTTGAGCTGCAACACCTCGGCGATCTGATTGCCGATCGGGAACAACGGGTTGAGCGCCGTCATCGGCTCCTGGAAGATCATCGCGATGTCGCGCCCGCGGATCGCGCGCAGATCGGGCTCGGGCAGGGCCAGCAGGTCGACCGCGCCCGTGTCCTGCGCGAACCGGGCCTTGCCGCGGCAGTGTGCGTTGGCCGCCAGGCCGAGCAGGCTCAGCGCCGTGACCGTCTTGCCCGAACCGGACTCCCCCACCAGCGCGAGCTTCTCGCCGGCGGCAATCGAGAAGTCGATGCCCTTGACGACATCCTTGCCGCCGAAGGCCACGCGCAGGCCGGTGACGTCGAGCAGCGCGGTCATGGCTGCGTCTCCGGCACCGGCGCCGCGTCGGCCTTGCGCGGGTCGAGCGCGTCGCGCAAGGCATCCCCCATGAAGGTCAGCAGCAGCAGCGTGAGCACCAGCACGGCAAAGGTCGACAGCGAGATCCACCAGGCGTCGATGTTGTTCTTGCCCTGCGACAACAATTCGCCCAGCGACGGCGTACCCGGCGGCACGCCCAGGCCCAGGAAGTCGAGCGAGGTCAGTGCCAGGATCGCACCGCTCATGCGAAACGGAAGAAAGGTGACCACCGGCGTCAGGCTGTTGGGCAGGATGTGGCGCACGATGATCTGCCAGTTGCCCACGCCCAGTGCACGGGCGGCGCGCACATAGTCGAGCTGGCGGTTGCGCAGGAACTCGGCGCGCACGTAGTCCGACAGCCCCATCCAGCCGAACAGGCTCAGCAGCACCAGCAGCAACGCCAGGCTGGGCGCGAAGATGGCACTGAAGATGATCAGCAGGTACAACTCGGGCATCGCGCCCCAGATCTCGATGAAGCGCTGGAACGCCAGGTCGATCTTGCCGCCGAAGAACCCCTGCAGCGCGCCGGCCAGCACGCCCAGCGCGACGCCGGTCACCGTCAGCGCCAGCGCAAAGAACACGCTCACCCGAAAGCCGTAGATCAGCTGCGCCAGCAGGTCGCGACCACGGTCGTCGGTGCCGAGCCAGTTCTCGCGCGTGGGCGCCGACGGATTCGGATTGGTGGCAAAGTAGTTCAGCGTCTTGGGGCCATAACGGTTGAGCGGGAAGATGGCCCAGTTGCCCTCCTGCGCCAGGCGTTCGCGGATGAACGGATCCAGGTAGTCGGTGGCGGTCAGGAAGTCGCCGCCAAAGGTGGTCTCGGGGTAGTCCTGCACCAGCGGAAAGTAGTACTGCCCCTCGTAACGCACCAGCAGCGGCCGGTCGTTGGAGATCAGCTCGGCGAACAGGCTCAGCACCGCCATCGCGCAGAACGCGACCAGGCTCCAGTAACCGAGCCGGTTGCGCCGGAACCGCGTCCAGGCTCGGCGGGTGGGGGAATGGCTGGGGGTGCGCGTAGTCGACTGCATAAGTCAGTGCACCACAGCGCCGCGCGCCACCCACAGGGCATGAAAGGTCAAGCAACCGCGGAGCAGGCCAGTGGGGCCGCGCACGGCCGCTCCGAAGCGGCCGGCCTGCCCCCCAGTGGAAGGTTCGGTCGGTCGACACGCAGTGAAACCAGACAGACGGGGGGCGTGCTTTATCCAGGGGCCGCCGCGCACGGCCGCTCCGAAGCGGCCGGCCTGCCCCCCAGTGG
>CAXBDR010000193.1:0-9007 GCA_963974265.1 uncultured Rhodoferax sp.
GATGCCCAGACGTTCAGGATCCAGACCTTGCCGCGCAGGTCCTGGGCCGAGAGTTGCTGCTCCGGCGCGTCGAGCAGCGGCAGGCTGAAGGCCGGCGCCGGCTTGTCGATCAGCGGCGAGGGCACCTCGCGCGGATTGAGCCCCAGGCCCACGGCCAGGAAGCCGACCAGCACCAGGAAGATTGCCAGGGGAATCAGGAATTTCTTCATCGGGCCACACCCTCTACGCGCGCAACCGCCACGTCGCCTGCGGGCGCGGCACCGGCGCCGCTGCTGGAGGCGGCTGCACCGGCCTGGCGCGAGGCCTGGTGGATACGCACCTTGCGATACCGCCGGTCCATCACGGCCAGGAAACCGCCCAGCGCCATCAACACGCAGCCGATCCAGATCCAGTTCACAAAGGGCTTGTGGTGCAGGCGCACGCTCCAGGCGGTCGCGCTGACCGGATCGCCGAGCGCGATGTAGACATCGCGCAGCAGGCCGCGGTCGATCGCGACCTCGGTCATCGGCGAGCGGCTGACGTTGTAGACGCGGCGATCGGGCGTCACGGTGGCGACCAGGCGGCCGTCCTGCATCACGCTGAGCGTGGCGCGCTGGGCCTGGTAGTTGGGGCCGGTCACGTCGTCGATCCTGTCGAGCCGCACCTGGTAGCCGGCCACCGAGGCGGTGTCGCCCGGCTCCATGCGCACGTCGTTCTCGCTCTCGAAGCCGCTGACGATGGTGACGCCGACGATGAACACCGCCACGCCGAAATGCGCCAGCAACATGCCGTAGAAACTGCCCGGCTGGGCCGCAAAACGCCGCTTCCAGCTGGGCGACTTGTTCTCCTGCAGCCGGGTGACCAGGGCCAGCACCGCGGTGCTGGCGATCCAGGCGGCCAGCGCCAGCCCCAGGCCGATCATCGGCGTCCACTTGCCGAGCGCGAAGAAGGCGGCGATCGCACTGACGACGCTGACGCCGAAGGCCCAGCGCAGCCGGTAGGCCAGATCCGGCACGCTGGCCTGGCGCCAGCGCGCGATCGGCCCGATGCCCATCAGGAACAAGGCCGGCGTCATCAAGGGAACGAAGACGGTGTCGAAATACGGCGGGCCGACCGACAGCTTGCCCATGCCCAGCGCGTCGATGACCAGGGGATACAGGGTACCGAGCAGGACGGCGGCCGCGGCCACGAGCAGCAACACGTTATTGGCCAGCAGCATCGATTCGCGGGACACCGGCTCGAAACTGCCGCCCAGGCCGACCCGCGGCGCGCGCCAGGCGAACAAGGCCAGCGAGCCGCCGATCACGACGGCCAGGAAACCCAGGATGAAGATGCCGCGCGCCGGATCGGTCGCGAACGCATGGACCGAACTGAGCACGCCCGAACGCACGATGAAGGTGCCCAGCAGCGACAACGAGAACGCCAGGATGGCCAGCAGCGCGGTCCACATCTTGAAGCCGCCGCGTTTTTCGGTGACGGCCAGCGAGTGGATCAACGCAGTGCCGACCAGCCAGGGCATGAAGGACGCGTTCTCGACCGGATCCCAGAACCACCAGCCGCCCCAGCCCAGTTCGTAATACGCCCAGAAGCTGCCCAAAGCGATGCCGACGGTCAGGAAACACCAGGCCACCGTGGTCCAGGGCCGCGACCAGCGCGCCCAGGCGGCATCCAACCGGCCGGACAGCAGCGCCGACACGGCAAACGCGAACGCGACGACAAAACCGACGTAACCCATGTAGAGCATGGGCGGATGGATCACCATGCCCGGATCCTGCAACAGGGGGTTCAGATCACGCCCGTCGGCCGGCGGCGGGAACATGCGCTCGAAGGGATTGGACGTGAGCAGCGTGAACAGGATGAAGCCGCAGCTGATCAGGCCCATCACGCCCAGCACCCGCGCCACCATGCGCTCGTCGAGCTGGCGCGAGAAGATGGATACCGCCAGCGTCCAGCCCGCCAGGATCAGCGACCACAGCAGGATGGAGCCTTCGTGGTTGCCCCATACCGCGGTGATGCGGTAATGCAGCGGCAAGGTCGAATTGGAGTGATTGGCCGCCAGCGCCACCGAAAAATCATTGGTGACGAAGGCGTGGGTCAGGCAGGCGTAGGCGATCAGCACGAACAGAAACTGGCCACGTGCCGACGGCCGGGCCAGGCCCATCCAGGCGGCATTACCGGTCTGTGCGCCGATCAGCGGCAACACACTTTGCGCCAGCGCCATGGTCAGCGCGAGGATCAGGGCCAGGTGGCCCAGTTCGTAGATCATGGACGGGTCCCCGCAGGCGGCATGGCCAGCGTGGCCGTCGACTGCTCCTTGTGGTTGGCCGCGTTCTTCAGCGCCTCGGCGGCCTCCGGCGGCATGTAGTTCTCGTCGTGCTTGGCCAGCACCTGGTCGGCACGAAACACGCCGTCGGCGCCGAGCTTGCCCTGGGCGACCACGCCCTTGCCTTCCTTGAACAGGTCGGGCAGCAGACCGGTATACGTGACCGGTATCGCATGCGCGGTGTCGGTGACCTTGAAACGCACGGTCAGGCCCTGCGCCTCGCGCTCGATGCTGCCCTGCTCGACCAGGCCGCCGACACGGAAGCTGCGTTCGCGAGGCGCCTCGTTGGCCATGACCTGGGTCGGGCTGAAGAAAAACACCAGGTTGCTCTGGAAGGCCTGCAGCACCAGCGCACTGGCCACGCCGAGCGCGACCAGGGCCAGCACCACGGCCAGCGCACGTTTGGTACGGGGTTTCATGATGCGCCCACTCCTGTGTTGTCGATGGCGTCCGCGTCGTCCTGCTGCAGGGCCGCGCGCCGGCGCGCCGACAACAGGCCGACCTCCAGCGTCAGGACCAGTGCACACATCGCGAACGACCCCCATACATACAAGCCATACCCGCCCATGGCGAGAAAATCGGACCAACTCGACCAGTTCATGCCTTGTTCCTTGCGCCGCGCCTCATGCGGCCGCCAACGTCTTTTGCACCCATCCGGTGTGCCGCTCGCGCTCGAGGATGATGGTGCGAACCCGCACCAGCGCGACCGCGATGCAATACATCCAGAACGCCAGGCTCATCACCAGCATGCCGACCAGCATCGGCGGCGCCATGCTTGGGGCCTGCGTGAGGCTGACCGAAGCGCCCTGGTGCAGCGTGTTCCACCACTTGACCGAGAAATAGATGATCGGGATGTTGACCACGCCGACGATGGCCAGCAGCGCGGCCGAACGGTCGGCGCGGCGCACGTCGTCGATCGCCGCATGCAGCGCCATGTAACCGATGTACAGGAACAGCAGCACCAGTTCGGACGTGAGCCGGGCATCCCAGACCCACCACGCGCCCCAGGTCGGCTTGCCCCACAAGGCGCCGGTCCACAGGGCCAGGAAGGTCATCCAGGCGCCGGTGGGCGCCAGCGCGTTGGCCAGCATCGAGGACAGGCGCGAATTGAAGATCAGGCCGATCGCGGCCCAGAACGCCATCGCCAGGTAGACCACCATCGACATCCAGGCCGCCGGCACATGCACGAAGATGATGCGGTAGGCCTCGCCCTGCTGGGCGTCGGTGGGCGCGGCCCACAGGCCCAGGTACAGGCCAGCGGCGGTCAACACCACCGCGGCGATGGCAAACCACGGCACGACCCGGCCCGCCAGCAGAAAAAAGCTCTGCGGGGCCGCGTACTTGAACCAGTTGACGCGTTTATCAGTCATGACAAATATAGACAGCCTCTGAATTTACCCTAGTCGCCATGGCAGTGGAGGCGATTGGGGTAATCGGCGGGGCTATTCGCTTGGGGCCCGGTCTCATTCCAGCGCAATCCGCAAGGCCGTGGCCGTGGCCCAGGGCGCGCCGACCAGCGCCAGCACCAGGAAAGCGCCCAGCAGCGAAAAATGTCCCGAAAACTCCATGCCGGTTCGACTCGCTTCGACGGCCGCCGTTCCAAAAATAAGTGCAGGAACACACAGCGGCAGAATCAACAGTGGCATCAGCACGGCCGCGCCCCGCACGCCGACCGTCAACGCCGCGCCCACGGCGCCGATCAGGCTCAGCAGCGGCGTGACGACCAGCAACGCCAGCAACAGGACGCCGGTGGCCGGGCCGCCCAGGTCGAACTGCAGCGCCAGCAGCGGCGACACCAGTGCCAGCAACAGGCCGGAACTGATCCAGTGCGCCGCAATCTTGGAAGCCACCAGCAGCGGCAAGGGGCAGGCCGACAACAGCAGTTGCTCCAGCGTGCCGTCCTGGTAATCGTCGGCAAAAAGTCGTCCCAGCGACAACATCGCGGCCAGCAAGGCCGCCACGAACACCACTCCCGGCCCCATGGTGCGCAGCAACTCGGGTTCGGGCCCGACCCCCAGCGGGAACAGGCTGGCCACCAGCACGAAGAACACCAGCACGCTCAGCGGATCGGCACGCCGGCGCAGCGCCAGCCGCAGGTCGCGCAGGACCAGACCCCGCATGGCCTGCACCATGCCGGCGGCGGGCAGTGCGGGCTCGGGCGTCGGGTTCACGTCGGGTGCGCTCATAGTGCCAGCGGGATCACGTGATCGGCCAGGGCATCGAGCGCCACGTCCTGATGGCTGGTCAGCACCACGACGCCGCCGCGCGCGAGGTGGTCCTGCAACAGGCCGCACAACCAGGCGGTGGCGGCGGTATCGAGCGCATTGAAAGGCTCGTCCAGTACCCACAACGGGGTGGCGGACGACAACACCAGCCGCGCCAGCGCGACACGCCGGCGCTGCCCCTGGGACAGCTGGCGTGCCGGCGCGCGCCATCGGCCCGGCAGCCCCGCCTCGGTCAAGGCTTGTTGCGCCTGCGCACGGGAGACGACCAGGCCGCCCAGCAAACAGGCCGTCTGCAGGTTCTCCAGCGCGCTGAGGTCGTCCTTGAGTGCCGCGGCGTGGCCCAGGTAGACCAGCTCGCGGCCGAACTGTTCGGCCAGGTCCCGGATGGGCTCGCCGCGCCACAACACCTGGCCCTCGGCCGCCGGCAGCAGGCCGCACACCATGCGCAGCAGGCTGGTCTTGCCGGCGCCATTGACGCCGCGCACCCGCAGCAGCCGCCCGGCCGCCACCTGGCAGTCGAGTTGCCTGAACAGCGTGCGTCCACCGCGCGCGCAGGCCACGCCACGCAGTTCAAGCATGGCGCAACACGCGTACGGACAACGCCGTGCACGGGCGAAAGGTCGCGTCGACGCGACGCAGGGGCGGTCTCACATCGGGGTCCAGGCAGGCAAAACCCTGGATTATCCGCGCAGCAGGCGGATCGCCGGCCGGCGACGGCGGTCGCGAAGCCCTCAGATACCGATGCCCTGGCGCTGCAATATGTCGCCCACCAGTTCCAGGCGCACCAGCGGGTTGTCCAGCGCCATCAGGCGCTGCTGCATTTCCAGCGGCAGGCCCAGCAGTTCGCACCAGCGGTTGGCGACCCAGCCGCAGTCCTGCAGCTGGAACGGCGCCTGCATGGGCAGTTCCCGCTCGGGTACGCCGCGCTGGCGCAGCTGGTCGATCAGGTTGCCCAGCGCCCGGGAGACCGGCTCGAGGTTCGGCGGCACCGCCGCGGCCGGATCGGCGGATATCTGCTGCACGTCGCCGATCCACAGGCCGTGGCGCAGTTTCTCGTGACGCGTCACCGTGAAACGCTGTGTGCCGACGCAGCGGATCTCCATCAGGCCCGGCTGGGGCTTGTTCAGCGCGGTGATCGTGGCCAGCGTCCCGACCGGGTAGAAACCCTCGTCGGCATAGGCCTCGCCGGTCGGCCCGTCCTGCGGCGCACGCTGCACTTCCGAGCCCCGGGTCAAGGCCACGACGCCGAACGGCGCGCCATGCCGGTGGCACTTGCCGATCATGTCCAGGTAACGCACCTCGAAGATGCGCAGCGGCAACACGCCGCCGGGGAACAGCACCGTGCCCAGCGGGAACAGGGGCAGTGATTCGAGCGTCAGCGCGGACTCCATGGCGGTTCGATCGATGGGCGGGGGTTGTCCGGGACGTCGCGACAAGCGGCCTCAGGATTGCAGCGCCGCCTCCGGCGTGCCGGTGCGGGCGGGCTTGAGCTTGTCCAGCGCCTTCGCGAGATGGGCCACGGTACGCTCGACGTCGTGCAGCTTCTCCAGCCCGAACAGGCCGATGCGGAAACTCTGGAAGTCGGCGCCTTCGTCGCATTGCAGCGGCACGCCGGCGGCGGTCTGCAGGCCCAGGCCGGCGAACTTCTTGCCCGACTGGATGCCGGCATCGTCGGTGTAGCTGACCACCACGCCGGGCGCCTGGAAACCCTGGGCCGCGACACTGGCGAACCCGTGCTCGACCAGCAGTGCACGCACCGCGTCGCCCAGGGCCTGCTGCTCGGCCCGCACGCGCTCGAAGCCATAGGCCTTGGTCTCGACCATCACGTCGCGCAGGCGGGTCAACGCATCGGTGGGCATGGTGGCATGGTAGGCATGGCCGCCGCCTTCGTACGCCTCCATGATCTGCAGCCACTTGCGCAGGTCGCAGGCAAAGCTGCTGCTGGTGGTGGAATCGATCTGCGTGCGTGCGCGTTCACTGAGCATCACCATCGCACAACACGGGGAACTGCTCCAGCCCTTTTGCGGCGCACTGACCAGCACGTCGATGCCGCAGGCCTGCATGTCGACCCAGATCGTGCCCGAGGCGATGCAGTCGAGCACGAACAGGCCGCCGACCTCATGCACGGCGTCCGCCACGGCGCGCAGGTAGTCGTCGGGCAGGATCATGCCGCTGGCGGTCTCCACGTGCGGCGCAAACACCAGCGCGGGCTTGTCGGCCTGGATACGCGCCACGACCTCGTCGATGGGCGCCGGCGCGAACGGCGCCTGCTTGCCCTCGGCGCTGCGGCGCGCCTTGAGCACAATGGACTCGGACGGGATCTTGCCCATGTCGAAGATCTGGCTCCAGCGGTAGCTGAACCAGCCGTTGCGGATCACCAGCACCTTGCGGTCATGCGCGAACTGGCGCGCCACCGCCTCCATGCCGAAGGTGCCGCTGCCCGGCACGATCACCGCGCTGTGCGCGTGGTAGACCTCCTTGAGCATGGCGGAGATGTCCTTCATCACGCCCTGGAAACTCCCGGACATGTGGTTGAGCGCACGGTCGGTGTAGACGACCGAATATTCGAGCAGACCGTTGGGGTCGACATGGGGCAACAAACCGGGCATGGAAGTCTCCGAATGGGCAAAAGGGCATTTTGGCAGACTGGCGCGACGCGGTCGGCATCAAGGTTGTTGCGCCGGCCACGCACGGGCCGGGCACATCCATGACCGGGCCGGTCACCAGGTGTCGACCGCCATGCCCCGCGGCGCGGCGACGGTGCCGGCCGCAAGCGCGCGCACGACACGCGAGCGGGTCTCGGCCGGATCGATCACCGCGTCGATCTCCAGCGTGGCCGCCATGTTGATGGCGCTGCCCCGGTCGTATTGTTCGTCGACCAGCCGCTGGAACAAGGCCTCGCGCGCGGCGCCCGCGGGCTCGGCTTCGAGTTCCTTGCGGTAACCCAGGCGAACCGCACCTTCAAGCCCCATGCCGCCGAACTCGCCGCTGGGCCAGGCCAGCGTGGCCAGCGGCGCATGGAAGCCGCCCGCGGCCATGGCCATCGCGCCCAGGCCGTAGCCTTTGCGCAAGACCACGCTGACGAAGGGCACGCGCAGATGGGCCGCGGCGATGAACATGCGGCTGACATGGCGCACCTGGGCCGTCTCTTCGACCTGCGGGCCGACCATGAATCCGGGCGTGTCGACCAGGCTGACGACCGGCAGGCCATGGGCATTGCACAGCTGCAGGAACCGCGCCGCCTTGTCGGCCGCGCCCGCATCGATGGCGCCGCCCAGGTGGCCGGGGTTGTTGGCCATCAGCCCCACCGGCCGACCCTCGATGCGTGCGAGCGCCACGTGGATGCCGACGCCGAAACCGGAGCGCAGCGGCAACACGCTGCCCAGGTCGGCAATACCGTCCATTGCGACGCGGCTGTCATACACCCGCAGCCGGTTTTCCGGAACCACGTCGCGCAGGACCAGCGGGTCGGGTGCGCGCCAGTCGGTCGTCGCGCCCTGGAAAAAACCCAGGTAGCGGCGCGCGGCCGCCACCGCCGCCGCTTCGTCGTCGACCAGGATGTCGATGACACCGTTGCCATGCTGCACCGCCGACGGCCCGATCTGCTCGGGCCGGAACACACCCAGCCCGCCACCTTCGACCATGGCCGGCCCGCCCATGCCGATGTTGCTGCCGGTGGTGGCGATGATCACGTCGCAACACCCGAGCAAGGCGGCATTGCCGGCAAAACACCGTCCGGCCACGATGCCGACCACCGGCACCTGGCCGTTCAGGCGCGCAAACCGGGCGAAGGTCGCCACATGCAGGCCGGCCACGATCGGCATGTCGACGTCGCCCGGCCGCCCACCACCACCTTCGGCAAACAACACGACCGGCAGCCGGTTGTCCAGCGCGATGCCCAGCATGCGGTCGGTCTTCTGGTGGTTGCGCATGCCCTGGGTGCCGGCCAGCACCGTCGCGTCGTAGGCCATCACAACGGCACCGGCGCGCTCGGGGCCGAATACCGCCGCGTTGATGGTGCCGATGCCCGTCACCATGCCATCGGCCGGCGTGTTGCGCACCAGGTCGTCGGCGCTGCGCCGCGCGCTCTGTGCCGCAACCGCCAGGGCTCCGTATTCGGAGAACGAACCGGGGTCGCACAGATCGGCGATGTTTTCGCGCGCACTGCGCATGCCCAGCGCGTGGCGCTTGTCCATGGCCGGCGCGCGGCTGTCGTCGAACAGGAAACGTTCGCGGTCGATCAACCGCCGCAGGTCGGCCCGGATGGCGCCGGCGCCCGCTACCCGGGGGTCGGCCTGCACCGCGGACGCGGCTGCCAGCGCCGGGCCGGGCGCGATATGCGCCAGCAGCTGGCCTTCGTCAACCATCTCGCCGGGCTGGCCAAAGCGTTCGGACACGACACCGCCGACGCTGGCGCGCACCTCGTGTTCCATCTTCATCGCCTCGAGGATCACCAGCGGCTCGCCTGCGCGCACCGACG
>CAXBDR010000194.1:0-8818 GCA_963974265.1 uncultured Rhodoferax sp.
GAACCCCCCACTGGGGGGCGCCCCCTACGGCCTGGCAGAGCCAGTTCCGTGGGGGTCCCCACCTGCCTGCTCCGCGGCCGCGTGACCTTTCACGCGTCGTGGGTCGTGCCGCGCGCAGTGGAACAATTGAAGAAAGACTGAACCATGAAACAGATCCAGGACGCCTATATTGTTGCCGCCACCCGAACCCCGATCGGGCGTTCGCATCGCGGCTTTTTCCGTCACACCCGCCCCGACGACCTGCTGGTCAAGGCCATCCAGGGCGCGTTGGCGCAGGTGCCGACGCTGGACCCGCAGGCCATCGAGGACCTGATCTGCGGCTGCGCCATACCGGAAGGCCCGCAGGGCCTGAACGTGGCGCGTATCGGCGCGGTGCTGGCCGGACTGCCCAACAGCGTGGGCGGCATCACCGTGAACCGCTTCTGTGCCTCGGGCATCAGCGCGATCCAGATGGCGGCCGACCGCATCCGCGTCGGCGAGGCCGACGTGATGCTGGCCGCCGGCACCGAGAGCATGAGCATGGTGCCGATGATGGGCAATTCGCCCTCGCTGTCGCCATCCATGTTCGACCACGACGAGAACATCGGCATCGCCTACGGCATGGGCCTGACGGCCGAGAAGGTCGCCAGCCAGTGGAAGGTGTCGCGCCAGGCGCAGGATGCGTTTGCGCTCGAGTCGCACCAGCGCGCCATCGCGGCCATGAAGGCCGGCCACTTTGCCGACGAGATCACGCCGGTGGAAGTGTTCGAACGCACACCCGACCTGGACACCGGCAAGGTGAAGGTCAGCTCGCGCACCGTCTCGCTGGATGAAGGCGCGCGGCCCGACACCTCGCTCGAAGGCCTGGCCAAGCTGCGCGCGGTGTTCGCCGCGCGTGGCTCGGTCACCGCCGGTAACAGCTCGCAGACCTCGGACGGCGCCGGTGCGCTGATCCTGGCCAGCGAAAAGGCGGTCCAGCAATTCGGCCTTGCGCCGCTGGCGCGTTTCGTCAGTTTCGCCAGCAAGGGCGTGCCGCCGCACATCATGGGCATCGGTCCGATCGAGGCGATTCCGGCGGCGCTGCGCAGCGCCGGTCTCAAGCAGGACGACATGGACTGGATCGAGCTCAACGAAGCCTTTGCCGCGCAGTCGCTGGCCGTCATCAACACGCTGGGGCTGGATCCGGCCAAGGTCAACCCGATGGGCGGGGCGATCGCGCTCGGCCATCCGCTGGGTGCCACCGGCGCAATCCGCGCGGCCACCGTGATCCACGCGCTGCGCCGCAACCAGCAGCGTTACGGCATGGTCACGATGTGCGTGGGCATGGGGCAGGGCGCGGCCGGCATCTTCGAACGCGTCTGAGTGGCCGGCGGCATGACGGCGACCGCCCATGTCTTCGACCAGGCGATCGCGCTGAACGCCCTTGGCGATGACCGGTTCGAGGGGCATACCAGCGACGCCTACTGGAACATGGTCGGGCCGTTCGGCGGCGTCACCGCGGCCACCGCGCTGCATGCGGTGCTGCAACATCCCGCCCGGCTCGGGCAGCCGGTGGCGCTGACGGTCAACTATGCCGCGGCCCTGGCCAAGGGGCGTTTTGTCGTCGTGGCGCGGGCGGCGCGCACCAATCGCTCGACCCAGCACTGGAGCATCGAGATCCGCCAGGACGATGCCCAGGGCGTGCCCGCCGTGGTGCTGACCGGCAGCGTCGTGACCGCCGTGCGGCGCGAGACCTGGGGCATCGACGACACGCCGATGCCGGCGGTGCCGGCGCCCGATGCAGTGCAAGGTCCGCCGTGGATCTCGCCGGTCGAATGGATCCAGCGGTACGAGGTGGTGCAGCTCGACGGTGCCTTGCCGCAGCACTGGGACGGTGCGGTGTCCGGCGCCGATGCCGCGCAGGCCAGCCTGAGCCGCCTGTGGATGCGCGATGCGCCACCACGCCCGCTCGACCATTGCGCGTTGACTGCGCTGGCCGACGTGTTCTACCCGCGCATCTTCCTGCGCCGGCGCCGGCGCGTGCCGGCGGGCACGGTGTCGATGACGGTGTATTTCCACGCCGACCAGGATGCGATGCGCGCGACCGCGGACGGATACGTGCTGGGCCAGGCGCGCGCCCATGGCTTCGGCGCCGGTTTCCACGACCAGAGTGCCTGCCTGTGGAATGCGGCAGGCCGTTTGCTCGCGACCAGCGTGCAGATGGTCTACTACAAGGAGTGAGCAGCATCGCCAGCGAATCGGATGCATGGCGGTGAACCGATGAACCAAGGGATGAAGCCATGACGACGACAACAACGACGACGGATGCGGGCAAGCCGGGGGTCGCACTGGTGATCGGCGCCGGCGATGCCACGGGCGGCGCGATCGCGCGGCGTTTCGCGCGCGGTGGCCTGGTCGCCTGCGTGACCCGGCGCAACGCCGACAAGCTCGAACCCTTGCTGGCACAGATCCGCGCCGAGGGCGGCACCGCCCATGGTTTCGGTTCCGATGCGCGCGACGAGGACGCGGTGGTCGCGCTGGTCGAGCAGATCGAGGCCACGATCGGGCCGATCGAGGTGCTGGTGTTCAACATCGGCGCCAATGCGCCGAGTTCCATCCTGCAGGAGACGACGCGGCGCTACACCAAGATCTGGGAGATGGCTTGCCTGGCCGGCTTCCTGACCGGCCGCGAGGTGGCCCGGCGCATGGTGGCGCGTGGCGGCGACGGACCCAAGGGCAGCATCATCTTCACCGGCGCGACAGCTTCGCTGCGCGGCTCGGCCCGATTCGCCGCATTCGCCGGCGCCAAGCACGCGCTGCGCGCGCTGGCGCAGAGCATGGCGCGCGAACTCGGCCCGCTGGGCATCCACGTGGCGCATGTCATCATCGACGGTGCCATCGACACCGCCTTCATCCGCGACAATTTCCCGGAGCGGTATGCGCTCAAGGACCATGACGGCATACTGAACCCGGACCATATCGCCGACCAGTACTGGATGCTGCACCGCCAGCCGCGCGACGCATGGACACACGAACTCGACCTGCGGCCGTGGATCGAGAAGTTCTGAACCCTGGCCACACCAACCCAAGTCCCGAAAGGAACCCCCATGTCACGATCCGTCGATTTCCTGTTCGACTACGGCAGCCCGGCCGCCTACCTGGCCTGGACCCAGCTCGGCAAGCTGGCGGCCGACACCGGCGCCACGGTGGTCATGAAACCCATGCTGCTCGGCGGCGTGTTCCAGGCCACCGGCAACCGGGCGCCCATCACGGTGCCGGCCAAGGGCAGCTACCTGTTCAAGGACCTGAACCGGTATGCCAGGGCCTACGGCGTGCCGCTGGCGATGAATCCGCATTTCCCGATCAACACCATCACGCTGATGCGCATCGACGTGGCGCTGAGCCTGGCCGGCGACACGCGGCTCGACGCCTACCGCAAGGCGGTGTTCAACGGCGTGTGGGCCGAGCAGAAGAACATGGGTGACCCGGCCACCGTGGCCGCGGTGCTGGCGGGCGCCGGATTCGAAGCCGACGAACTGGTCGAGATGGCGTCCGATCCCCAGGTCAAGGAAACCCTCAAGACCTGGACCCAGGAGGCGGTGGAGCGAGGCGTGTTCGGCGCGCCGACCTTCTTCGTGGGTGACGAGATGTTCTGGGGCCAGGACCGGCTCGATTTCGTGCGCAGCGCCCTGAAAGCCGAATGACAACAACCGAGAGAACACACCGATGAGCGACATACTGACCGACGTCACCGATGGCGTCATGACCATCACCTTCAACCGGCCCGACAAGAAGAACTCGATCACGTCGGCGATGTATGCCGCCATGGCCGATGCGCTGGCGCAGGCCAGGGACCAGGACGCGGTGCGCGTCGTGGTGTTCCAGGGTAGCGAGACCATGTTCTCGGCCGGCAACGACATCGCCGATTTCCTGAACAAGCCACCGTCCAGCCAGGACTCGCCGGTGTACCGGTTCCTGCACGGCATCGCGGCCTTTCCCAAGCCGATCGTGGCCGCGGTCTGCGGTCCGGCGGTGGGGATCGGCACCACGATGCTGATGCATTGCGACCTGGTCTATGCCGGCGACAACGCGGCGTTTTCGCTGCCGTTCGTCAACCTGGGCCTGTGCCCGGAGGCGGCCTCCAGCCTGCTGGTGCCGCAGATGCTCGGTTACCACCGGGCGGCCGAGGCCTTGTTGCTGGGCGAGCCCTTCATGGCCGAGGCCGCACTGGAGGTCGGCCTGGTCAACCGCATCGTGCCACCGACGGAGGCCCGCAACCTGGCCCAGGCGCAGGCGCGCAAGCTGGCTGCCAAGCCGATCGGTTCCCTGGTCGAGACCAAGCGGCTGATGAAGAAGGGCCAGGCGCAGCTGGTGCTGCAGCAGATGGCCGAAGAAGGCGCCAGCTTCGGCCGTATGCTCGGGGAGCCGGCCGCGCGCGAGGCGTTCACCGCCTTCATGGAAAAACGCAAGCCGGATTTCTCCCGCACCTGAGCACGGGATCCCGGAACGAGGAGACAGCAGCATGGAAACCGAAACGCTCGAAGGCAAGACCTTGTTCATCACCGGCGCCTCGCGCGGCATCGGCCTGGCGATCGCCCGGCGTGCCGCGGCCGACGGCGCCAACAGCGTGATCGCGGCCGAGACCACCGAGGCCAACCCCAAGCTGCCCGGCACCATCCACAGCGCGGCCCGGGAGATCGAGGAGGCCGGCGGCAAGGCCTTGCCGCTGCAGGTCGACATCCGCGACGAGGCCTCGGTGCTGGCGGCGGTGGCCCGGGCGGTCGAGACCTTCGGCGGCATCGACATCCTGGTCAACAATGCCAGCGCCATCAGCCTGACCGGTACCGAGACGACACCGATGAAGCGTTTCGACCTGATGCAGGGCGTCAATGCGCGGGGTACCTACCTGTGCACCATGGCCTGCCTGCCGGCGCTGCGCGAATCGGCGCGGCAGCGGCGCAACCCGCACGTGCTGACGATGTCACCGCCGCTGTCGATGAAGACCCACTGGTTCGAGAACCACGTGGCCTACAGCATGGCCAAATACGGCATGAGCATGTGCACGCTGGGCCATGCGGGCGAGTTCCTCAAATACGGCATCGGCGTCAACAGCCTGTGGCCGCGCACTGCCATCGCCACGGCCGCGCTGCAGATGATTCCCGGCGTCGACGTGGCGCGGTGCCGCAAGCCCGAGATCCTGGCCGATGCCGCCTACCTGGTGCTGACCAGCGACAGCGGCAATACCGGCAACTTCTACATCGACGACGAATTGCTGGCCGCGCATGGCATCACCGACCTGGACACGTATGCGGTGACACCGGGCACGCAGGATTTCATTCCCGACTTCTTCGTCGATTGAGGCGATTGCGCCGTCCGACCTGGCGTAGACTGCGCGGTCCCCCGCACGGCCGTTGCGGCCCGTCTCGACCATGGATTCGAAACCGCCCATGACCTTGCGTTCGCCGGAAGAATTGCTGGATGCCCACCAAGGCATGCTGCTCGACGGACTGACGACCGTTTTCGGCGCGTTCGACCCCGAGATGCTCGAGCATGTGCTGCCGCGGGTCGAGTGGGTCGAACTCGGCGGCGGCGAGGTGCTGTTCCGGCAGGACGATCCCGACGAATGCCTGTTCTTCGTCGTCAGTGGCCGCCTGCGGGCCTGCTCGGTCGACGCCGGCGGCGTACGTTCCGTGCTCGGCGAGATCGCCCGCGGCGAGACGGTCGGGGAGATGGCCTTCTTCACCGGCGAGCCCCGCACCGCAACCGTGACCGCCATCCGCGACAGTGTGCTGGCGCGTTTTTCCAAGACCGTGTTCCGCGAGCTGCTGCTGGCGTATCCGCTGGTCTCGCTGAACATGACGCGCCAGGTCATCGAACGATTCAAGCGCGTCACCAGCGGGCGCACGCCGGCGACCAAGCCGGTCATCATCGGCGTGCTGGGCATCACCCGCAATCTTGACCTTGCGGCATTCGCCGAGTCGCTGGCGCGTCGGCTCCAGGCCCATGGCAACGCCACGGTCATGAGCTCGCAGCGCATGGACGAGCAACTCGGCGAGCCCGGCCTGTCGCAGGCCACGCGTGCCGACGCCGTGCGTTCGCGCCAGGTCACGGTGTGGCTGGACAAGATCGAGGCGCGCCACGACTTCGTGGTCTTCGTCGCCGACGCCACACGCACGGAATGGACGCAGCGCTGCATCCGCCATTGCGACGAACTGCTGCTGGTGGCCGACGCAGACGAGCCGCCGCAGCTGCACCCGAACGAGGCCGGGCTGCATGATGCGAACGACGATGGCGAGGCCCAGCAGACGCTGGTGCTGCTGCATCCGGACGGCCGCCGCTCGCCGACCGGGACCGCGCGCTGGCTCGACCCGCGGCACCTGTCCACCCATGTCCATGTGCGCCGCGACGTGCAGCGGGACTGGCAGCGGCTGGCACGCGTGGTCAGCCGCAACACCGTCGGACTGGTGCTCTCCGGCGGCGGTGCGCGGGGATTCGCGCACCTGGGCGTGATGCGCGCGCTGGAGGAAGCCGGCATCTGCTTTGACATGGTGGCGGGCACCAGCATCGGGGCTGTCATGGCGGCGTATGGCGGCATGGACATACCGGCCCGGGAGATGATCGATGCGGCGCGCGCCGCGTTCCGCGAGAACCCCACCGGCGACTACAACATGGTGCCGCTGATATCGTTGATCAGCGGCAAGCGCCTGCGGCGCATCATCGACTCGGCCGTCGTGGACAGCCGCGGGCAACACATCGACATCGAAGACCTGTGGAAGGGTTATTTCTGCATCACCAGCAACTACTCGGCGGCGCGCGAGGCGGTGCACACGCGTGGACCGCTGGCCAAGTCGATCCGGGCCAGCGTGTCGATTCCCGGCGCCTTGCCGCCGGTCATGCTCGACGGCGAACTGCACATCGATGGCGGCACCTTCAACAACTTTCCCACTGACGTGATGGATCGCCGTGGCGCGGCGCGCATCATCGGCGTCGACCTGCTGCGCGACCGGGGGCTGCGCTACGAACTCGACGAGGTGCCCGGTGCGCTGGAGCTGATGCGTGACCGGCTGCGCGGCCGTGCGCGGCGCTACCGGCTGCCTTCGCTGACGTCCTTGCTGCTCAACACCAGCCTCATGTACAGCTATGCACGACAGCAGGAGTCGCAGTCGCTGGTGGATCTGCCGTTCGCGCCTGCCGTCTATGCGTTCGGCATGCTGGAGTGGTCGAAGTTCGACCGCATCGTCGAGGCCGGATACCGTCATGGCATCGAGCAACTGGAAAAACACGGCGACGCGGTGATTGCCGCCTATCGTCCGGCAGAATAGGCCATCGGCCCGGCGCGTCCCGGCCGGACGATCGGACGGACAGACAGACAGGAGACAGCATGGGATTCGCATCCGCATTCAGGCCCGGCCTGTTCGATGGCAAGGTGGTCATCGTCACCGGTGGCGGCTCGGGCATCGGGCGCTGCACCGCGCACGAACTGGCGTCGCTGGGTGCGCGGGTGGTGCTGGTCGGGCGCAAGCCGGAAAAGCTGCGGGCCGTGCAGCAGGAGATCGCCGACGACGGCGGGCACGCGGATACCGCGGCCTGCGACATCCGGCAGGAAGACGCGGTGCGCGCCATGGTGGCGCAGGTCGTTGCAGCGCAGGGCCGCGTCGACGGCCTGGTCAACAACGCCGGCGGGCAATACATCACGCCGCTGGAGGCGATATCGGCCAAGGGTTGGCAGGCGGTCATCGACACCAACCTGACCGGCGGTTTCCTGGTGGCGCGCGAGTGTTACCTGCAGAGCATGCGTGCGAATGGCGGCGCCATCGTCAACATCGTGGCCGACATGTGGGGCTCGATGCCGGGCATGGGCCACAGCGGCGCGGCACGCGCCGGCATGGTCAGTTTCACCGAGACGGCGGCGGCCGAATGGGCGCACCAGGGCGTGCGCGTCAATGCGGTGGCACCGGGCTACATCGCCTCCAGCGGCATGGACCACTATCCGCCCGAGTTCGGCCCGCACCTGCGCGCCATGGCCGAGACGGTTCCGCTCGGGCGTTTCGGCAACGAGGCGGAGACCTCGGCCGGCATCGTGTTCCTGCTCAGCGCGGCCGCGTCCTTCATCACCGGCACCACCGTGCGCATCGACGGCGGACGGCCGCAGGTGCGCCTGGGATGGGATGTCAAGCAGCCGACGGTCGAGGCCGCTGCGCGCAACGCGGTCAAGCCCTTCGACGGATTCCATCGCGCGGTGACACCGCGGCTTTTTGACCAGTAGACTCGGCTCTGGATTCAGGAGACACGCCGCATGCAATACACCCATGAACATCGCGAGATCCAGAACACGCTCAAGCGGTTCATCGATGACGAGATCAATCCCCATGTGGATGAATGGGAGGCGGCCGAGATCTTCCCGGCGCACGCGGTGTTCAAGAAACTCGGCACGCTGGGCCTGCTCGGCCTGACCAAGCCCGAGGCGTATGGCGGCAGCGGCCTGGACTATTCGTATGCGGTGGCGATGGCCGAAACGCTGGGCCATATCGACTGTGGCGCCATCCCGATGGCCATCGGCGTGCAGACCGACATGTGTACGCCGGCACTGGCGCGTTTCGGCAGCGACGAACTGCGAGCGCAGTTCCTGGCGCCGGCGATCGCCGGCGACATGGTGGGCTGTATCGGCGTCAGCGAACCCGGAGCCGGCAGCGACGTGGCGGCTATCAGGAGCCATGCGCGCAAGGACGGCGACGACTACGTCATCAGCGGCCAGAAGATGTGGATCACCAACAGCCTGCAGGCCGACTGGATGTGCATGCTGGTCAACACCGGCGATGGCCCGCAGCATCGGAACAAGTCGTTGGTGATGGTGCCGATG
>CAXBDR010000195.1:0-8800 GCA_963974265.1 uncultured Rhodoferax sp.
CCGAAGCCGGCATCAAAGGCCTGGGCGCCGAGTCGGCGATCTGGTGGAGCGTGATGGGCCCGCCCGGACTGCCGGCCAACGTGAAGGCCAAGCTCGACGCCGCCTTGCAGGCGGCCTTGAACGACCCCGAAGTGCGCAACGGACTGACGCTGCAAGGTGTAGACGTGTTGAACCTGGATGCCACGACCACCTCCCAGTGGCTCAAACGCGATACCGCCAAGTGGGGCAAACTCATCCAGGAGAAGCGTATCTCCGCAGATTGAGCGCATCGGCAATGCAACAACCCAACTTCCTGATCTTCATCACCGACCAGCACCGGGCCGATCACCTGGGTTGTTACGGCAACCCGGTGGTCCGGTCGCCGAACATCGATGCGCTGGCGAAAAGCGGCGCCCGGTTTGACAAGGCCTACGTGGCCAACCCGGTGTGCATGCCCAACCGCGGCTCCATCATGACGGCGCGCATGCCCTCGGCGCACGGCGCGCGCAGCAACGGCATCCCGTTGCCGCTGGAGTCGGTCACTTTCGCCGACCTGCTGGCCGAGTCCGGCTACCACACGGCGCTGATCGGCAAGGGCCACCTGCAGACGATGGAAGACAAGCCGCCGCTGCTGGCGCCGACCGTGTTGCCCCCCGGCACTCAGCCCTCGACGCACTACCGCGAGGCCCGTCGCGACACCGCGCCGGCGGCGTTGTACGAGCAGGAACTGCGCACCCGCTGGAACGATCCGCAGCACCGCATGCAGCTGCCGTATTACGGCTTCCAGGACGTGATCCTGTGCAACCACCATGCCGACGAATGTTTCGGCGACTGGCTGCGCTGGCTGCAGGCCGAGCATCCCGAGCAGGCCGCACGCATCGGCCGCAAGCACGGCAAGCGCGACCCGCGCTACAGCGCCCCCCAGGCCTGGCACACCATGCTCGACGAAAACGCCTACCCGACCCACTACATCGCGCAGCAGACCGCGCAATGGATCCGCGACCATGTCGCGCAGCGTGGCGAGCAGCCGTTCGCGGTGATGTGTTCCTTTCCCGATCCGCACCATCCGTGGACACCGCCGGGCCGTTACTGGGACATGTACGACCCGGCCGCGATGGATGTTCCACAGAGCATGCGCAGCGGCGCGTCCGACGTACAGCATGTGCGCTGGCTGCAGGACGAGCGGCGCGACGGCAAGGCCAACCTGGACGGCCCGCGCCTGTTCGCCGCGAACGAGCGCGAGGTGCAGGAGATGATCGCGCTGACCTACGGCATGATCACCAACATCGACGACCGCATCGGCATGGTGATGGACGCCCTGCGCGCCAGCGGCGCCGACCGCAACACGGTCGTCATTTTCACCGCCGACCATGGCGACCTGATGGGCGACCACGGCATCGTGCTCAAGGGTCCGCTGCATTACCAGAGCCTGGTGCGTGTGCCGCTGATCTGGCGCGAACCGCAGGCGGATGGCGCCGCGCGACCGGCGGTGCGCGAGGACTTGACGTCGTCGATCGACCTGCCCGCCACCATCCTGCGCCGCGCCGGCATCGCGCCGGTCAACGGCATGCAGGGCAAGCCGCTGTTCGCCACCGACGGCGCGCCGACACCGACCGGGCGCAACTCGGTGCTGATCGAGGAGAACCAGCAACGCGCCTACCTCGGTTTCACGCAGCCGGTGCTGGTGCGCACCCTGGTCACCGCAACCCTCCGCATGAGCGTGTTCGTCGAAGGCGGCTGGGGCGAGTTGTATGACCTGCAGGCGGATCCGCACGAGATGGACAACCTGTGGGAGCAGCCGCAGCACGCGCAGTTGAAGCTGCAGCTGATGCAGGAACTGACGCAGCAGCTGATGGCGATGTCGGACACCAGCCCTCGCCCGATGCGGATCGCCTGAGCCGGCCGGCACTGCTTCGCTCGGCCCTACAAGGTGCAATTGCCTAAGGGCGTGTCGTAGCTTGTGCAGTCTTGGCCTTGCGGCGGCTACGGGCCTCTTGTCGGGCGTATGGCTTGCGCCGCAGGCCACTCCGGCGCCTGAAGTGGCAAGCCATGGCCTGTTGACCGCGATCACGTCGGAGATGACCAAGAACGCGCGTCGTGAAGCCCTGGGCCGAAGGCCTTGCCTGCGCGCGGCGCGGCAAGCAACCGCGTCAGACCGTGTCTTTGAGCAGCGCCGCCAGTTGGTCGAACGGCAACGGCTTGCTGAACAGGTAGCCCTGCATCAGGTCGCAACCCATGTCGCGCAGCTGGGCCGCCTGCGCCTCGGTCTCGACACCCTCGGCCACCACCTGCAATTTGAGCGAATGGGCCAGCGAGATGATGGATTCGACGATCATGACGCTCTGGCGTCCTTGGTCCAGGCCCAGCACGAATGCGCGGTCGATCTTCAGTGCATTGAGCGGCAGCTGGACCAGATACGCCAGCGATGAATAACCGGTCCCGAAATCGTCGATGGCCACCTCGATGCCGACACCACGCAAGGTTTGCAGCACGCGGATCGTCTGCTGCACATTCTGCATGATCAGCGACTCCGTGATCTCGATGTCCAGCATCACGTCGTCGTTGCCGAATCCGGCCAGTTCGTCAAGCACGGTATGCACGAAATCGGGATCGCGCAACTGGATCGCCGACACGTTGACGGCGCAGCGCGGTGTCGGAAGTCCCATGGCACGCAAGCGCCCGAGGTCCGCCACCGCCTGGCGAATGGCCCAGGCACCCGCCTGGCCAATGAGGCCGATCTCTTCCATCACGGGGATGAACTTGCCTGGCGGGACCAACCCTGTCTCCGGGTCACGCCAGCGCATCAAGGCTTCGACACTTTGCACCCGGCGTGTGGCGAAATCGACCTTGGGCTGGTAATGCAGTTCGAGCTGGCCAAGCTCGACCGCGCGGCGCAACTTGAACTCCAGCTTGACTGCGTCCGCCACCTTGGCATTCATCGCCGCCTCGTAGAACATGCTGCGCTCACCCGTATCCTGGGCCCGGCGCAGGGCTGTCGCCACATTGGCCATCAGGGTCTCACCGTCGGCGTCATCGGCCGGAAACACCGCCACCGCCAACGTGGCATCGACAATCAGATCCTGATCGCCAATCCTGAAGGGCCGGTCCAGCACCTGGTTGAAAGCAGCCTGTATCCGATGGCCAACCTGCGCCGCGCCAGCCCTGGGCACGAATGTCGCAAAGCTGTCGCCGTCGATACGCGCCAGGTTTTCGGGGTATTCCATGACTTGCGTCATTCGGGCCGCCAGCTGGCGCAGCAACGCATCACCGACATGTCGGCCAAAGGTTTCGTTGATCAACCGGAAGCGCCGCAGATTTCCAAGCACTACCACCACCTTGCCCGCGCTGCGGGACGACTCCTTCAGCTGGCGATTGAGGCGCTCCATGAACAGCTCCCGATTGGGAAGGCCGGTCAGCGGGTCGTAGAACGCCAGGTATTTGAGCGCCGCCTCCTTGTCGATGTGGTTGATGGCGAACGCGATGTCGCCGGCCATTTCCTCGAGCAAGTCCAACTCCGCCGCATTGAAGAAGCCGGCGAGCTCGGCGTGCAGCGCAAAGGCACCCACCACCTTGCCTTCGATGATCAAGGGCAAGGCCACCAGCGACTGGATTCCGCCATCGACCAGTTCCTGCCGGTGGTTGCGCTGGATCGCGTTCAATGTCGGCGGGAGTTCGATCTCGTTCATCACCACCGTTGCTTTCGTGGCAATGACGCGCCGCATCAGCCCGTCCGGTCCCGGATTTTCTGGCGCCAGGTTCAACGTTCTCGGCATCCGCTCGCTGAGATAGTTCGCAGCAGCGCCACGGGCAACATGGATTTGCGCCGTCTGTGCTTGAGCATCGAAGGTTGCGATCCAGGCGAGGGGAAACTGGCCGACCTCGGTGGCAATACGGCAGGACTCTTCAAACAGCGCCTGTTTGTCCCGCACCCGGACGATCAGCGTATTGATGCCGCTCCGCGTGGCCAGCACACGCTGCATGTTGGCGACCTTTCGATCGGCGGCGTTGCCGGCATTGGTGGCATGCCAGTTCAATGCCGCCAAGGCGGCGATGCCGCCAACCGTCAGCAGGGCCATGCCGAAGTAGGGGTCATACCAGTGCAGGTCCCGTTCGCCGGACATCCCCAGCACCGCAAACAGGGGCAAGACCAGCAAAGTGCCCAGGAAATACCGCCGGCCGTTTCTGGCGCTGATGGAGTCCTGCATGAACACGCTGAACCAGCCCTCGCCACCGCGCAGCACCAGCAAGCCCAGCGACAGTGCCGCAAATGCGAACGCGGTATGGACCGCCATCGTCGAGAACGGCGTCACCCGGGTAAAGTCCGCGCCCAGCAAATACGACAACAGTATCAGCAACGCCATCAGCAGTGTCAGCAACGCACAGGCTTGAGCAACTCCGATCGCGAGTCGCTTGCCCGCCACCTGCGCCAGCGAAACACAGCACAGCAGGAACAGCGCCGCCGTCCCCTGCGACATGCGCCCCGGCGGGGCCAGGTCCGTCACTTTGGGGTCGCCGAGGAACAGCCGGTCGAGGCCGGGATCCCAATCGAAGGCATATTCCGCCAAGGTCAGCAGTGCTACCAGCAGCACCAACCCCGCGCACGCCAAAGCCGCCACCCGCAGGGCGGGCGCCGTTGCAATGCCGACACGCATCGCGCGTTGCCAGGCCAGCAATGACAGGCCGGTCAGGATGAAGCAAACCGCGGTATTGACCTTCATCGTCGGCCAGCCCGCAACAATGCTTTGCAGTGCCAGCAGGCCGAAGGCCCATCCGAGCAGAACCACGACTCCCACGAAAACCACCGTCACGCCGCTACCCAGACAGATGCGATCGAGGATCGGAGCCAGACGCAACTTGCGCTTTATCGGCATGAAATTTTCGACTTCCGCACAACAACAGGTTTCCGACCTTGGACCGCCCGGAAGCATGCGGCAAGATCGCGGCCACCCCTGCACGCGGCGCTCATGGCGCAAGACAGCCCATGCGTGCCGCAAGATGCAGGGTCAAATTGACTCAGATCAACGATACTGGATATTGCCAGCCAGCGATAGCCCCGTTGGCCGGAAACCACAATCAAACAGGCAACGGCGCTGCGGCCACCAGGGCCTTGAGCGCGCGCACCACGGCTGATACCGCGGCGTCGTCCTGGCCGCGCTGGGGCGTGCGCCAGAACAGGCACACATCGTATTGCGGCAGTCCTTCGCGGATATGCAGGGCCTGCACGGTCGGTGGCTCCTGCTCCGGCAGCAGGGTGGGGTGCGGCACGATGCACAGCAACTCGCTGTTGGCCACCAGGTTGAGCATGGTCGGGTAGTCGCCGCATTGCACCAGGATGCGGGGCTCGGGCAGGCCACGCACTCGGTGCGCTTCTTCGATCACGGTGCCGGCGCGCCCGGCCACCGCCCAGCCCGCGTCGCGGATCGCGTCGAGCGAGGTAGCGGCGGCCAGCGGATGACCCACGCGGGCATACACCGTCGGCGTGCTGGTGTGCAATGTGTGGCGCCGGATGCCGCTGGGTCGGTAGCCGCGCGGCGGCGGTGCGATTGCGATGTCGAGCTCATGGGATTGCAGCGCCGCCAGCAGTTCCGGCGCGCTGCCCCACATGATCTGCAGCAGGCCTTCGCTCTGGCGTGCGTGCCAGGCGTGTTCGATCGTCGGCCCGTACAACAGGGACGCGGCGTGCGCCATGCCGGCGCGCAGCCGCCTGACGCCCGGCGCGGGTTTCCAGCCGGTGGCCTGCAGCGGCCCGCGCGCCAGCCCGTCCAGCGTCGACTGCAGGTCCGATGCCCGCTGGGCGGCCTGCACCGCGACCCGGGTCGGCAGCTTCTGCCGCCCCGATTTCTCGAACAGCGGCACGCCCCATTCGCGCTCGAGCGTCTGCATGGCCAGCGTGATCGCCGGCTGGCTCACGCCGGCGGCCCGCGCGGCGGCGGCGAAACTGCCGTGTTCGACGACGAACTGCAGGTAGGTGAGTTGCTTCAGATGCATGGGGTCGAAGGCCGCCGTGGTGTGGAGGTGCGTCGGTCAGCGCGCGCCGGCCGCCTGCAGCATGGCCGCCACCTGCGCCTGGCCGCGTCGCCGCGCGTGTTGCAACGGCGTCACGCCGCCCTGATCGGCCAGGTTCAGCGCCGCACCGGACGCGATCAGCAGGCGCACGATCTCTTGATGGGCCGGCCCGCCGTCGCCCAGGATCACGGCTTCGAGCAGCGCGGTCCAGCCCAGCTTGTTGACATGGTCGACGTCGATGCGGGTCTGCAGCAGCAACCGCACCGTCTCCACGTGGCCGTAGTGGCAGGCCGGAATCAGCGCCGTGCCGCCATACCGGTTGGTGCTGGCCAGGTCGGCGCCCGCATCCAGCGTGGCGCGGACGATGGCGGTGTGGCCGCGCGCGCCGGCCAGCAGGAAGGCGCTGTCGTGCTGCTCGTCCTGGGCGTTGACGTCGGCGCCGCGCGCGATCAGCAAGCGGACCACCGGCAGGTGGTTGCCGTCGGTGGCCGCCAGCACGGCGGTGCGGCCACGGGCATCGCGCTGACCGATGGGCGTGCCGGTGTCGAGCAGCGCGCGAACCCGGGCCAGGTCCCCGCGTTGGGCGGCGTCGACCAGCGGCGCACCGGCGTTGCCGGGTTGCGCCCCTGCGGCTCCCGCAGCCAGGCCCAGGCCCAGGCCGAGCGCCAGTGCGCGGGCGACGGCGCGGCGCTGCTGCGGATCGGGTCGTGTGCGGGAAAGGTCGGTCATGGTCGCTGAATGGGAGGCCCCGCCGGCGGCGGCAATGGGCGATGTCGGTATGCTAGCGTCCCATCATGCAGGCAAACGATACCCCTTTCAGTCCGGCGGCCGAACGCAACAAGCAGCCCATCCTCGACGTGTTGCGCACCGTGCTGCCGCCGCGCGGTCGCGCGCTGGAGATCGCCTCGGGCACGGGGCAACACGTGGGCTGGTTCGCCGCCGCGTTGCCGCAATGGGACTGGCAACCGAGCGACATGGTCGCGGCCGCCTTGCCCGGCATCGACGCGGTGGCGCGCCAGCCGGGCCGGCCGAACGTGCGGCCTCCGGTGAGGCTCGACGTGTGCGACGACCCCTGGCCGTCGCAGGGGCCTGCGTTCGACGAGCCATTCGACCTGGTGTATTGCGCCAACATGATCCATATCGCGCCATGGGCGTGTTGCACCGGCCTGATGGCCGGTTGTACCCGGCATCTGGCTGCGCAAGGGCGGCTGGTAACCTACGGCCCGTATTTCGAGTCCGGGGTTGCGCCGGCGGCGAGCAACCTGGCGTTCGACCAAAGTCTGCGCGAGCGCGATCCGGCCTGGGGCATCCGGCAGCTGGACGACGTGGTCGCCTGCGCGGCGCAATCCGGCTTGCAGCTGCTCGCGCGCCACGTGATGCCGGCGAACAATCTGCTGCTGGTGTGGGGCCGGTCCGCCGCCTGACGCGGGCGGATCGGTACAAGGCAAGCCGAAGCGGGGCGTGCGCCGGCGTGGCGTCGGTCAGCGCCCGCGCAGGAACAGATTGTCGAGTTCGCGCAGGCTGACCTGGCGCCAGGTCGGCCTGCCGTGGTTGCACTGGTCGGAGCGGTCGGTGGCCTCCATCTGGCGCAGCAGCGCATTCATCTCGGTCAGCGTCAGGCTGCGGTTGGCGCGCACCGCGCCGTGGCAGGCCATCGTGGCCAGGATTTCGTCGCGGGCGCGCTGCACCACGGTGCTGGCGTCGTGCTGGGACAGTTCCTCCAGCACGCTGCGCGCCAGCGCGGCGGCGTCGCCCTGGGCCAGCGTGGCGGGCACGGCGCGCACCGCCAGCGTGGTGGCCGACAGCGGGGCGATGTCCAGGCCCAGCGTGTGCAAGGTGTCGGCATGGGCTTCGGCCGCGGCGATGTCGTGGGCGCTGGCGGCGAAAGTCACCGGGATCAGCAGCGGCTGGCTGGCCAGGCGCTGGCTGGCGCCGGCGGTGGCTGCGGCATCGAACTGGCTCTTGAGCCGTTCGTAGACGATGCGCTCGTGCGCCGCATGCATGTCGACGATGACCAGGCCCTGGGCGTTCTCGGCCAGGATGTAGACGCCTTGCAACTGGGCCAGCGCGCGGCCCAGCGGCCAGGCAGCGGCCGCTGCGTTGTCGTCGCGGCCGGCGTCGGCCATGGCCTCGGGCGGAGCGAGATGATCCGCCGCCGAGTGGCCGTCGGCCCGGAATGCGCCAGGCGTGCCGGTGTCGGTGTCGGCGGTCGTGGCGGGTGGCGTGGCGTTGCTGCGGCGCACCGGCCACAAGGCTTCGAAGTCGGACACGCGGTGGCCGGCGGCCGCGGGCGCGGCGTAGGGCATGGCGGGCTGGGACCAGCCACGGGCGATGAAGGGCGTCGTGGCGCCCGCAGCGCCGGGGGTGTGGGTGGCCGGTCCGCTGCTCGCGGGCAGTCCCGGCGCCGGCACGGCGTTTTCGGCGCCGCCGGCCCGGGGCCGGGCCAATGCGTCCTGCACCGCGCGGCGCACCGCCTGGTGCACCTCGCGGCTGTCGCGAAAGCGCACCTCGATCTTGGTCGGATGCACGTTGACGTCGACACGGGTCGGGTCCATGTCCAGGTACAGCACGTAGACGGGCTGGCGCTGGCCGTGCAACACGTCTTCATAGGCGCTGCGCACGGCATGTTGCAGTACCTTGTCGCGCACGAAACGGCCGTTGACGTAGCAGAACTGCTGGTCGCCGCGGGCACGGGCGGCGTCCGGGATGCCAACGCGGCCGCGCACGCGCACCGCCGGGTAGGGGTTGTCGCGCCGGTGCGTGGGCGGCTGTTGGTCGGGTGGGGCGAAGTCGCCGTCCTTGCCGTCATCGTCGT
>CAXBDR010000196.1:0-8687 GCA_963974265.1 uncultured Rhodoferax sp.
GCCGCCCAGCGCCAGCGTTTCCTGGATCGCTGGAACGACGCGATGCAGTCGACCCAGGGGGCGGGCACGGCATCGAGCACCGAGGCAGCACAGGACCGCGCGTTGTCGGAAGCGACCGCATTCGCGATCCGCATCGACGTGGCCGAAGAAATCACCCGGCTGGAATCACACCTGGACGAGCTCGAGCGGCTGCTCAACAAGGGTGGAGAAATCGGCAAGCGGCTGGACTTCCTGATCCAGGAACTGCACCGGGAGGCTAACACCCTGGGCTCTAAATCGGCAGCTCTCGAACTCACGCATATCTCGGTCGACATGAAGGTGCTGATCGAGCAGATGCGCGAACAGGTGCAAAACATAGAATAGGCGCCTCGCCCCGGATGCGATCAACGCAGCCCGGGCGCGTAACGCAAAACCCCGCATGGACTACCCCGGAAACCTCTTTGTCGTCGCCGCCCCCAGTGGAGCCGGCAAATCCAGCCTGGTCAAGGCGTTGATGGAGCTCGACTCCCACGTCAAGCCGTCGATCTCGCACACCACGCGCGCGCCGCGGGGGCAGGAAAAGAATGGCCGCGAGTACTTCTTCGTTTCGGCGGCCGAGTTCGACGCCATGGTCAAGGCGGACGGCTTCGTCGAATGGGCCGAAGTCCATGGCCATCGCTACGGCACCTCGCGCCAGGCCATCGCCCAGTTGATGGACCAGGGCTCGGACGTGGTGCTGGAGATCGATTTCCAGGGTGCCTTGTCGATCAAGCGGGTTTTCGCCAATGCCGTGACCATCTTCATCCTGCCCCCGAGCTGGGACGAGCTGCGCGCACGGCTGGAACGCCGCGGCGAAGACGCGGCCGAAACCATCGATCTGCGGCTGCGCAATGCCGCTACGGAAATGGCCCAGGCCCACCATTTCGACTTCGTTATAATCAACGACTCTTTTGACCGCGCACTTTTTGACCTCAAGGCCATCGTGCATGCGCAGCGGCTCAAGTTTGCGGTCCAGCGCCGCGCCCGCGCCGGCACCTTCAGCGCACTGAACATTCCCTCGTAGTTCGTCCCTCGCTTTTCGGAGAAAACATGGCCCGCATCACCGTCGAAGACTGCCTCACCCAGATTCCCAACCGCTTCCAGCTGGTCCTGGCCGCGACCTACCGCGCGCGCATGCTCAGCCAGGGCCATGCACCCAAGATCGAGAGCAAGAACAAGCCCGGCGTCACGGCGCTGCGCGAAATCGCTGCCGGCAAGATCGGGCTCGAGATGCTCAAGAAGGTTCCGGTCTGAGCCTGGCCGACGGCCACGCGCCGTCCCAATGGAAGTGGCACCCGCTGTGGTGCCATTTTTTTTGACCGCCAGGCCCGCGGGGCATGCAGGCTATATTCAAGGGGTGAGCAACTTCATTGACTCGCCCCCCGCAACCGCCAAGCGCCCACGCAAGGCGCGCGGTGCGAGTGCGCCCAATCCGGCCGCAGCGAATGCGGCCGCGGCCAGTTTTGCAGCACTCACATCCCGGCTGGACTATCTGGGCCCATCGGACATCGAGAAAGTTCGCCAAGCATACAAGTTTGCCGACGAGGCCCACCTCGGTCAGATCCGGGCCAGTGGAGAGCCTTACATCACCCACCCGATCGCCGTCGCCGCGCAATGCGCGGAATGGAAACTCGACGCCCAGGCGCTGATGGCCGCGTTGTTGCACGACGCGCTGGAAGACTGCGGTGTGACCAAGGCGGAACTGATCGAGCGGTTCGGCGCGCCGGTTGCGGAACTGGTCGACGGGCTGACCAAGCTCGACAAGCTGCACTTCAACACCCGCGAGGAAAACCAGGCCGAATCCTTTCGCAAGATGCTGCTGGCCATGGCACGCGATGTTCGAGTCATCCTGATCAAGCTGGCGGACCGGTCGCACAACATGCGCACGTTGTCGAACGTGCCCCGCGACAAATGGGCGCGCATCTCCTCTGAAACGCTGGAGATCTATGCACCCATCGCCCATCGACTGGGCCTGAACCAGGTCTACCGCGAACTGCAGGATCTATCCTTCGCCTACCTGCATCCTTGGCGCAATGCGACCCTGACCAAGGCGGTCGAGAAAGCGCGCAGCCGGCGACGCGACCTGATCCAGAAGGTGCATACCGAGGTGGAGGATGCATTCACGAAGGCTGGCATGTCGGTTCGCATCGCCGGACGCGAGAAATCGGTGTTCTCGATCTACCGCAAGATGATCCTCAAGCACCTGACGTTCGCACAGGTGACCGACATCTACGGCTTTCGCCTGATCGTGCCCACGCTGTCGGACTGCTACACCGCACTGGGCATCCTGCACCAGTTGTACAAACCGGTGCCGGGCCGTTTCAAGGACCATATCGCGATCGCCAAGGTCAACGGATACCAGTCCTTGCACACCACCCTGGTCGGGCCATCGGGCGTGAACGTGGAGTTCCAGATGCGCACCGAGGCCATGAACCTGGTGGCGGAATCCGGCGTCGCGGCACATTGGCTGTACAAGGCCAGCGCCCCCGACCAGGCGACGACCGAGTCGCTGGGAAACCAGTGGCTGCAGTCGCTGCTCGACATCCAGCGCGAAACCGGCGACGCCGCCGAGTTCTGGGACCATGTCAAGGTCGACCTGTTCCCGGACGCCGTCTATGTGTTCACGCCGCGCAGCCAGATCATGTCGCTGCCGCGTGGTGCAACCGTGGTCGATTTTGCCTATGCCATCCACAGCGACGTCGGTGACCGCACCGTTGCCGCGCGCATCAATGGCGAACAGGTTCCGCTGCGTACCGAACTCAAGAACGGCGACGTGGTCGAGGTCGTCACCGCCTCCATTTCCCGGCCCAATCCGGCATGGCTGAGCTTCGTGCGCACGGGCCGCGCCCGCTCCAAGATCCGGCACCACCTCAAGACCCTGGCCAGCGCCGAATCCGAAGTCTTCGGCAAGAAGCTGCTGGCGCAGGCGCTTCGCGCCGAAGGCATCGAGCACTTTCCGGAGGACGAGGCCACGTACCAGACCGTCTGGGACCGGTTACTGCGCTTCACCGGCAACCGCAACCGCGCCGAGCTGCTGACCGACATCGGCCTGGGCAAGCGCATTTCCACCATCGTCGCCAAACGCCTGGTTTCGCTGCTGGGCGAAGAAAAGGGTGAAAAACCCGACGCCCTGCTGCTGACCCGCGAGCGCTTCACGGCGGATCCGTCCAGCAAGCAGGGCGTCGTGACGCTGGATGGCAGCGAGAACGCGTCCGTGCATTATTCGACCTGTTGCCGGCCGATCCCGGGGGACCCGATCGTCGGTTACCTGGGCCGGGGTGAAGGGCTCGTCGTGCACACCCGGAGCTGCCCGGTTGCCGCCAAGTTGCAGAGCAAGGACAGCGAACGCTTCATCGACGTGGAATGGTCGGACGAACCGACACGCCCGTTCGAGACCGAGATCCTGGTTTCGGTCATCAACGGCAAGGGAGTGCTGGCGCGCGTGGCGGCGGCCCTGGCCGCGGCGGAGTCCGATATCACGCACATTCACATGGGCCAGGAGGCGACCCACGACGCGTCCGATCTGCGGTTCGTCATCGCGGTGCGTGACCGGGCGCACCTGGATTCGGCGCTGCGCAACCTGCGCCGCACCGCCTCGGTGTTACGGGTGCAACGCGTCTGAAGCGCCTGCCCCTGCCGGGCGGGGGTACGACACTGCCAGCACCTCGATCTCGTCCATGCCAGCCGGCGTGACCAGAGGCAGCACATCGCCGACGCGGGATTTGAGCAGGGTACGAGCAACCGGCGCCACCCAACTGATCTCGCCCTGACTGG
Organism: uncultured Rhodoferax sp.; assembly: GCA_963974265.1. Classification (GTDB taxonomy): domain Bacteria; phylum Pseudomonadota; class Gammaproteobacteria; order Burkholderiales; family Burkholderiaceae_C; genus CAISIP01. Next base: position 3,793 of record CAXBDR010000196.1, read on the forward strand.
TATCGACCTCGTCGATGCCCAGGATCGTCACCGTGCGCTGCTCGCCGGCCTGGTCGACATAGGTCACGGTCGCGCCGAAAAACACCTGGTCATTGCCGAAATGCACCGACGGGTCGGTCACCTCGGCAATTTCCAGTCTTTTGGTCAGGAATCGGATCCGCCGGTCGATCTCGCGCAGCCGCTTCTTGCCGTAGATATAGTCCCCGTTTTCCGAACGGTCACCGTTGCTGGCGGCCCAATGCACGATCTCGACGATCTTCGGCCGTTCGTCGTCGATCAGCGCCATCAGTTCACCACGCAACCGGGCATACCCTGCCGCCGTGATGTAGTTCTTGCCGCCGGCCGGCAGGTCCGGTAGCCGGACTTCGTCATCGTCATCGTCGGACGGATTGTCGGTTTCCCGAGTGAATGCCTTGCTCATCGTTCGGCCATTGTCGCGTCATGGGCGACGCACAAAGAAGAACAGCCTGAAGGCTTGCGCTATCAGGCTGTTTTCTCAGAACATGAATTCTGGTGCGGCTGGCAGGAATTGAACCCACGACCCCTTGGTTCGTAGCCAAGTACTCTATCCAACTGAGCTACAGCCGCGAAGCTGCGAATTCTACACTACCCTGGGGCCGCTTCCGAAGCCAAAGCCGGAGCTTTTTCTTCGGCCGGCGTTTTTACCGCGCCCGCCTCCTGCAACTTGACCAGGCGCTCGGTCTGCGCCAGCGAAATCAGGTGCGCGTACACAGCCGGCAGGTAACGCTTGTTCTTGATCTCCAGGAACAATTCGTCCGAGAGGTTGTTCAGACGCTCCTCGTTGATGACGTAACAGCCGGCGATATCCTTGACACCGCTGGTTTCGCGCACCCGCAGGTTCAGCGGCGTGAACATGTTGTGCTTGGCCAGGAATGAGCAAAACTCGTGGGTCGAGACCTCCATCTGCTGCAACTCCGACAGGTAGCGCTTGACGTTGTCGATGACTTGCGTCGGCGCGCCGCTGTCATCGAACATGGCAGCACCTTCGGTTTCGCTGACCAGGCTGCTTTCTTCATCAATGCAGACGATGAACTGCCCGTTCTCCCCGCCCGGAGTCAATGTGAACGGATAACGACGAATCACCGCGGGAATGTAGGAGGCCTGCCACTTTCCATCGGCATCGACAAAGACATTGACGCCCGGCTTGAGACCCAGCAATACCACGGGCCGGAACTCGTCCTTTTGTTTGTCCTCCAGGAACACGATCGGAAAGATCGACGCCGCGCGCGTGAATTCCTGCAAGGTGACGTAGGCCACGTGGAACTTCGCGGCAAACGAGAAGCTGGTGATTTCCTTGACGCGCTTCCTGGCGTGCAGGTCTTTGTTGACGGGAACAATCTTTTCGAACACGGCTTTTCCTCCTCATGATGTAGATTCAAAGTAGTGTCCATGGCGGCCAACACCAGCCAGCCATGGACGTCGGCAAATCGGCGGAGACGGGACAGACCATAACCCAAAAATGAGCATGACCCGCACGCAAATCGACGAATACGTCGATCGGCTGAATCATCGTCGAACCAGGGGCGGCCGGGCGCACGCATATCGCGCCCAGGCATGCTCTGATAAAGTCATGACGCGGTCCGACAACACCGATGCCGCCGCCAGGAGCGAATGTCGGCAATGTTTACACAATGTGTTCTGACCACCGGATTTCGAGCGGCAACCCTGAAAAAGTACAAATATATCAACAACTTAAAACGGCAGAGTCGATCGGTACGATTCTTGCTTTTTCAGAATCGACAGACCATTTTCGAGGCGAACAAGATGAATGACCACGATACGCAATCCGATTCCGACGGCAGCCGCGCAACCTCGACGGCAAAGGGGCGTCGTCGGGTGCTGGGGGCAGGAGCCTCCGCGGCACCGTTCCTCTTGACGCTCGTCAGCCAGCCCGCATTGGGCGTCACCTGCTTCACCCCTTCACGCTCCTTGTCCCGCAATACCAGTTTGTCCCAGGCGGGCAAGAACGGGGAATGTACGGGCGCCGAGTCGCCCGGCAACTACAAGGCACAACAAAGTCCAGGTACCTCGCCCTACCACTGGCCCGCATCTGTTCCGCCGACGACGGCCATGCATCCGCTGTTCTACATGGGGAACAGCGAAGGCGTCACGAAATTCACAAAAAACAATGGAAGCACCAGCAAGACTCTGGGCGAAGCCTTGCAAGTCGAGGCGTCGGGCCAAGTGCACTTCCACCTGATCGGGGCTTACCTCAACAAGATGGGTGGCAACGGGGCCGTAATACCAGACAACGTCCTGACAGTTTCTGCCATCCTGGGCATGTGGCAGGAATACGCCATGCGTGGCTACTACGAGCCATTTGCCGGAACCAAGTGGTACGCAGCGGACATCGTCAACTACCTGGTCAGCAACGGCATCGTCAAGTGACCGTGGTAACCGCAGGCCTGGCGAATGGTTCGCGACGTTTTCTCGTGCGCCAATGGGCCGATGGTTGCGTGATATTCGACCGACAGAGCGGCAACACCCATGCGCTCGACCCCATGACGTATGCCGTCCTCGAGTCGATCCAGGACGGTGATAATGGCCCGGCGTCCGTGAATGCCGCCTGTCATTCATATTTCCCACAAAGCTCGGCCGATGAACTGGATTCGATTGCACGGGAGTGTTGCGAGCGACTCGAAAAGTGCGGGCTGATTCCAGCCCAACCGACTCGCTGAACCCGGTCCTGCCGACGATCGGCAACTTGACGCTGCAGCAGTTGCAGCGCCTGCTCCACGATGGCCGGTTTTCGCTGATGACCGGCGAACTGGTTTCGCGTATTCGGTCCCGCCTGCCGGACGTGGCAAGGTCGATCCATACGCTCTACCAGAACCACCCGTACCAGGTGGATCCCGATTTCGCCGATTTCCATGTCGAAGTGCGGCCACCACGCAACCTGCGGCGCTGGTTCCGCCGCCAGGCCGAGTTCCTGGTCGACGGTGAACGCCCGTTCGAACCTCTGCCGCGCGAACAAGCCCCCGCCTTCCTCGAATGGGGACTCAACTGGTCGATCGCCGCGTCGTGCCACCAGTGGCTGACCATTCACGCCGCCTCGCTCGAATGCGATGGCCTGGCGGTCATCCTGCCCGCACCGCCTGGCTCCGGCAAAAGCACCTTGTGCGCAGCATTGGCGTTGCGAAGCTGGCGGCTGCTGTCCGACGAACTCACGCTGCTGGACCCGTCCACCGGACTCGTGCATGCGCTGGCGCGCCCCATCAATCTCAAGAACGCATCCATCGACCTGATCCGCAAGTTTGACCCTGCCAGCGCCTGGGGTCCCGAGGTCTACGACACGGCAAAAGGGCGTGTCACCCATCTGCAGCCGCCCGCCGAAAGTGTCACCCGCATGCGGGAACCGGCCCGGCCGCGCTGGATCGTCTTTCCGCGTTACGAAGCGGGCGCCGAGCCCAGCATGACGCCGCGGGGCAAGGCCGGGACCTTTCTGCATTTTGCGCAGAATGCCTTCAACTACAGCCCCTTGGGGGATCGCGCGTTCAACGCAACCGGTGACCTTGTCGAGCAATGCGATTGCTACGATTTCGTCTACAGCAAGCTGGATGACGCCTTGATCGCATTTGATCGGCTGGCGGTTACTGCCAGCGCGTCGCAGGCATGAAGCACGAATTGACGGCCGTGTGTTCCGGCGCGGCACTCATCGAGAGTATCCGCAAGCCCGAGAGCCTGGTTCACCTGTCGTTGCGGCAATGGGACGTTCTGCTGCGGGTGTGCAGACGCGCCAACCTGCTCGGTCGGCTTGCCGAAGGTGTGCAGGCCGTCGGAATCGATGCGCAGCTTCCGCGACAGGTTCAACCACACCTGGTGTCCGCGCGAGTCCTGACCGCCCACCAGCGCGAGGCGATCGTCTGGGAAACACGGCACATCGAGAAGGCGCTGTCGGCGCTGAAGGCGCCGGTCGTGCTTCTGAAAGGCACGGCCTATGCCATCCGCGGACTTGCCGCCGCTCACGGCAGGCTGTTTGGCGACGTCGACATCCTGGTGCCGCGACCGGACCTGAACAGCGTCGAGGCCGCACTGATGGTCCAGGGCTGGGCCAGCGGGCATCATGACGACTACGACGATCGTTATTACCGGGAGTGGATGCACGAGATCCCTCCCATGACGCACCGCGCCCGTGGCACGGTGATCGATGTCCATCACAACATCCTGCCCTTGATCGCGCGCAACAGTCCCGACGCAAGCTTGCTGTTCGAAGCGAGCCAGCCCGTGCAGGGCACGAAGTTCCGCACGCTGTCTCCGGTCGACATGGTGATCCACAGCGCGACGCACCTGTTTCACGAGAGCGAACTGCAAAATGGGCTGCGTGACCTGTTCGACCTGGACGCGCTGCTGGTCGAGTTCTCCGCGCAAACCGATCGTTTCTGGGACGAACTGCCCGGCCGCGCCGCACAACTGGGGCTGGAACTGCCACTGCTGCTGGCGCTGCGATACACCCATGCACTCCTGGGCACGCCAGTACCGGACACACTGGTGCCTCAACTGCAGGCGAACGCCAAGCTCAGCCCGATATCGTTGCACACCCTCGACGCGATCTACCTCAGGGCGTTGATGCCGGATCACTCCGCTTCCCGCACGTGGACGCAATCGATTGCCCGGGGATGCGTCTACCTGCGGGGTCATGCCCTGCGCATGCCTGCAGGGCGACTGACGCTGCATCTCGGGCGCAAGCTGGTGTTGCGGATGTTTCGAAATACCAGTCGATCGCAATAACAACACCGGCACACGGCTCCGGAGCATCACCGGGTTCACGGTTCGCCGCACGCCAGCATGAAACGCCGGCATCAACTGGTAGGCCGTGTAGGACTTGAACCTACGACCAAAGGATTATGAGTCCTCTGCTCTAACCAACTGAGCTA
>CAXBDR010000197.1:0-8679 GCA_963974265.1 uncultured Rhodoferax sp.
CCGCCACACGGTCGAGATACTTCTGGTAATTGCGCGACTCATTGCCACGTTTTTCCGGCTCACCATTGTTGTATTCGCGCGACAACTCCGCAAACCGTGTCTCGGCCTTCTTCAGTTCGGCCTCCAGGATCAGCCGGGCGTCGGAATCGCGGGCCTTTTGTTCCGCGTTGTCGACCCGCGCCGCCGGCGGGGTGGCAGAAGCCAGGCGTACCGGCGAAGGCGGCACCGCGACCGGCTTGGTCGCTGGCGGCTTGAAACCTTCGACGATCGTGACGTTTGCGCCCTCCACCAGCTTGCACTGGCCCTTCTGGGAGTCGGTGATCCGGTTGGTGTATTCGTTGCCGCAACGGTAGATGTCCGCCCGGGCAAGACCCGACAGCGCCAGCACGGATGCGATCAGGGGTATCAACGTAAGGCTCTTCATGCTATCTCCACGCGTCTACAGATGCATCGACGGTCTGCCAGTATGCGCCAATTGACGGGATTGACCAAACCGCCAGGGTTTCCCCAAAAGAAAAAGGGCGGTCGATACCGCCCTTGCTTCCTGCAACCACCGGCACGGCCGAAGCCGTGGCGGTGAGGGTCAGGTTACAGCGAATAATACATGTCGAACTCGGCCGGATGGGTCGTCATGCGCATGCGCGTGACTTCCTGCATCTTGAGTTCGATGTAGCCGTCGATCATGGTGTCGGTGAAGACGCCGCCCTTGGTCAGGAACGCGCGCTCGCGGTCCAGGTATTCCAGCGCCTGGTCCAGGCTGTGGCAGACGGTCGGGATCATCGCGTCTTCCTCGGGCGGCAGATGGTACAGGTCCTTGGTGGCTGCCTCGCCCGGATGGATCTTGTTCTCCACCCCGTCCAGGCCCGCCATCATCAGTGCCGAGAAGCACAGGTAGGGGTTGGCCAATGGATCCGGGAACCGTGCCTCGACGCGGCGACCCTTGGGGTTGGCCACGTACGGGATGCGGATCGCCGCCGAGCGGTTCTTGGCTGAATAGGCCAGCTTGACCGGAGCCTCGAAGTGCGGGACCAGGCGCTTGTAGCTGTTCGTGCCCGGGTTGGTGATCGCGTTGAGCGCGCGTGCATGCTTGATGATGCCGCCGATGTAATACAGCGCGAAGTCGGACAGGCCGGCGTAGCCGTCACCGGCGAACAGGTTCTTGCCGTCTTTCCAGATCGACTGGTGCACGTGCATGCCGGAGCCGTTGTCGCCGACGACGGGCTTGGGCATGAAGGTGGCGGTCTTGCCATAGGAATTGGCGACGTTGTGCACGACGTACTTGAGCAGCTGCGTCCAGTCGGCGCGTTGCACCAGCGTGCTGAACTTGGTGCCGATCTCGTTCTGGCCCGCGCCGGCCACTTCATGGTGGAACACCTCGACCGGGATGCCGAGCGACTCGAGGATCAACGCACATTCGGCGCGCAGGTCCTGGGTGCTGTCGACCGGGGGAACCGGAAAATAACCGCCCTTGACGGTAGGACGATGGCCGCGGTTGCCGCCATCGATCTTCTTGCCGGTGTTCCAGGGAGCCTCGTATTCGTCGATCTTGACGAAGCAGCCGGACATGTCGACGTTCCAGCGGACGTCGTCAAAGATGAAGAATTCGGGCTCAGGTCCGAAGTAGGCGGTGTCGCCCATGCCGGATGCCTTCAGGTAGGCTTCGGCGCGCTTGGCGATCGAGCGCGGGTCGCGGTCATACGCCTTGCCATCGCCGGGCTCGACCACGTCGCAGCTCATGAACAGCGTGGGTTCCTCGAAGAACGGATCAATATTGGCGGTATTCGGATCGGGCATCAACAACATGTCCGATGCTTCGATGCCTTTCCAGCCACCGATCGACGACCCATCGAACGCGTGGCCCGAGCTGAACTTGTCTTCGTCGAAGTGCGACACCGGCACGGTGACGTGCTGTTCCTTGCCTCGGGTGTCGGTGAAGCGGAAATCGACAAACTTGATTTCGTTTTCCTTCACCATCTTGATCACGTCTGCGACGGTCTTGGCCATCAAATACTCCTGTTGGGCTGTTACTGAAATGTCGAACCGGCGGATAAACGCAGTTTCTGTGCCAGAACGTCGGCGCATGCACTCTTTTCGCCAGCTCGCCATTTTGCCCTGTGTTGGCGCGGTATCGGCAGACTGAACGGCATGAAATCCCTGAAACAAGCCCACCGAAAGCACCATAACAATGCATTCGCACCACAATGCACCGTTTCAGTGCTCGCTATTTTCGCACCATTTCGGGGCCCAACCGGACGTCGAATTGCTGCAGTCCGACGCGCAAGGCCTCGAACGCCGGATCGACCTCGGCCGCGGGGCCCTTGACACCAAGCTCGATGTGCCGCCCGTGCTGCGGATGATCGACGCTGGGCAGGCTGAAGACACGAACCGCTGCGAAGCGACGCTCCACCGCCTCCATCAACGGGGTCAGTGCGGCCTCCATCGCATCGAAGACGATGACCGAGCGCTCGACCGACGGGTCACGGTGGAAACAGGGTGCGTACCAGGTGTCGAGCACCCATTCGATCATCGGCCAGGCCATGACCGGGAAACCCGGCACGAAATGGACCGTGCCTTGGCCCTTGCCCGGAACATCTGCCGCGCGGCAGCTGAAGCCCGGGATCTTGTTGTACGGGTTCGGAATGATCGTGCTGCCCACGGGAAACACACCCATGTTCAGCCGGTGCTGGTTGTCGGCGCGTTCGGGTTCGTACGGAGCACCTTGCTCCAGCGCGACGTCGCGCATGCGTTCCTCGATCAACGACCGGGCCTCGGGATGCAGTTGCAAGGCGACACCCAGGGCCAGCGCCGCGCACTGGCGGGTGTGATCGTCCGGCGTGGCGCCAATGCCGCCGCAGGAGAACACCACGTCGGTCGACGCGAAAGCGCGCTGCAGCGACGACGTGATGCGCTGGCGTGAATCGCCGACGTAATCGGCGTAGGCCAGTTGCAGGCCGCGCGCGTGCAGGCGCTCGATGACGGCCGGCAGATGCTTGTCGGCACGCTTGCCGGACATGATCTCGTCGCCGATGATGATCAGGCCGAATGCGGGTACGGGTGTGTCGTCTGCCATGGCGTTTGTGGTTCAAGTGATCGAAATGCCTGCCGCGAAGCCCGGTCGCGGCGGTATGGCCGCAACCAGCCCGGGCCTGCGGCCACACATCAGGCGGCTCGGTGGGGCAACGGTACCGGCCGAGCTGCCGGCGGCGCACCGGAGCCACCCCCTTCGTCGCGCAGCTGTTGCAGCGCCGCCAGGCTGTAATGCGCGAACCACAACGACGAAAACGCGAACACCAGCGTGTAGACCCAGATGGCAACCGGCACCAGGATGACGAAAGCCACGACAAACAACGCCCCGGACGCCCACAACAGGCTGGGAGCGGCGCCGAGATAACCGGTGACGACGCCGATGCCCAGCAACCAGGCGCGATGGCGACGCAGGAGTTCCAGACGCTCGGGCTTGCTCGCGTGTTCGGCCAGCGCATCGAAGGCCATGACCCGGTAGGTCAGCCAACCCCAGATCAGCGGCGGCAACACCAGGATCAGCGGCGGGATCAACCACAGGGGGATCGACACCAGCAGCGCGACGATGGCCAGCAGCGTCGACCCCAGCGACCACAGCAGGCTCGCCAGCAGGGACCCTCCCCGCTTGCGTTCGAGCAGCGAGAAACGGCGCTCGGCCACCATCGTGACCAGCGTCGGCGTCATCAGCAGCGCCACCGCGAGCAAGGACAACAACACGATCACCGGCGTGACCGCAAAGACGACGATCAAGGGCGCCAGCACGGTCTTGAACCCTTCGGCACCAATGCTTTGCAGCCATTCGAACAAGGTGGTGACCAGGGACGAGCCCTCCAGCATCCCCCGCACGCCGTCGAGCGCGGCATCCCAGTAGAAATAACCCAGCGTCAGCGACAGGGCCACCATCAGGACCAGCGGAAGAATCGACAACACGATCACGCGCGGTCGCAGGCAGTCGGCCGCCGCACGCCAGAAGGAGTCGAGAAACAGGTTCATGGCGCCGAGCATAACGCCGGCACCAGCGATCGAGGCCGGATCCGGTTTTCGATAGGATGCAGGCCATGCCATTGATGACCGTCGACACAACCGTGCTGGAAGTCGTGCGCCTGCCCGGCCCCCCAGGCGCCATGCCCAAGGCGCCCCTGGTCTTCCTGCACGAAGGCCTGGGCTCGGTCGCGATGTGGCGCGACTGGCCCCGGCTCCTGTGCGCGCGGCTCGGGCGCGCGGGCTGGGTCTATTCGCGACGCGGATACGGCCTGTCCGAACCTGTCGTCGACGTGCGCGGCCCGTCGGTGGAGTCTGACGGCCAGCGCAACGGGCGCCTGCGACCGGACTACATGCATCACGAGGCATGGTCGGTCCTGCCTGCCCTGCTCGCGCAGCTGGGCGTCGAGCGCCCCGTGCTCGTCGGCCATTCGGACGGTGGCACGATCGCCTTGTTGCATGCAAGCCGCCATCCGACCGAGGCCTGCATCGTCATGGCCCCCCATGTCATCGTGGAGGACGTGTCGATCCGCAGCATCACGCAAGCCAGGGCCGCGTTCACGGACGGTGACTTGCGGCAACGCCTGTTGCGATACCACCAGCACGTCGACTGCGCGTTCTGGCAATGGAACGACATCTGGCTCGATCCGGCTTTTCGCGATTTCGACATTCGCGCCGAATGCCGGACCATCGCGGCGCCCGTGCTGGCGATCCAGGGCCGGGACGACCCCTATGGCAGCCTTGCCCAGATCGACGAGATCGATCTTCCGGCGGCGCAGATCACACGCATGGTGTTGGGCGACTGCGGCCACTCTCCGCATCGGGACCAGGTCGAAGACGTCAACCGGAGCATCGACGATTTCCTGCGACAAAGGCCGTGATGCACCGCGCGAAAGGCGACACGCCGCCGCCGCGCTACATCGTCCGCAGCTTGGTGTCGAGCCCGCGATCCGGCGACTCGAACACCTGGTCCTTGCCATCGGCTGGATCGATCAGGTCCTCGACCAGCAACCTTCCATAACGCTGCGCCGCCACAGCCCCACCGGAGCGCGCGACATCCGCCACCTGGCGCGCCGCCTCATCCGAATCGGTGGGGACGACCAGGAAATGGCAACCCCGGTCCGCCAGTTGGCCATGCGCCTTCACCAGGTTCAATTCCTGGCCGACATCGGCCAGCACGCCGGCGTTGGCCAGGTCCGACGCAACCTGCGCCTGCATCTCCTGGGGGGCATAGCGTGCTTCGGAGCCGTCCGACAGTCCGGCCGCGACCAGCTTCGTGGCGGCCTGCTCCAACGCATGTGTATCCGGGAACACCAGCACGGTATGCCCGACCGGCTTGAAGACGCCGAAGGAACGGGGGGGATCTGACTTGTTCATGTAGCACTCCTGTTCGAACACGGGCCGAAGGTGGCCCGTTGATGCAATCTTCGCGATCGCCGGGCGATGGCACCATCGGCCCGCGCCTTCGCTGCCTGTCGGCATGGTCTTACACGTGCCCGCGGGCTGGCCGGCCCTGAGCGAGACGACGCCATCCGGCATCGGCGCCGGCACTGGCATTCACGACCGCCTGGCCGCTGCAGCCCATCGCGACAGGGCTTCGACCAGATGGAGCACGACCCAGGCCAGCAGCGCGAGGATGATCGCCGTGGCGTCGCGTCCGAGTCCGCACGCCACGCCGATCGCCGATGTCATCCACACGCTGGCCGCCGTCGTCAGGCCGACGACCTCTTCGTCCCGGCTGTGCTTGATGATGGTGCCGGCTCCCAGGAACCCGATGCCGGCGATCACGCCTTGGATGACCCGGCTCTGGTCGGCGATCTCCATGCCGGCGAACAGCGGCGCGATGACGAATGCCGCGCTGCCCATGGCCACCAGCATGTGGGTGCGCAGTCCGGCCGCCTTGCCGAGACGCTCGCGATTGACGCCGAGCAAGGCCCCGAGCAAGCCGGCGAGCAGAATCCGCACGGCGATGCGAGTCGCCTCGCCGATTGCGGCGAGGTCGGAGAATTCGCTGCGCAACGCGACCAGGACCTCGTCAAGCGGCCCCATGGCACACCTCCTCCCGGCGGTTCCCCACCGCCATCGCGTGTCGCGCCTCCAGCCACGTGCCTGCCGGCTGTCGACCGCCTGACGGCTGCTTGCAGTTCTGCATGGCTGTTCTCCTGCGGCACCTGTCGAACCATCGAACCTCGACCGCCGTGCATGGGCTGCCCCGTGCGGCCCAGCCGCGTGCAGCGTCGAGTCCAGGTCGGCAGCTTAGGACATTCGCCGCAGCGGCGAAAGCGCCAGATGTAGGTCTTGTCCGATCCGGATGTCAGTCGAGCGCGCGCAAGCATTCAGCGCGCGGCAGGCGTCGCCCCGCCAGGGCACCCCGGGGCCTGCCGCCGGCTGTTGCGCCGCGAAGCCCTGAATTCGCCCGGCCGGCGCAATCACACGGCCGGTCAGCCGGTTATCTGAGCCAGCTCCTGCGCTCCCAGCCAGCGCCACTGCCCGGGCGCCAGGTCCGGCGGCAAGGCCAGCTGGCCGATACGGGATCGGTGCAAGGCCTCGACCCGATTGCCGACCGCGGCCAGCATGCGCTTGACCTGGTGGTACTTGCCTTCGGTCAGGGTCAGGCTCAACCGATGGCGGTCCGTGGCCTCGCAGGCCGCGGCCCGCACCGGTCGCGGGCTGTCGTCGAGCACGACGCCGTCCCGCAGGCGCTGCAACTGCGTGTCGTCGAGTGCATGCTTGACCGTCACCTCGTACACCTTGGGCACATGGTGGCGCGGCGAACTCATGCGGTGGATGAACTTCCCGTCGTCGGTCAACAGCAGCAACCCGGTCGTGTCCTGGTCCAGCCGGCCGACCGCCTGCACGCCCTGCACCGCCGACTTGTTCGGACGCATGCGCAGCGGCGACGGCAACAAGGTGTAGATGCTGGGATAGGTCGATGGTTTCTGCGAACACTCCGTGCCGGCGGGCTTGTGCAGCATCAGGTAGGCCTTCTCGTGGTAGGGCCAGGTCACGCCCTGCACCTGCAGGCGCAGGTCCGTCGTGTCGATATCGGCGCCGGCGTCCAGGCACGTCTCGGGCTGCGTGTCGTCGGCGTCGGCATACACCTGGACCAGGCCTTGCTGCACCAGTCCGGCACAGACCCGCCGGGTGCCGAAACCCTGGGAATAAAGAATGTCCTGCAACTGCATGCGCCGAGTATCGCAAGGACGGCGGGAAGCGACACGGTTGAGTGGGTACGGACGGGATTTGGCCAAGTACTCGCACCCTTCGCGCGAACACCAAAAAAAAGCCGCCAAGTGGTTATCCTTGGCGGCCTTTGTCAGGGGTTATGGTGGAGCTGGGGGGATTTGAATGAAGGGCTGAGGCCCGCATCAATGTTGACTGCACCAATACTGATCGCAGGCTTTACCCCCAACTGTTCCCCACAGTTTCGTCGGATAGCGCTAATGTCCCCGGGAGTGGTGTAAGTTTCTAATGTTTTCAATGCGCGTAGGGCGTAGCCCGAAGCGCTGGTAGAGCATGCAGGTGGCCATCCGAATGTGGGTGGCCACCGTGGTTCCGGATATTGTTGAGGTGCGACCCACCAACGTTATCCATAAAGGAAATCACGATGACCACCGCTACTATCGCACTTGCCGAGCTCGCTGAGAAGGGAGCCGATATCGACGTGCTGCGCCAGATGGTGCAGTTCATGGCCCAGCGCCTGATGGAGATCGATGTCGACGCGCGCTGCGGCGCGACCTACGACGAGAAATCGGCCGAACGCATCAACAGCCGAAACGGCTACCGCGAACGGGCCTGGGACACCCGGGCCGGCAGCGTGGCGCTCAAGATCCCCAAACTGCGCAGCGGCAGCTACTTCCCCGAATTCCTGGAGCCCCGGCGCACGGCCGAGAAGGCCCTGACGGCCGTGATCCAGGAGGCCTACATCAAGGGTATCTCCACCCGCTCGGTGGACGACCTGGTCAAGGCGCTGGGCATGACCGGCGTCTCCAAGAGCCAGGTCAGCCGGCTGTGCGGCGAACTCGACGAACGCGTGGGCGCCTTCCTCGATCGCCCGATCGAGGGCGACTGGCCGTACCTGTGGATCGACGCGACCTACGTCAAGACGCGCGAGGCCGGACGGATCGTCAGCGTGGCCGTAATAGTGGCTGTGGGGGTGAACACCGATGGCCAGCGCGAGGTGCTCGGCCTGAAGGTCGGTGCCAGCGAGGCCGAGCCGTTCTGGACGGAATTCCTGCGCAGCCTGAACCGGCGTGGTCTGCGCGGAGTCAAGCTGGCCATCAGCGACAGTCACGAGGGAATCAAGGCGGCCGTCTCCAAAGTGCTCAAGGCCACCTGGCAGCGCTGCCGGGTGCACTTCATGCGCAATGCCCTGGCCCATGCTGGCAAGACGCAGCGACGCATGGTCTCGGCGGCCATCGGAACGGTATTTGTGCAGGACAACGCAGAGACCGCCAAAACCCAGTGGCGATCGGTGGCCGATCAGCTGCGCGCAAAGTTCCCCAAGCTCAGCGCCTTGATGGACAGCGCCGAGAACGACGTGCTGGCGTTCATGACGTTTCCCAAGGCGCACTGGACGCAGATCTACAGCACCAATCCGCTGGAGCGGCTCAACGCCGAGATCAAGCGACGAACCAGGGTAGTGGGCATCTTCCCCAACGACGCGGCCATCGTCAG
>CAXBDR010000198.1:0-8661 GCA_963974265.1 uncultured Rhodoferax sp.
GCCAGAAGCGCATTGGTCAGCGTCGTCTTGCCGGTCGAGGTGCCGCCGGCGACGAGGATGTTAGCGCGGGCCGCGACGCCGGCGCGCAACGCGGTGGCCTGTTCGGCCGTCATGATCCCGGTCGTGACGTAGTCGTCAAGGGTGAACACCGCGACGGCGGGCTTGCGGATCGCGAAAGCCGGGGCGGCAACCACCGGCGGCAGGAGTCCCTCGAACCGCTCCCCCGTCCCGGGCAGCTCTGCCGAAACGCGCGGGCTCCCGCTATGGACCTCCGCGCCGACATGATGGGCGACGAGGCGGATGATCCGCTCGCCATCCTCCGGCGCCAGGCGTTCACCCGTATCGGACAGGCCTTCGGAGAGGCGGTCGATCCACAGCCGCCCATCCGGGTTCAACATCACCTCGACGACGCCTGCGTCTTCGAGAAAGCGGCCGATGGCGGGACCGAGCGCGGTGCGTAACATCCGCGCGCCGCGCGCAATACCTTCCGAATTGTGATGCGAAGTCGCCATCTGATCCCCGATTTCGACGGGGACAAACCAGATGGTCCCCATGCGGGGATGATTAAAAGGGCCTGATTTAGGGCCGATTCAACAAGGAATTAGCGTCGTCGTAGTGTGGCGTGCAAAGACAGGAGAACGGCGGCGGTTTCCTTTGCCGAGTGGTTACGGCGGGCCATGCAGGAACCGGATGAGAACTATGTCTACGCCATAGCCCTCCAAATTCCATAGCTTGGTAGGAGTACACTCTCCGTCCGGACCGGAGCGGTGCTGGGCTTTCGCGCCGTTTGGGCCATGAGCACAGTTTGGCAGGTAGATCATCACCACCCGGCCGGAGATTTCTGGCTTGCCGCACTCTGTACTGAGCAACAGCGCTTCCGGTAATGCACCACAACCAAGGAGCCACCCTTGGTTGTGGTTTTCGGGTTCGATGATTTCCCGCTACACTCGCGCATCACAACGATGTAATGTGATGCATGGCCCCTAGCGAATCGAAGAGCATAGCCGGAACATGTCGACGCGCATCACCGTGAGCCTACCCGAGAAAGAGCACGCCGCGCTAACGGCGCTAGCGCGCAAGTACGATGTCTCGCTCTCGTGGCTTACGCGCAAGGCGGTCATCGAGTTTCTCAATCAATATGGAAAAGGTGGCGCGCAGCTCACGCTGGATCTTCCGCTCCAAAGCAAGATGGAAAACGAATGAGCCAGCCCACTTTTGCTGATACGTCAGAGTTCTACCGGGTGGATGCCACGCTCAGCCATCTCATCCATTTCAACGGCGACCGGTTCCTCGGCCCCTATGAAAAGGACGGGCAATGAAGCTCAGGGAATATACCGTACGCGAATTTCGCAGCATCTGGGATTCAGGGCCGATCACGCTGGATGAGCAGACGACATGCCTCGTGGGAAAGAACGAGGCCGGGAAAACGGCGCTTTTGACCGCGCTCTACCGCACCAACCCGATCATCGCCTCCGATGCAGTTTTCGATGAAACCTATGACTACCCCAAGCGCGAGGTCGAGGATTACCGTTTTGAAGTCGAGAACGGCGACCGCGACAAGGCCGTTGTGGTCGAATGCCTTTACGAGATGGAGGATGACGACATCGAGGCGGTGACCTCAGTCCTTGGCCCCAAGGTGCTCAAGGGCAAGACGTTCAAGCGGGAAACCTATTACGGCAAAAGCAACAACAAGTTCATTCTCTCAGCCGATGACGCAGCGGCGCGCAAGCATTTGGCCGACAATCCGGCGCTGCCCGATGAACTCAAGGACACGCTGAAAGGTGCTGCGGACTGGGATGCGTTTGCCGCTGCGCTGGACGCCGCAGAAGCCATCGAAGCCGTCAATACGCTCAAGGCTCTCGTGGCTAAGGTCCGGGAAAAGGGTCTTGCCTCATACATTTTCAACTCGCTGATCTGGCCGCGCGCGCCGAAGTTTTTGTACTTCGATGAATACTACCAGATGAAAGGGCAAGCCAACCTCAACGCCCTGATCGCCCGCGAGGACGCGCAGACCCTTGAGGATTCCGATTACCCGCTTCTGGGCCTGATCAACCTCGCGCGGCTCGATCACCGCCAGATTGTCGCCACGAAGAACACCACCGAGTTGAAGAACAAGCTTGAAGGGGCCGGGAATTATCTCACCAAGCGGATCGTCAAATACTGGTCGCAAAACCAGCATATCAAAATGGAGTTTGATGTCCGGGATGCCAAGCCCGAAGACCCGACAGGTATGCAGCAGGGCATCAACGTCTGGGGGGAAGTCTACGATACCGTGCATTGGGCGCATACGCCGCTGGGCACGCGTTCGCGCGGCTTCGTCTGGTTCTTCTCGTTCCTCGCATGGTATGAGGACATCAAGCGCCAGAAGCAGAACGTGATTTTGCTGCTGGATGAGCCTGGGCTTTCGCTGCACGGGCGCGCGCAGGGCGACCTTCTCAGTTATTTCGAGGCCGAGCTGGCCAAGCATCAGCTTATCTACACCACACATTCACCCTTCATGATCGACCCTGCGAAATTCCAGCGTGTGCGGATCGTGCAGGATTTGGGGATCGACGCGAAAGAGACGCTGCCCAAGGATCAGGACGGCACGAAAGTCCTGACCAACGTATTCGACGCCACGGACGACAGCTTGTTCCCGTTGCAGGGTGCGCTCGGCTACGAGATTCAGCAAACGCTCTTCATCGGTCCCAATTCGCTGGTCGTCGAAGGCCCGGCCGACATGCTCTATCTGCGAGCCGTCGCCGCGCAGCTTGAGCGCGAGGGGCGTGCAGGCCTGTCCGAAGACTGGGTGATTACGCCCGTGGGTGGGAGCGGCAAGGTTCCGGCCTTCGTTGCGCTGCTCGCCCCGCAGAAAGGCATAAATGTCGCCACGCTGCTCGACATCCAGAACAGTGACCGCACACAGATCGAAGACCTCTACAAGAAAAAGCTGCTCAAGAAGAAGCAGGTCGCCACTTACGCCGAGTTCGCCGAGACAAGCGAGGCGGATGTGGAGGATATGTTCGAGCGTGATTTCTATGTGAGCCTTGTGAATGCCGAGTTTGCCAAGGAGTTGAAAGCGCCGGTCCCTATTGGAAAGCTCAATGCCAAGGAGCCGCGCACCTTGCGGGCGATTGAGGCGTATCTGGACAGCAATCCGTTCAAGTCCGGCGCGTTCGGCCATTACCGGCCTGCGCGGTATTTTTCCGATAATGCGGCCACGCTCTGGCCGGAGGTTTCGAATGCGACAAAGGATCGCTTCGAGGCGGTTTTCAAGCATCTCAACGCGCTGCTGAAATAGGCAAACGCAGGCATTTGCTCGAATGATACCAAGATGGCCGAGCGGGAGGCTCGTGACGCTAACTTAAACCGGGGGCCTTAAGAATGCACATTGTCCGCCTGAAAATCTCCGGCTTCCGGGGAGTGCGTTCGGCGGACATTACGCTGGGCCGCCACACCGTGCTGGTAGGGCCGAATAACAGTGGCAAGACCACCGCAATTGAGGCGCTGGCTCTGCTCTTCGGGCGTGACCGCTTGGTGCGCCGTCTTACCGAACACGATTTTCATGGGAGCACACCGGACGAAACCGCGCGCATCCTGTGCATCGCCACCGTAACGGGCTTTGCGCCCAACGATCCGCATCATCATTCCTCCTGGTTCAGCCCTGAACGCGCCGTCGAGAAATGGTTCGATCCCAACGCCAAGACCTTGAGCGCCGCGCCGGACGCGCAGCATACGGACCTGGCCGTGCAGATCGGCTTCGCCGCGCGGTTCGATCTGGACGAACTGGAGGCCGAGACGATCCGCTTCTTCGTGGACGACGAGGCTACGCTGGGCGATCCGTTCGCGGAAGATGCGCACCTACGCACCATCTACACCAAGGCACTCCAAGAGTTGGGCTTCTTTCTGGTCCCTGCCTCGCGCACATGGGACCGCTGGATTTCCTTTTCCTCGGAGCTGTTCCGCCGCGTGGTGGCCACGCGCGGGGACATGCCCGCGCAAGCTGTGCGCGCCGAGCGTCAGCGCCTCTGGACTCCGCCAGAAGGCGCACGGCTTGAAGATCAGCCGGGGTTGTCCGAGATCGTCACCGCAGCCAACGACGAACTGCGCACGCTCATGGCCAGCGCGCCCAAGCTTCAACTGCGCCTGACGGCAACCGACAGCGATTCCGTTCTGGAAAGCGTGGTGCCGCACTTCGTGCAGGGGGCCGGACCAACCCTTCCATCGCAGCGGCAGGGAACGGGCCTTGTTTCGCTGCAAAGCCTTCTATTGCTCATGCAGTTCGGTAAGGCGCGCGCGGAAACGGGGCAATCATTCGTGCTGGCCGTCGAGGAACCCGAACTGCATATCCAGCCTTCGCAGCAAAAGCGGTTGGTCAACCGCCTCAATGCACTCTGCGATCAAACGATTGTTACGACCCATTCCCCCATTGTGGCCGCGATGTTCCCCGCGCCCGACACGCTGTTCATCGAAACGCGCGAGGGCGTTCTGAACGCCAAGCCGCTCATGGACCCCGTGCCCGCGCAGCCGACCAACCACCAGCAGCATCTTCTCTATGCTTGGCGGCAAAAGCTGGTGGCCGCGCTCATGCATGAATGCGTCCTGATCCCCGAAGGGGTTTCGGACGTAGCATGGCTTGAGGCGCTGCAGACGGCCCTTGAACTGCATCAAGGCTGGCAGGGTGCCGGGGACGGCGCGCCGCTTCTCTCCACCTTCGTTGGCGTCGTGCCGACCATCGACGCCAAGATTGCTGACACGTTCGCGCTGGTGAGCGCCGTTCACACGCGGCCCTGCATCCTCGTGGACGGGGACAACGAGGGACGCGGCTACTTCGATGCGGTGAAGGCCAGCAATCCGCCGCCGCGCTGCGTGGTGTTCTGGCCGCAGGGCTGGGCGATGGAACATGTGGTTTCGTGGATTGCGGGCGCGGACGAAGCCGCCATGCTGGCCGCGCTCGGAACCGCCCTCGGTCAGGCTTTCGCTGACCATCAGGCGCTCACCACCCACTTGCTTACCCAGAAATCCTATGCGCCGACCCATGAGAGCGCCGCCGTCATCCTCATGGCCAATGCGGCCTGCCGGGCGCGCGCCGCGCAGTTGCTCAATGCCGTGTGCGCCGTGCTACGCGATCCCGCGAATGCCAACACGCCGCTCTTCACACGCATTCCGGCGGATTCGACAGCAGCCACACACGTCTTTCGGTTTGCGCCGCCATGACGTTCGATTTCTTCGAGGGCGCGGCAGGTACGGGCAAGACCCACAATCTTGTGGGCCGCGCAGGAGAACTCGTTCAGGACGGGGCCCTGAGTGACGGGCACAAGCTCTTGGCACTCACCTTCATGAACGGCGCGCGCCGCCGACTTGACGCGCGCCTTGGCGAGAACCCAGCCTTCCGCAGGCGCTTTGACTGCCAGACGTTCGATGTGTTCGCCCGGACGTTGGCCGCGCGCCGGAGGAGCCTGATTACGCAAGCGATGCAGCAGCAGGCCGCCGCCCTGAATGAATTTAACGGGCCGTGCTGTCTGGCGGCATCCCTTCTGGAATATGACCCGGTTCGCCATTGGGTGGCTAGAAGCTTCCCGCTGGTTCTGGTCGATGAAGCGCAGGATCTCGACGAGCACCGTATGCGTATCCTTCAGGGGCTTTCGCAGTCCTGCCGCATCGTGGCGGCGGCGGACGCTTTTCAGTGTCTTCACGATGGTCGCGACACCGCGCCCCTGATCGGCTGGCTTGAGGGCGCGGGGCAGACTTATCGCCTAACGCAGCCCCGACGAACCCAGCAGCAGGGTTTGCTGGCCGCTGCGCTGGCTGTGCGCGAAGGAAGGGACATCAAATCCGTTCTAACGGCTAACACGTTCAACAACAGGACGACGTGGAATGGCGCGGGCTTCCGGCTTTTGGAAGCACCAGCCACGAATGCCAATCACGCGCTCCTTTCATGGGCGGTTGCTAACGAGATCGCGCAGCGCCAAGGGCCGTTCGCCCTTCTCACACCGGATGCCGGCAACGCAATTGTCCGCGCCGCCCTGGTAAGGGTTCACACCAAGCAGTGGACGCGCAACAGTGGCGCGACCTTCGGACCTTACCCACATGTCTGGGATCGTCACGATACGCAAGAAGCCGACGCGTTGCTCGCCGACATTGCGTTGCCCGAGACGGCTTCATGCGCTGATCTCCGCACGATCCTGGCGCCTTTGGCCGGGCACGCTGCTATCGCGCAGGCGATCAGCCGCATGGACCGTTTGCGCAGGGCGCACGGGCACACGGGGTTTACCGCCATCCAGGTCACCGAGTTCGTGCGTGAGGCCTCCCGCAACCGTTCACGTCTGGGCTTCCGGCAACACCGGGGCCATCTCGCCATGACGATCCAGCGCGCCAAGAATCGTGAGTTTCCGAACGTCATCGTGCTCTGGCCGCATACGGCTACAGGCAGCCCGGAGCATTTGCGCAGGTTGCTCTACAACGCAATCACGCGCGCGCAGAACCATTGCACTGTCATTGTGCTTGGTCAGGGGCGGCTGAACGCGCCGCCTTTCGCGCCCGTCCCGATATAATAGGGCAAGGCCGGCAGGGGAAATAATGTTCAATCTCATTATGCGTTCAGTTGATTGGGATAGTGGTCGAGAGGCCATGCCCATCGGCAGGTTCTTCGAATACACCGACGACCACATTGCAGATCAGTTTCGGCAGGACGGAAATCTCCTTCTTGATCGCTTGTCGACGCTACCCTGCCTATTCATGGAGGAGGGCACTGGAGATGAGATTGCCTACGTCGGCCAGATCAACAGGGCGCGCATAGTGGGCAATGAGGTGTCATTCGAGTACACTCTCGACGCTGAAGTTCCGCCGCTCCAAAACAGCATGATCTATGCGAACCGCATGGCGCTCGACATGCCCCATGACTTTGAATTTTCGCGCAATCATTGGGCCGTTAAAGACGTGGACCTTTATCGCTTTCTGCTCCGTAATGTCCGACCGCGCCGGCAGCGTCCAACGGTCTTCCAAATCCCCGAGCATGAGAACATCGAGCCTGCCCTTGCATCAGCAATGATGCCGTTCGATGTGGGCTTCAACCCGGTTTATGACAGCATACGGCAAGCTGCCGACAACGCGGGGCTTCGGTGCAGGCGCGCCGACGACATCTGGGAGAACGCCGCAATTATTCAGGACGTGGTTGCCCTAATCGATCGTTCCCGCGTCGTTGTGTGCGACTGCTCGGGTCGAAACCCGAACGTGTTCTATGAAGCGGGCATCGCTCACATGCTTGGGCGGGAGGTGATCCTTATCACGCAGAGCGAACAGGACATACCGTTCGACCTTCGGCACCTGCGCTACATTCGCTATCTCAACAATGCCGAGGGACGCACTGCGCTAACCGAAGCCTTACAAGCCAGGATGCAGACCATCCTCGGACACTAGTGAAAATTTGGCTGCCGCAAGCTCGGACTTCCCGTCGAGCGCGATCTGTTCTTTACCGCGAACATCCGTTGAGCCGTGCGAGATCCGAACTAAGCCATCGCTATGCCGGCATCGGCGCTATTGACCGACTGAACCGCTGACATCCTCGGAAATCTCCTGCCTGAGCTTCGGCCCTTTGGCGAGGCGCCGGCCGAGAGCGGTAATGAACGCCTCATAGCGCTCGCCGGCTTTGGCACGCGCGGCCTGTGCAGCCGGCTCCGGCAAAGCCGGTGTCGTTGCGAGCCAGAACCGGACGAAGATTGCAAGGGTCTCGACGGAAATCCCGATATCGCGCTCCAAGCGGGTCATGCGGCGGTCGAGCTGATCGAGGCGCTTGACGATCGCGGCCTCGCGCCTTTCAGCGTCATCCGGCGACAGGAAGGAGGCGATCGCGGCTTCTGCGATCATGGACTGCGATTGCTCGCGACGGGCGGCATAGTCCGCCAGCATCGTCATGATGTCCGGGTCGATATAGACGGAGATCTGCGCTTTCTTCTTGCGGCTGGACATGGCCTAGAGCTCCATGCCGTCGTTGGGGTCCAGTGAAACCTGCCGCGCCACACGCTGCATCATGCGGTTCATCCCGCTCGTGCGCGCAGTCTCCTCCTGATCGTCATCGGCGGGATCGATCTCGAACTCGTTTTCAAGCGGGGCCTTCTTCTCGACGGGTTTGGTACGGCTCAACTCGGGCTGGCGGCGCCGTTCTGAATCGGTCGTGTCCTCCTCCGGTGCAGCGCTGGCAGACATGTGAGCGGTTTCCAACGGGCTCGTCGGCAATGGCAGACTCGTCCAGTCATCAGCCTTCGTATGCACGGATTCGGTGTTCGACGGCGGCGGCAGGATGCGTTCTTGGAAACGTCCGTCCTCGAAGTAGCGGACCTTCTTCGCTCGAATAGGCGATGTCCCGGCGACCATGACGATCTCATCGGCTGGCGGAAGCTGCATGACCTCGCCGGGCGTGAGCAGTGGTCGCGCGGTTTCCTGCCGCGACACCATCAGGTGGCCAAGCCAGGGCGAGAGTCTGTGCCCGGCGTAGTTCTTCATCGCCCGCATCTCGGTCGCAGTGCCGAGCGCGTCGGAAACTCGCTTGGCCGTGCGCTCGTCATTGGTCGCGAAGCTCACGCGAACATGGCAGTTGTCGAGGATGGAGTTGTTCGGCCCGTAGGCCTTCTCGATCTGGTTGAGCGACTGGGCGATGAGAAAGCTCTTGAGCCCGTAGCCCGC
>CAXBDR010000199.1:0-8638 GCA_963974265.1 uncultured Rhodoferax sp.
GCCGTCGCTGTGCGGAACGACGCGCGGAAACGGCATCGCCGTGCTGCGCAGGCCGGCGCGCGACTTGACGTCGGAGGGGTTGACGCCCGACCAGCGCAGGCGCACGCGCACCTCGCCCGGTCCTGGCACCGGTTCGGGCAATTCACCAATTTGCAGCACGGCTTGCGCCGGGCCTGTTCGTTCGTAATAGGCTGCCTGCATGGAAATCCCCTTGTATCCGGTCGCACCATCCAGGTGGCGCGCAAATTGCTGTCGTCGACACGCCCTCCGCACGGGCATTCCGTTGCGGTTTGACCGCGCAGGCGTCGACGCATGCGGAAAAACCGCACGGGCTGCTAGTATCGCCGGATGGGCAATTGATCCGCCCGCCCAGCGGCCACCGCCTGGCACCACAACACGAGACCGCCGCATGTCCATCCACGCCGCCCTGCACCACGTCACCCATTACCAGTATGACCGTCCGGTCACCCTCGGACCCCAGGTCATCCGGCTGCGTCCGGCGCCCCATTGCCGCAGCAAGATCCTGTCGTATTCGCTGAAGATCGAGCCGGGCGGCCACTTCATCAACTGGCAGCAGGATCCGTTCGCCAACTACCAGGCGCGGCTGGTGTTCCCGGAGAAGACCCGCGAATTCAAGATTACCGTGGACGTGGTCGCCGACATGTCGGTCTACAACCCGTTCGATTTCTTCCTCGAACCGACGGCCGAGAAATACCCGTTCACGTACGAGTCACTGCTGCAGCAGGAACTGGCGCCTTACCTGGCGGTGGAGCCGGCGTCCGAGCAGATGAAGGCCTATCTGGCGCGTATCGATCGCAGCGAGCGGCGCACCATCGATTTCCTGATCGACGTGAACCGCATGGTGAGTCAGGACGTGCGATACCTGATCCGCATGGAGCCGGGCGTGCAGACGCCCGACGAAACCCTGCAGCTGGCCTGCGGTTCCTGCCGCGACTCGACCTGGCTGCTGGTCAACCTGCTGCGCCACTGCGGGCTGGCCGCGCGTTTCACGTCCGGCTACCTGATCCAGCTGGTACCCGACGTCAAGGCCCTGGACGGCCCCAGCGGCACCGAAGTCGACTTCACCGACCTGCACGCCTGGTGCGAGGTCTACCTGCCCGGCGCCGGCTGGATCGGCCTGGACCCCACCTCCGGCCTGCTCGCCGGCGAAGGCCACATTCCGCTGGCGTGCACGCCGCAACCCTCGGGCGCGGCACCGATCGAAGGCGGTGTCGAGATCGCCGAGGTGACGTTCGCGCACGAGATGAAGATCTCCCGGCTGTACGAGGCACCCCGCGTCACCAAGCCCTACACCGAGGAACAATGGGCCAAGGTGATGGAACTCGGTGCCGCGGTCGACAAGGAACTGATCGACGGCGACGTGCGGCTGACCATGGGCGGCGAACCGACCTTCGTGGCCGTGAACGACCGCGACGCCGCCGAATGGAACACCGACGCGCTCGGGCCGACCAAGCGCGGCTTCGCCACCGCCCTGGTGCACAAGCTGCGCGCGCAATACGGCACGGGAGGCTTCCTGCATTTCGGCCAGGGCAAGTGGTATCCGGGCGAGCAATTGCCGCGCTGGGCGCTGAACATCTACTGGCGCGCCGATGGCGAGCCGGTCTGGGCCAGGCCCGAGCTGTTCGTCGACGAGCGCGAGCCGACCCACTACTCCAGCGAGGTCGCCGAGAAGTTCATCCACGGCCTGGCACAGCGCCTGGACGTGAGCGGGCAACACATCCTGCCCGGCTACGAGGACAGCTGGTATTACCTGTGGCGCGAGCGCCGTCTGCCGGTCAATGTCGACCCGTTCAAATCCCGCCTCGACGACGAGATGGAACGAGCCCGACTGCGCCGGGTCTTCACCCAGAAACTCGACAGCGTGGTGGGTTACGTGTTGCCGCTCAAGGTGGCCGATCGTGCCGCCGGCGGCGGCGCACGCTGGGCCACCGGCCCGTGGTTCGTGCGCGACGAACGTCTGTACCTGATGCCCGGCGACTCGCCGATGGGCCTGCGCCTGCCGCTGGACTCCCTGCCCTGGGTCAGCGAGGCCGACTATCCGTACCACATCCCGCAGGACCCGTACGATGCGCGCGGCGACCTGCTCCCCCACGCGGCGCTGGCGCAACGTTATGCGGTGGCGCCGTCGGCGCCCAAGGCCACCATGGCAGGCGGCGCCGACGCCAGGTCCGCCCAGCCCGGCATCACGCCCTACCTGGCCGGAACCGGCGCCCCGTCCGAAGCGGCACGGGTGACGCAGGAAGCGGCGCGCGCGTCGCAATCCGCCAGCGTCACCAGCGCCCATGCGCATCGGGTTGACCAGGCTGAGCCGGCGGACTTCGCACGCGTGCCGGATCGCCAGGAATCGGCCCATTGGCTCTCGCGCACGGCCTTGTGCGTCGAGGTGCGCGACCCGCGCCGTGCCAACGGCCCGAAGGCCGAAATCCAGGGCCAGGCGTCGGGCGTCTTGTATGTCTTCATGCCGCCCCTCGAGCAGCTCGAGGACTACCTGGAACTGCTGGCCGCGATCGAGGCCACGGCCACCGAGCAGGGCGTGCGCCTGGTGCTCGAGGGGTATCCGCCGCCGCGCGATCCGCGCCTCAAGCTGTTGCAGGTCACACCCGACCCGGGCGTGATCGAGGTCAACGTGCATCCGGTGTCGACCTGGGGCGAGCTGGTGCACAACACCGAGTTCCTCTACAACGCGGCCTGGGAGTCGCGCCTGTCGGCCGAGAAATTCATGACCGACGGCCGCCACACCGGCACCGGCGGCGGCAATCACTTCGTGATGGGCGGCGCCACGCCCAGCGACAGCCCGTTCCTGCGCCGGCCCGAATTGCTGGCCAGCCTGCTGGCCTATTGGCACAACCACCCGAGCCTGAGCTACCTGTTCAGCGGCATGTTCGTGGGCCCGACCAGCCAGGCACCGCGTGTCGACGAGGCGCGCAACGACCAGCTGTACGAGCTCGAGATCGCGCTCCAGGAAATCCACGCCAACCGCGAGAAATTCGGTGCCTCCATGCCCCCCTGGCTGGTGGACCGCACGCTGCGCAACGTGCTGATCGACGTCACCGGCAACACCCATCGCAGCGAGTTTTCGATCGACAAGATGTATTCGCCCGACTCCTCGACCGGCCGGCTCGGCCTGCTCGAGTTGCGCGCGTTCGAAATGCCGCCGCATGCGCGCATGAGCATCGCGCAGCAGCTGCTGCTGCGCGCGCTGGTGGCCCGGTTCTGGAAGCAGCCCTACCAGGCGCGGCTCAGCCGCTGGGGCACCTCGCTGCACGACCGCTTCATGCTGCCGACCTTCATCCGCCAGGACTTCGAGGACGTGATCGCCGAGATGCGACTGGCCGGCTACGGCTTCGACCCCGCCTGGTTCGCACCGCACCTGCAGTTCCGCTTCCCGCTGGTGGGCGGCATCGCCGCCGCCGGCATGGAGCTGACGCTGCGCAATGCGCTCGAACCCTGGCATGTCATGGGCGAGGAAAACAGCGCCGGCGGCACGGCCCGCTACGTGGACTCCTCGCTCGAGCGCATCGAGGTCCATGTGACCGGCTTCAACGAAAGCCGCTACGCCATCACCTGCAACGGCCGGCCGCTGGCCATGCAACCCACCGGGGCCGAAGGCGAATTCGTTGCCGGCGTGCGCTACAAGGCCTGGAGTCCGCCCTCGGCACTGCATCCGTCGATCGACGTGCATTCGCCGTTGACCTTCGACATCGTCGACACCTGGATGCGCCGTTCGATCGCCGGCTGCCAATACCACGTCTCGCATCCGGGCGGCCTGAGCTACGAGACCTTGCCGGTCAACGCCAACGAGGCGGAAAGCCGGCGCCTGTCGCGTTTCGTCGCCATGGGCCATACGCCCGGCACCATGCCCGACGTGGCGCCCAGCATTGCGATCGCCGGCAACCGCGAGTTTCCGTTCACGCTGGACCTGCGCCAGCGCTGACGCACCGCATGAGCCAGGACCCGACCACACCCCGCGCGCAGCGGCCGGCAACGCCGGTGGCGGACGAGGCCCCCTTGCGTCCGGCCGCCGCGGCGCCGGGGCATCTGGACGAGGTCTACAACCAGGCCATCCGCGATACACCGGCAGACAGCCCCGACCCGGCGCCGATGGCGCCGCACTGGGCATCGTTCTTCGAACACATGGGCCCGCTCGACCCGCAGGACCTCAATCGCCGCTCCGGCCGGCTGCGGCGCCAGCTGCGCGACAACGGCGTGACCTACAACGTCTATGCCGACGCCGGTGGCCCGCCGCGCCCCTGGTCGCTGGACCTGTTTCCGCTCATCGTCACGCCGCAGAGCTGGCGCCAGATCGAGGCCGGGGTGTTGCAACGCACCCGGCTGCTCGAACGTGTCATGGCCGACATCTACGGGCCCCAGGAGCTGTTGCGCGAGGGCCTGATTCCGCCAGCGCTGGTGCAAGGCCATTCCGGTTACCTGCGCGCCATGCGTGGCGCCGAGCCGGTGGGCGGCACCCGGTTGCACATCGCCGCATTCGACCTGGCCCATGGCCCGGACGGCAACTGGTGGCTGGTGTCGCAGCGGACCCAGGCGCCGTCGGGCCTGGGTTACCTGCTCGAGAACCGGATCGCGATCTCGCAGCTGTTCCCCGAGCCGTTCGAGAACATGCATGCTCAGCGCCTGGGCGGCACCTACCGGGCACTGGTGGACAACCTCAAGGCCTCCAGTCCGGGCGGACGCGACGCCCATATTGCGCTGCTGACACCCGGCCCCTACAACGAAACCTATTTCGAGCATGCGTATCTGGCGCGATACCTGGGCCTGACCCTGGTCCAGGGCGGCGACATGGTCGTGCGCGACCAAAGGCTCTACCTCAAGACGCTGCGCGGCCTGGTGCCGATCCACGGCCTGCTCAAGCGCATGGACGACGCCTTCCTGGATCCGCTGGAGTTGCGCGCCGACTCCAGCCTTGGCGTGCCCGGCCTGCTGCAGGCGGTGCGCGCGGGCAACGTCCTGATGGCCAACATGCCCGGTTCGGCCTTTCTCGAGTCGCCCGCGCTGCTCGGCTTCCTGCCGGCGCTGGCCCGACAGTTGCTCGGCGAAGAACTCAAGCTGGCCGCCTTGCCGACCTGGTGGTGCGGCGAACGCGCGGCGATGGATGCGGCCTTGCCACGCCTGGCCGCCTGCGCCATCAAGCCGACCTATCCCCCTGGGGAATCGTCCGAGGGTTTCCAGTCGGTGCTGGGCCTGGAGCTGTCGGCCCGCGAAATCGACGAATGGGCCGGGCGCATCGCGCTGCAGGGAGACGACCACACGGTGCAGGCCTACATGCCGCTGTCGCAGATCCCGACCTGGCAAGGCGGCAGCACGCCGGATGCCGGCCAGATCGTGCCGCGCTCGGCCATGCTGCGGGTGTTCGCGGTCAGCAACGGTCCGCAGTCCTGGCGCGTCCTGCCCGGCGGGCTGGCCCGCGTCGCCCATGCGCGCGCCGAGATCGCCGCGATGCAGCGCGGCGGCAGCAGCGCCGACGTCTGGGTCATGACCGATGCCAAGCCCGACCGCACCACGCTGCTGGCACCGGCGCTGACGGTGGAGATGGTGGCCCAGCGCAAGCCGCTGGTTACCAGCCGCGCCGCCGAAAATCTGTATTGGCTGGGGCGGTATACCGAACGCACCGAGAATTCCATCGCGCTGGCGCGCCTGACGCTCGAATGCCTGGGCGGCGAGGACCAGACCAACGGCCGGCTGCTGGGCTGGCTCGACGCCATGGCCCGTTTCCACGGACTGGTGCTGCCGGACGTGCCGGCGCTGGCGCAGTCGCGCAGGGTATTCGAACGCTCGCTGATCGCCAGCCTGGGCAGCGATTCGCAGGTGTGCAGCGTCGGCTACAACCTGCGGGCGGTGCGCCAGGCCGGATCGTCGGTGCGCGAACGCCTGTCGCTCGAGCACTGGCAACTGATCGAACGGGCGCAGGATGAACTGGCCCGGACCTTCGCCGAGCTCGATCGACCAGCCGAATACGGCGCGCTCGAAGCGCTCGACCTTTTGCGCACCATCGGTCGCCAGATGGCCGCCATCACCGGCGCCCAGACCGACCGGATGACGCGCGACGATGGCTGGCGATTGCTCAGCATCGGTCGCCATGTCGAACGGCTGGGTTTCCTGGCCGCGTCGCTCGACCTCGGGCTGGAGGCCGGCTCGCTCGCCGACCCCGCCGGTTTCGAGGCCATGCTGGCGCTGTTCGACAGCAGCATCTCGTTCCGCGCGCAATTCCAGCAAAGCCGCGAAATGCCGGCCCTGGTCGACCTGCTCGTGCTCAACAGGGACAATCCGCGCTCGCTGGCCTGGGTCGCGCATACGCTGCGCGGACGCCTGGCCAAGCTGGCCGGCAGCGAGCCGAACGAACTGAGCCCGATGTCGCTGGAGGTGCCCGATCCGGCACGCTGGAGCCTGGCGCATCTGTGCACGTCCCAGCCCGCGCTGGAGGAGGCCTCGGACGACGCCGGCGTGCCGACCGCTTGGCCCCATCTGCTGCAGGTTCTGGAGCAATGCGGCAACGCCTCGCACGCGGTGTCCGAACTCATCAGCGCGACCTACTTCACCCATTCCGGCGCGTCCGAGCAAAGCGTGGGGGCCTGATGCAGCTGTCGATCACGCACACCACCCGCTACGACTACACACCGCCGGTGGACGTGGCCCAGCATATTGCCTGCCTGCGGCCCCGCACGACCGTTGCGCAGGATCTGCTGTCGCACCGGCTGAGCATCTCGCCAACGCCGTCGCAATGCCGCGAATCGGTCGACGCATTCGGCAACCAGCGCAGCTTCCTGTCGCTGCAGATTCCGCATGACCGGCTCGAGGTCACGGCCACCAGCGTGGTCCAGACCCGCACGCTGGACATGACGGCGGTCGCCCTGCCCTGGGAACAGGCCGCCGAGCATTTCCGCTACCGGGCCGACGCGGTCTACGACGCCGATGTCGAATTCCGCTTCCCGTCCCAGCATGTGCCGCGACACGCCGAGTTCGCGGCTTATGCGCAACCCAGCTTTGCACCGGACGCCGACCTGCATGCGGCCACGCTGGACCTGATGCAGCGCATCCACCAGGAATTCCGCTACGACAGCCAGAGCACCGAAGTCCACACGCCGGCGATCGAGGCGCTGCGCCAGCGCCATGGCGTGTGCCAGGACTTCGCCCACATCATGATCGCCTGCCTGCGTTCGCTGGGCCTGTCGGCGCGTTACGTCAGCGGCTACCTGCTAACCCAGCCGCCGCCGGGACAGCCGCGGCTGGTCGGAGCCGATGCCTCGCACGCCTGGATCTCCCTGCTGCTGCCCACCCAGGACGGTGTGACCCGCTGGTGCGATTTCGACCCGACCAACGACCGCTGGGGCTGGGGCGCGCCCGGCGACGACTACGTGGTCCTGGCCATTGGGCGCGACTTCTCCGACGTGTCGCCGATCCGCGGCGTGATCCACGGCGGCGCCAACCATGAACTGACGGTGGCCGTCACGGTCGCGCCGCTGGAGCCCGAGGACGACACAGGCCATACACTGTTCGACGCGCTGCCGGCGTCGGCACCCGCCGCTCCATCACAAACCCAGTCACAGTCACAGTCACAAACATCACCATGAACGTCTACGACAAACTCACCGAACTCGACATCACGCTGCCGCCGGTGGCCATGCCCGCAGCCGCCTACCTGCCCTTCGTGCAGACCGGCAAGCTGGTTTTCCTGAGCGGCCATATCGCCAAGAAAGACGGCAAGCCCTGGGTCGGCCAGTTGGGCAAGAACATGACGACCGATGAAGGCAAGGCCGCCGCACGCGCCATCGCCATCGACCTGATGGGCACCTTGCACGTTGCCGTCGGTGGCGACCTGAACCGCGTCAAGCGCATCGTCAAGCTGATGTCGCTGGTCAACTCCACCGGCGACTTCACCGAGCAGCACCTGGTGACCAACGGCGCCAGCGAGTTGATCGGCCAGGTGTTCGGCGACAACGGCTCCCATGCCCGCAGCGCCTTCGGCGTGGCCCAGATCCCGATGGGCGCCTGCGTCGAGATCGAGATGATCGCCGAGATCGCGTAGACGGCAGCGGGCATTGCCGGCGGGGAGCCCGGGCGTCGGCCGCGTGCCCCGTTTTCCGCCTCGGTCCTTGCCAGCCGGGTCGATGACCCGGCTGCCCGGTACCGGTGCGGCGCCGAGGCGCCGCGCCGCCTACTTCGCCGCCAGGCCCAGACGCTCGATCAGCTTCTTGTCGCGCACAAAGGTTTCGCTGGCCCATTTTGCGTAGTCCGGGCCGCTGCGGTACCACACCGCCTGGTTCAACTGCCCCAGCACCTCCATGTGCTTGGGGTCGTCCATCGCCTTGCGGAACGCGTCGTGCAGCGTCTTGACGATCGCCGGGTCCATGCCCTTGGGGCCGACCAGGCCGTACGGTGACTGCGAGACCACGCCGTATCCGAGTTCCTTGGCCGTGGGCACGTCAGGCCAGCGCTTGGTGCGCTCCTCGCCGAACGTGACCAGCAGCCGCATTTGGCCGCCGTCGACGTATTTGTCCCAGCCGGTGGCGTCGCTCTGCGCCATCACATGGCCGCCGAGCAGCGCCTGCTGCATGTCGGCATTGCCCTTGAACGGCACGTGGTTGAGCTCGACCTTGGCGTT
>CAXBDR010000200.1:0-8595 GCA_963974265.1 uncultured Rhodoferax sp.
ACGACTCGGCCGGTCGACACGAAGTGCGACCGGACAGACGGGGGGCGTCTTTCGTTTCAGCGGATGAACTGGTCGAGGTACTCCGCACCGAGCCCGTTCTCGGCATAGTGGGCGCGGCACATCGCGATCTTGCTGAACACGTCTTCGTAGCCGCTTTGCTTTCCATCGGCATCGAGATAGACCATGGCGCCGTGGATGTTGAACAGCGTGATCATCTCGGTCGACCCGCTGACCTCGTCAACCACCAGGGTGTGAATCTCGCCCGGCGGCTCGTACACGAAGGAGCCCTGCGAGGCGACCCAGTCGTGCTCCAGGTAACGCCAGGCGCCCTTGATCACATAGCCGGTGACCCAGGACGGGTGGATGTGGCGCGACAAAACGCCGGACTTGCGTACCCGCAGCAGGTTGCACCAGCTGCCGGTGACGGTGTTGAGCAGCAGTGGGCGGAACCAGACGTCGGGGGCCTGGGGCACCCAGACACGTTCGTCGTCCGGGACGGCCTGGACGGCGATTTCGGGCTGGATGCCGGCTTGCTGGATGATCATGCGTGAACTCCTTCGATCAGGTGATGAGATAACCGCCGTCGACCGGCAACACGGTGCCGGTGACAAAACCCGCCCAGGGCGAAGCGAGGAACAACGCGGCGCCGGCCACGTCATCGGGCGTGCCCCAGCGGCCCATCGGCGTGCGGGCCAGGATGGGCCCGCTGCGCGCGGCGTCCTGCTGCAGCGCGGCTGTCAGCGGGGTGGCGATCCAGCCCGGCGCGACCGCGTTGACGCGAATGCCGTCGGCCGCGTAGGCAATGGCCAGCGATTTGGTCAGCTGGGCGACGCCGCCCTTGCTGGCGGAATAGGCCGGCACCAGGCCGCCGCCGAAGAAGCTCAGCATCGACGCGGTGTTGATGATGCAGCCCCTGGACGCCTTGAGCAGCTCTCGCGCCGCGGCGCAGGTGCGCATGGAGCCGTTCAGGTTGATGTCGAGCACCTGTGCGAAAACGGCAGGATCGAGTTCCTCGCCGCGGCGGATGACACCGGCGCAGTTGACCAGCACATCCAGTTGCGCCAGGCCGCCGATGGCCCGCTGCACGGCGGCATCGTCGCGCACGTCCAGCTGCATGACCGCAATACCCGCCAGTTCGGACGCGCCGCGGGCCCGTTCGACCTCGGCGCCGGTTGCGCCACTGACCGTCACCCGGGCACCCTGTGCATGAAACGCGGCTCCGATGCCGGCGCCGATGCCGCTGCTGCCACCGACCACCAGCACATGCCGGTCCTTGAAGAAATCATTGTTCATGTTGCGTCCGTTGCGCCAGGGTTCGACCCCGACAAATCCATGGTAGACCATCCCCGTTGGGCGGCGATCGCCGACAGCTTCGCATCCGCATGCACCACCACGGCATGGTTGGCCGCTTCGAGCAAAGGCAGGTCATTGATCGAGTCGCTGTAGGCGGTGCTGTCGAACTGCGCCAGATGCTGGCCGCGCTGCTCGAGCCAGGCGTGCAGGCGGGTGACCTTGCCAGCCCGCATGTTGAGCACGCCGGTGGTGCCGCCACTGAAGACACCATCGAGCAGTTCGGGTTCCGTGGCGATGACGTGGGGGATGCCCAGGTATTCGGCGGTGAGCGTGGTCAGGAAGCGGTTGGTGGCTGTCGTCAACACGACGAGGTCGCCCCGCCGCTGGTGTTCCCGCACGAGCTCGCACGAGGCCTGGGGAATGCGCGGAATCACCTGCTCGCGCAGGAACTGCTGGCGCAGCGGCTCCCATTGCGCGGGGGTACGGCCTTTGAGCGTGGACAGGTAGAACTGCGCGAACTCGGCGGCATCGACCGTGCCGGCCTTGTACCGCGCCTCGATGTCAGCGCTGCGAGCGGCAAACACCGTGCGGTCGAGCACGCCCTGGTCCATCAGGAAATCGCACCACAACACATCGCTGTCGCCCAGCAACAGCGTGTGGTCGAGATCAAAGAGAGCGAGGCCCCCTTGCCCGTTGACCGCCGTCATGCCCTGCGCAGATGCCATGCCTTGGGTCGGGTGAAGGTCTGGATGCCGTAGGTCGACAAGGTCAGGCCGACGCCGGAATCGCCTACACCGCTCCAGGGCAGGCGCGGGCTGACGCGGTCACAGCAGTTCCAGTACACGCTGCCGGCGTGCACCTGGGCCAGCACGCTGCGGGCACGGCCTTCATCGGGCGTGAAGACCCCGGCGGTCAGGCCGTAGCGGGTGTCGTTCATCAACCGGACGGCTTCCTCGTCGTCGGCGACCTTCTGGATGCCGATCAGCGGCCCGAAGGTTTCCTCGCGCATCAGGTCCATGCTGTGGTCGACGTTGGTGAAGACGGTGGGCGCATACCCGTTGCCGGGTCCGGGCAGGCGCTCGCCGCCACACAGCAGCGTCGCGCCCTTGGCCTTGGCGTCGGCAACCTGGGCATCGAACACGTCGAGCTGCGCTGCGCGCGTGATGGCGCCGATGTAGGTGTCGTCGCGCGTCGGGTCGCCGACGGCGAAGCCGCGCACGGTATCCATGAAGGCCTCGACGAAGGCATCGTGGATCTTCTCGTGCACGTAGATACGCTCGACCGAGCAACAGCTCTGGCCGGTGTTGTACATCGCGCCATCGGCCAGCGAGGCAGCGGCCAGCTTGGGATCGGCGTCGTCGCAGACGTAGGTCGGGTCCTTGCCGCCGAGCTCGAGTTGGAGCTTGACCAGCCGTGGGCCAAGCGCCTGCGCGATGCGCTGGCCGGTGGCGTGCGAGCCGGTGAAGAACAGGCCGTCGATCTGCTGCTCCAGCAGGGCCGCGCCGACCTCGCCACCCCCCACGAGCACCGAGAACACCTCGCGCGGCACGCCAGCGTCGTGCAGCAAGCGGCCGATCTCCAGCCCGGTCAACGTGGCGTATTCGGACGGCTTGTACAACACCGTGTTGCCGGTCAGCAGCGCCGGGACGATGACGTTGCAGCCGACGAACCAGGGGTAGTTCCATGCCGAGATATTGGCCACGACGCCGAGCGGGGTGTGCTCGATCTGCTCGCACATGCCGGCGTCGTCGAACACGGTCTCCGTCGCCACCGCGGCGGCACTCTGGTCCAGGAAGAAATCGATGCGTCCAAGCAGTCCGTTGAGCTCGTTGCGCGACATCGCGATCGGCTTGCCGGTTTCAAGCGTCATCACGGTGGCCAGCGCATCGAGCTGTTCGACGATGCTGGCGCGGAAATGCACGATGCAGGCACGGCGTTCGGCGATCGGCTGCGCCGCCCAGGCCGGCTGCACCGCGCGCGCGGCGCGGGCCTTGGCGGCGACCGATGCAGCGTCGTCGGCCGGCACCTGGGTGATGGCGGCGCCGGTGGCGGGATTGAGGATGGTGAGTTGGGGCATGGGGTTGGTTCAGCCTGTGCGGGTGGCGAGCGCCGCCGTGAGGAAGTCCTGCAGGATGGGCGCGTCGTTCAGCGTGCCGTGTTCTTCCTTGTGGAATTCCGGATGCCATTGCACACCGGCGACCCACGGGCCGGCGGTGCAACGAATGGCCTCGATCATGCCGTCGTCCGGGCAACGCGCCTCGACGACGAAGTCCTTGGCCAGCTGCTTGATGCCCTGGTGGTGCACGCTGTTGATGGTGTGGCGGTTCTCGCCCGGCAGCAGCTGCGCCAGCCGGGAACCGGGGACCAGTTCGACCGGGTGGAAGTTCAGGTCGTAGACCTCGGCATCCCGGTGCACCAGCGCCTGGGGGTGTTGCGTGCCGATGTCCTGGTACAGGCTGCCGCCGAACGCGACGTTGATCAGCTGCAGGCCGCGGCAGATACCGAACACCGGCTTGCCGGCGGCGACAAAGGCCTTGACCAGTGCGATCTCGTAGACATCGCGGTTGGCGTCGCCCTTCCAGGCCTCCTGCAACGGCGCTTCGCCGTAGCTGCCGGGCCACAGGTCGGCGCCACCATGCAGCACCAGGCCATCGAGCCACTGGGCATAGTCGGCAAAACCGATGTCGCCCCGCGCGGTGTCGCCAGTGGGAGAAGGAACCATGACCGGCACCGCGCCACCGGACATGATCCAGTGCGGCACTGATTGCTCGACGTAGTTCAGCGTCTTGCGCGCGAACGCGGCGCGCGCAGGATCCGGGTAGAAGAAACAGGCGCTGACGGCAATCCTGGCGCGGTCGCGGGGTGTCGGTGCCATGTTCAGATCGCAGCCTTGAACAGCGCTTCGAAATCGGCCGCGGTACACGGCCGGGGGTTGGTCTGGTGGCAGATGTCGGCGGTGGCGATCTCGACCAGGCGCGGCAGCTGTTCGGCCTTCACGCCATGCCGCGACAGCGGACCCTCGATGCCGATGGCGGCGTTGAGCTCGCGCAACCAGGGCACGAAGGCCTTGCCGCCACCGGCGACGCCGCAGACATGTGCAAGTTCATCGAATTTCGCCGGCACTGCCTCGTAGTTCCAGGCCAGCACGGTGTCGATCATCAAGGCGTTGGCCAGCCCATGGTGCAGGTCACAGACCGCACCCAGCGCATGGGCGCAGGAATGCACGGCACCCAGATCCTTCTGGAACGCGATGGCGCCCATCATCGAGGCCATCATCATGTCGCTTCTGGCCTGCAGGTTGCTCGGCTCGCGTACGGCGGTCTGCAGTGCGCGCGCCGCGATGCGCGTGCCCTCGAGCGCAATGCCGTCACACAGCGGGTGGAAGGCCGGCGACAGGTAACTCTCGATGTTGTGCGTCAGCGCGTCCATGCCGGTGGCGGCGGTCACGGCGGGCGGCAGGCCGAACGTCAGTTCCGGATCGGCAAACACGGTTTTCGCCAGGATCTTCGGGCTGAACACCACACGCTTGAGGTGCGTGTCGTTTTCACTGACGACACTCGAGCGGCCGACTTCGGAGCCGGTGCCCGACGTGGTCGGCAACGCGACGAAATAGGGCAGCGGGTTCGTGATCGCGCGCACCTGCGGATGGTCCCAGACATATTCCAGGATGTCGCCCTCGTGCGTAGCCGCCACGCCGACGATCTTGGCCACGTCGAGCGCCGCGCCGCCACCGAAGCCGATCACGCAGTCGGCGTTGTGCGCCTTGAACGCGGCCGCGCCGTCCATGACCTGGCTGCAGGTCGGGTTGCCGAACACGCCGGAGAACACGGCGACATCAAGCCCGTCCAGATGCCCCTGGAATTCGGCCAGCACCGGCAACGCGGCCAACGCCTTGTCGGTGACGATCAGCGGCCGCGTGCAACCCTGCTCACGCAGATGCGCGCCAACCAGCTTGCGAGCGCCGGCGCCAAAACGGATCGGCGTCGGAAATGAGAAGTTGGTGATGGTCATACAGTTGAATGGGGGTCAGTTAAATGGGGGTCAGATTCCGATTTCCGGGCTCGCAGCAATGAATCGGGGTCAGATTCCGATTTCTTGTGACACTCCAGGGAACAGTCGAACAGCTACACCGTGTTGATGCCAGAGCAGGAATCGCTGCGCGATCTTTGGTCTGGCACACAAGGTCTCAGATTATCTCGAAGTACCGCTTCATCTCCCAGTCGGTGACCGCGTCCAGCCACTGGCGCCACTCCCAGTCGCGGGTGGCAGCGAAGTGGTCGACGAAGCCGTCGCCCAGCCAGTCGCGGGCGATGGTCGACCGCAGGAAGTTGCGATTGGTCTCGATCAGCGTGCGCGGCGCGCGGGGGATGTTCTCGCCGCCGACGTTGGTGCCGGTGATCGGCGGCGCGGTCAGCTTCATGCCTTTCTCGACACCGTGCAGCCCGGCCGCGATGACGGCTGCCATCGCCAGGTAGGGATTGACGTCGGCACCCGGGCAGCGTGTCTCGAGCCGGGTCGCCTTCGGGCTGCCGGCGATGACGCGGAAACTGGCAGTGCGGTTGTCGATGCCCCAGGTCGGCTTGACCGGCGCCCAGTAGCCGTCGACCAGTCGCTTGTAGCTGTTGATCGTGGGCCAGATCATCGGCGCGAACTCCATCATGCAAGCGACCTGTCCGGCGAGGTAACTCTCGAACAACTTGCTCATCCTGCGCGGCGCCTTGGCGTCGAAGAACAGGTTGGTCTTGCCGTCCGACAGGCTCTGGTGGATGTGGCCGCTGCAGCCCGGCATGGTCTGGTGTGGCTTGGCCATGAAGCTGGGCATGATGCCGAAACGCGCGCCGATCTCCTTGGTGCCGGACTTGAACAATATGGCCCTGTCCGCCTGCTCCAGCGCCTCGGAAAAGCCGATCGCCGCTTCGTACACGCCCGGCCCGGTCTCGGTGTGCAGGCCTTCGATCGGCACCTTGAAGGCCAGCATCTGGTCCATCAGCGCGTTGAAGAATTCGCGATGCTGGTTCATGCGCAGCAGCGAATAGCCGAACATGCCCGGCGTCAGCGTCTGCGGCGCCACGCCTTTCTTCTCCGCCCAGGTCTCCGGCGTCTCGAGGAAGTTGAACCACTCGAACTCCATGCCGGTCATGACCGAGAAACCCATCTTCTCGGCGCGCCTGAGCACCCGCTTCAAGGCCTGGCGCGGACATTGCGCATGCGGCGTGCCATCGGCGTTGACGAAGTCGCCGAGGAAAAACGGTGTGTTCGCATCCCACGGGATGGTGCGCGCGGTGTTCAGGTCGAGCCGGGCCAGCGCATCGGGAAAGCCGTGTTGCCAGCCGGTGGCGGTGGTGTTGTCGTACGTGACATCCATCATGTCCCAGCCCAGCACCACGTCGCAGAAGCCGAAACCGCCGGCCGGGTACGCTTCGGCCGCGCCGAGAAACTTGTCGATGTGCAGGTACTTGCCGCGCAACACGCCGTCGATGTCGCTGACCGCGACCTTGACCTTGGAGGCACCGGACAATTGCACGCCCTTGATCGCGGGATGGATCTGGTCGCCCTGCTTGCTCTTCGTAGCCATGTCGCTCCTTTGAGAATCGTCTGGTCGTCCCGACCATCGGCACCTGCCGCATGCATCCATGCAAGCACACATTCTGACGCAAGAACCCGCGCGTTCAGACCCTTCTGCGCATGCCCAGCACCATCACGGCGCCGACGACGAGCAGGGCGCCCGCCACCTGCACCGGAGCGATCGCCTGGCCCAGGATCAGCCAGGCCAGCACCAGCGCGAAGACCGGCTCGACGTTCATGATGGCAGAGTTGCCGACCACGCCGAGCCGCGGCAACACGGTGAACATGATGGTGAAGGCCGTGCCGTACAGGAAAGTCAGCGCCAACAGCCCCCACCAGCCGGCCGGCGCCTGCGGAAAATGGAAACCACCCTGTACGGTCACGCTGGCCAGCGCGATCACGCCCGCCAAGCCCAGCGTGGTGGCGGTGCGCACCCGGCCGTCGACATCGGCCGCCTCGTGCTGGGTGAAGACCAGCGCAGCGCCGAACGTGGCCGCGGCCGCCAGCGCGAATGCCACGCCGACACCGATGCGGCTCCATTGGCCAGCCGCGCCCAAGCCGGAGGCGGCACCGAGCACGTCGAGCGCCAGTGCCAGGCCCAGCAGGATCACCGGCATCGCCATCAGCACCGCGCGTTCGGGCGGCCGGCGGTAGATCAGCGCGGCCCACAATGCCGTCCACAGCGGGTAGGTATTGAACGCCAGCAAGGCCAGCGCCACCGGCAGCCGCGCCACTGCCGAATACAGGCACAGGCTTTGCACGCCCACCAGCAGGCCGATCAACGGCAGGTAGCGGCGATGGCGCGCGTTGAACACCACCGGCACCCGCTGCACGAACAGCAGCATGACGATGACCAGGGTCGTGACGACGCTGCGGAACACCACGGCGGTGGCGACGTCGACGCCGTTGTTGAACGCGATGCGTGCCGCGACATGGTTGGCGCCCATCATCAGGGCGATCAGCATCAGCGTGGAGAAGGCGCCGACGGTCAGGGCACGGGCAGTCATCACAGTGTCGGCAGGAGTGCCTTGAGCCGCTCCAGCATAACCTC
Organism: uncultured Rhodoferax sp.; assembly: GCA_963974265.1. Lineage (GTDB taxonomy): Bacteria > Pseudomonadota > Gammaproteobacteria > Burkholderiales > Burkholderiaceae_C > CAISIP01. The sequence goes on from CAXBDR010000200.1 coordinate 7,910, forward strand.
CACATAATGACCATCGGGATCTTGATGCAACAACACCTCCGGGGCATGCGCCCATGTGAACCCGGTGCGAATCTTGCGCAATTCCGCTTCTGTGTTGGCGCTGAGGACATATCCTCGTACCGGCACAGAAAACGCCCACGTCGGCACGACATCCTCCAGCAACTTGAACTTGTCTTCCGGCCACTGGTGACGTAGACCCTTCGGCTCGACGAACGCCAAGACCTGTCGCTCCCCATGTCGCAGCCACAAAAGAAAATCCGGAAAAAACCCCTCTGCTGCAAACAAGCCCACACCCACACCTGCCAGATTGCGCAGCACAACCACGTCGACTCCGATCCACGAAGGCAAGACGTGCAGCCGTTCCCAGACCCGCCGCACGTCCCAGACCAGGCGCGCCTCGCTGTCCTGCAATGGCGGCGGCGATATGCGCAACGCGACAGGCTGGTCATCCAGCAAGCTGAGTTGCTCTCCCCTGGGTACGGGTTTCGCAGGAGCTGCCAGCAGCAAGGGGTTGTAGAGGTGTTCCGCGATATGCAGTCGCGGCAGTGGCAGGCCCGGCACGTCGCCGTCGCTTCCCTCGTCGAGCGCCGTCAGTACCTGCGCCAAAGTATCCTTGAGGTCGATCTCGCCCGCTTCCTCACGCAAGGTCCCGACGATGCGTTCCCAGCCCTGCGGCTTCAGGCTCG
>CAXBDR010000201.1:0-8468 GCA_963974265.1 uncultured Rhodoferax sp.
AAGCCATCCTGTTCACGTGGTCCATCTGGCGCTGCATGGCGTGGTCTCCGGCGGGAACTACCACCGACTGTATGCGAAGCGGGCGAGATCGGAGCGCAGTCGCCAAGGCCGCAGAAGGTCCGTCGACCTGTGCGCAGACACATAACAGCTTTGTGGGCAGCCTATCTGACATCGTGCCGACGCCGGTTCTATAAACCAGCGTCGCTGGTGCGCACCAAGTCGATGCAACAACATTCACAACAGGAGTAGAGACATGACACTTCATCGAAACGCGAGGCGCGCCTTGCTGGCGTCTCTTGGCGCGGCCGGTTTACTGATCGGATGCGGAGGCGGGTCGTCCGACCCCGTATCGGTCAATTCGCTGGAAGCCATTTCCACCCGCGCCGACATGGTGTCCGGCGGCGACGTGCTTTTGAAGCTGCGAGTGGCTTCGCAGCTGGATCCGGCCACGATGGTGGTCGAGTTGAACGGCACCGATGTCACTGGCGTATTCCGGTCCGTCGGGAGCCAGGAACTCAATGGCCTGGTCACCGGCTTGCGCGACGGAACCAACCAGCTTGCGACCTGGCAACGCGGCACCGACGGCAGGGCCGTGGCCGGCACCCGGGCCGAGCTGCGCGTGACCAATCATCCGATCGCCGGTCCGGTGTTCTCCGGTCCGCAGGAGACGCCGTTCTATTGCCAGACCCATCAGTTCCGCCTGTACGAGAACGGCCCGTTCTATACCAATGCCGCCATTGACCTGCCGTGCATGGCGCCGACACGGGTGGACCACGTCTACCGCACGACGGCTGGCGCCTTTGCCGCATACGACCCGCAGGCCCCCGCACCCAACGACATGGCGGTGACCGTCACCAACGAAGGGCGTACGGTGCCGTACATCGTTCGCATCGAGACCGGTACCGTCAACCGTGCCATCTACCAGTTCGCGCTGCTGGCCGACCCGGCATCGACCGGCGTCGACTACCCGGCCTGGAACCGGCGGCTCGTGTACGCGTTTGGTGGCGGTTGTTCGGGCGGGCACTATATCCAGGGCTCGACCACTGGCGACGTATTCATCGACGATGCCTTGTCGCGCGGTTTTGCCGTGGCGTCGGCGTCGTTGAATGTCTACCGCAACAACTGCAACGACGTGACTTCCGCCGAGACCGCAATGATGGTCAAGGAGAAGTTCATCGAGACCTACGGCCCTGTGCGGTACACGATCGGCTGGGGCAGCTCGGCTGGCGGCATCCAGCAGATCACCACGGCAGGCAACTACCCCGGCATCCTGAACGGCATCATTCCGCGTCAGAGTTTCCCGGACCTGGTACAGGCGACCGTGGTGAATTCGCGTCTGATGCTGGAGTACTACAACAACCACGGGGCCGGGCTCTGGACGCAAGAGCAAATGCGACTGGCGTCGGGTTTCGGTACTTTCGGGCAACTCAACAGCAATGGTGGATCGAATGCCGTGCGATACGAAGCCGTGCCGACGCGACCAGGGTGGCAGAACGCCGCGTGGAATGCGATCGTGCCGAACAACGTCCGCTACGACCCCGTGACGAACCCGACCGGGGCGCGACCGACATTTTTCGATCACAACGTCAATACCTATGGGTTCGCCCGCCGCGCGCTCGACAACGTCGGCGTGCAATACGGACTGGTGGCGCTCAATGCCGGTGACATCACCAAGGAGCAGTTCCTCGACCTGAACGAGAAGATTGGGGGTGTCGACATCGACTTCAACTTCACGCCAGGCCGTACCGTTGCCGATCCGATCGCCTTGCGCGCTGCGTACCAGACCGGCAAGGTCACAAACGGTGGGGGCGGCCTGGGAATGATTCCTGTGCTGGATGTCGACGGCAGCTACGCCGACTACGCCGCCAATGGCAACGTGCATCTGAAATTCCAGCACTTCAGCGTTCGCGAGCGGGTCAGGAATGCCAATGGCAATGCCGACAACTATGTCATGTGGAGCGGTGCGCACGGTACATCGGCCAGCGCCGTGGGGCTGGCATTGGTGGCCATGGATGCGTGGTTGGCGAACATTGTGAATGATGCAGCGCCGGGTAGCGTGCGCGACAAGGTCATTCGCAACAAGCCGTCCAGTCTCAAGGACGGTTGCTACAAGGATGGCGCATTCATCGAGGAGGTCCAGTTCAAGGGCCTGGCGGGTTCGTCGCCGTGCAACACCCTGTATCCCACGGCATCGTTTCCGCTCGAAGCCGCTGGCGGACCACTGGCCAACGACATCGTCAAGTGCCAACTCAAGCCGATCAATCTGACGGAGTACAACGTGTCGTTCACGGCCCAGGAAGCCGCGCGTCTGCAATCGATCTTCCCAGGTGGAGTCTGCGACTGGTCCAAGCCGGGTGTGGAGCAGGGAGGACTGTTGTCGACCTGGTTGCGGTACACGGGTATCGGCAGCTACCAGCCTGCCGACTGACTTCCCCCTAGGCTGACGATCGACGCCATGCAGCAATGCGTGGCGTCGATCTCGTGGTTTGATCCGGTGTCAGTGCCGCGGGTGCTTCTTCGGCCGCTCGACGCGTTGGCCACTGCGGTGCCCGCCATGCGTGCCGGTCTTCAGGAAATGGATCACCGCGGCATTGAACGCCGCCGGATTCTCGAATTGCGGCGCATGGCCGGTATCGAGCTGCACGTATTGGGCATCCGGAATATGGGAGCCCCACAGTTGCATGTGTGCCGGTGGCGAGTAGTACACGTCGCCGGTGCCCGCGAGCAGCAAGGTGCGCATCGTGATCAGGGATCCGAGCTTGGCGAAGGTGTTCGGGTTGAGCGGATCCGTGGTCGCCATGCCGGGTTGGTTGGCACCGATATTGATCAGGCGGCAGCCATCGAAACTGCGGTGGCGTGCGTTGTCGCCGATCGCCAGGAAGGCATCCACACCCTCACGGTCCGTTGCCCTGAACCAGGTGCCGAGCTCACGATGTTCGATGGTCACGGCTGGAAGTGTGACGGTCGGCGCCGAGGTGCCGCTGATCAGCCGCAAGGGCGCCGGCGGCGGATTGGCGATGGTCATGGGGCAGAGTTGTTCGAACGGCAGCGCGATGTTCGCCTGCAGTGCGGCCATTTCGGGTTCTTGCTGCGCGATACCCTGCGGGCCCAGCGTGGCGGCCAGAACCAGGCGGGTGACCCGGTCCGGGTGCTTGGCCGCAAACTGCAGTGCGACCTGCGCGCCCGCGGCGACACCGACCAGATGGAAGCGATCGATCCCCAGGAACGCGGTCAGTTCCTCCAGGTCGTTGACGGTCGAACCGACCGGCCGTCCGAGCTCCGCGTCCCGCAGCGTGTTGCTGCTGCGGCCGACGTTCTTGCGGTCGTAGGCAATCGCGCGATAACCGGCGGCGCTGAAGGCCTGCAGGTTGTATCGGAACGCATCGGCATTGCCGGAGGCAGCGTGGACGAAGATCACGGTGTCTCCACGCCCCTGGCGGGTTGCGCCCGTATCGTAGTAGAAAAGTTCGGCTCCAGGCAATCTGGCGCATGCGCCTTCGGCCGGAACGTAGTGCGGATACTCGCATTCACGCGCTGCGTGCGCCGACGCTGTGGCAAACATCAGCGTTGCGCCAAACATGGCACCAATCAGTGCGCGGGACAGGCGCGTGCGTCGCGCGCCGTTCATGCGCGTTTGCCGGATAGAGGGGTTCACGGGAGTCTCCTTGTTGCAGCCCGCCGATAGCGGCGGAAGGGTGGATGGTGTCGGACCACGAGCGGCCCGATCGCAATGTAGCCGTGCACACCCCCGCAAGACATGGTTGAAATGTCAAGGCTGCTATGCGTCGTCGCTCGCCGTCAGTGCGGTGGCCGACTATCATGCGGCGCATCACAGGTGGACATCAATGCAACGACCGCAGGAGATCCTTCCATGAGCCGCAACCAGGCAATCGAACACGCCGAACATGTCTTCGACGGCGGCAGATTTTTCGACGATCTCGCGCGGCGTGTCGCGATTCCGTCCGAGAGCCAGAGTCCGGACCGCGCGGCCGACCTGCGGCGCTACCTGACGGACGAGTTGCAGCCGAGCTACACGCGCTCCGGCTTCCGCTGCCAGCTGTTCGACAACCCGGTGGCCGGCGCCGGGCCGCTGCTGCTGGCCGAACGCATCGAAAATCCTGCGCAGACGACGGTGTTGTCCTACGGCCATGGCGACGTGATCCGCGGCCAGGACGCGAGCTGGCGCGACGGCTTGCAACCGTGGCGGCTGCAGCGCGAGGACGACCGGCTGTATGGCCGCGGCACCGCCGACAACAAGGGACAACACACGATCAACCTGGCAGCGGTTGAAGCGGTGCTGGCCACGCGGGGCGAGCTGGGTTTCAACCTGAAGGTGTTGATCGAGACCGGCGAGGAGGTCGGCTCGCCGGGACTGAAGGCCTTCTGCGAACAACAGCGCGAGCGGCTCGCCGCCGACGTGTTCATCGCCTCCGACGGCCCGCGCCTGCGGCCGGACCAGCCGACCATCTTCCTGGGTTCGCGCGGCGCACTCAACATGGACCTCGTCGTCGACCTGCGCGAGGGTGGTCACCACAGCGGAAACTGGGGCGGGCTGATCGCCAACCCCGGCATCATCCTGGCGCATGCGCTGGCCACGATCACCGGTCCCAGGGGCGAGATCCGCGTGCCCGAGTGGCGGCCCGACAGCCTGACGCCCTCGGTGCGCAACGCGCTCGCGGGCCTGCAGGTCGACGGTGGCGCGGACGGCCCGTCCATCGACCCGGACTGGGGCGAGCCCGGCCTGACTCCGGCCGAGCGGGTGTTCGGCTGGTCCAGCTTCGAGGTGCTGGCGTTCAGCTGCGGCAATCCGGACAAGCCGGTCAATGCGATTCCGCCCAAGGCCAGCTGCCATTGCCAGCTGCGTTTCGTCGTCGGCGTCGACCCCACGGACATCGTTGGCGCCTTGCAGCGACACCTGGACAAGTCTGGCTTCGGCATGGTGCGCGTGACGTCGGCGCGCGACGGCTTCTTTACCGCAACCCGGCTGGACCCGGAGCATCCCTGGGTGCGCTGGACGGTGGATGCGATTGAGCGCAGCACCGGGTCGCCGCCGGCCATCCTGCCCAACCTGGGCGGCTCCTTGCCCAACGACATCTTTGCCGACGTGCTGGGCCTGCCCACGGTGTGGATTCCGCATTCGTATGCGTCGTGCAATCAGCATGCGCCGAACGAGCACATGCTGGCGTCGGTGGCGCGGGACGCGCTCAGGTTGATGACGGGTGTGGTGTGGGATCTGGGCGACGCTGCGACCCGGATGCTGGCACGGAACCGCCAGCCATGACCGGTGCGTGCGCGGTGCGCGCCGCCACCTGCGCCGACGCGGCGCGGGTGGTCGAGATCTACAACCACTATGTCTTGGCGACGGCGATCAGCTTCGAAGAAGTGGCGGTCACCGCCACCGAAATGGCTGCGCGCATGGACGCTGTCGCGCAGTTTTCCCTGCCCTGGCTGCTGGCCGAGCGGGACGGGCAACTTCTCGGATACGCGTACGCGTCACGCTGGCGGGAACGCCATGCGTACCGGTTCTCGGTCGAAACCACCGTCTACCTGGCGCCCGGAAACCATGGGCAAGGCGTGGGAACGGCGTTGTATGCGCAGTTGTTCGACATGCTGCGGGACGCCGGCCATCACGCCGCCATGGGCGTCATTGCCTTGCCCAATGCGCCGAGCATCGCGCTGCACGAGAAATTCGGCATGCGCAAGGTGGCCCATTTCCGCGAGGTGGGGCACAAGTTCGGGCGCTGGCACGATGTGGGGAACTGGCAGGTGGTGTGGTGAGGCCGGGTTGTCCCGGTAGCTTCGCGCCGCGCGACTGCCAAGGTGAGAAATTCGAGACTTGGGATAGCCCGGCTAAAGCAACAGGTCAGGCCGCTGGCTCGTGTTGCTCATGAACGCTCCTTCCAAAAACCAGGCCGACGTCGTTGGTGCGCAACGGCAAGAATGCGAACTTCCGATTCACCCAGGTAATAAACGATGCTGTACGGAAACCTGCGAAGCGGCAGCCTTCGAATGCGGCCTCGCCAAGTCGAGCCCAGCTTCGGGTATTCGCCGAGCAACCTGGCAGAGCGATCGAACTCCGAAATGAAGGCACCAGCAATTTCTGCATTTGCTTCACGCGCATAGAAGGCTGCACCCTCAACCAGTTCCAGCTCCGCCAGGGAGTTGAGGGATATCTTCACAAAATCGCTTGGCGAGCTCGGGCAATTGCGTCGTCGAGAGATATACGGGGAGCGCCTGCTTCCAGTTCGGCCAATCGCCGTTCAGCCTCTTCGGCCCACTCCAGTTCGAGCCTGGGATCGCCAGCCACACTTGCGAGAAGATGGTCTGCAAGGCGCACCCGCTCCGCTACAGTCAGTTGCAGAGCTTCGGCTTCGATCTTCGTAAGTGAGGCGTTCATTCGGACCTCCAATGCATCAAGGAGTGATCTTACTCCGGCCGTTCAACGCTGGCGCTGTCTGGCGCGCGGCAGGCGCCGCGAAGTGGCGACCAGATGCCGCGTGTCGTTGACGAGCAACCGGTTGGGCCGCGTCAAAGTGGATATCCGATTTCGTCGGCTTGTGCATAGGCAAACTCTGGATCACATCCTGGATTCAGTGTGCGTACGAGCGACTCCGTGAGTGGTTGATGCGCGAATACAGTCGAGACCGATTTGATGTCGACTGGAACCTCAAAGTGATTCTCTGCCCATTCCCGGTAGCCGGCGGGCCCCCGAATCAGCCAAGCGAGCAGTTCTTTGGAGCCGTCTTCAGCCAGCGCGCTGGTTACCTTGTTCCATGATGGGTCACGCGCGCTTCGCCAATAGCAGAACGTTGCATCTTGCATCGAGAACGCTGGCTCGCTCAAGAATGCCGAGAAATTGTTCGGCACTTGGCGCTGAATTTCCTGCGCTAGCGGGGTATCGGAGGCGCGTTCATGCGCAAAGCCCTTCAGAGCCGCGCCGTTGACGTCGAACAGGAGGAACCATTCGTCTCCTGATCCATTGCGCATGGACGCCATCTCCTGGCCCGTGGCTCAGCCTCTATTGAAGCTGAAGTAGCGGTAGTCCCACTCGGGAGAGAGTATCGCGTCAAGCATGGCCAGTGACTGGGCAACGCGACGGATTTTCGGGATCGATGGTAATAATTCCGGTGACATGACGATGGCAATGTATGGCGCACTAATTTCAGACAAGCTATCTGGTTGGCGATACGCGATCAGAAAACAAGCGACCGTAACCGCAATATTTCAGTCCTCAGCATCGCACCTGACGGGGAAGTCGATTGACCGGCGGCTGGCATTGCCCGCTGCAGCACGCAATCCGATCAGCCATCGCCCAGTTCCAGCAGCACCGGTTGATGGTCCGATACCTTGGTTGTGCCATCCACCAACAGCCTCCGAACCCGCCGCTGCAGGTTGGAACTGACAAACACGAAGTCGCAACAAATCGGCTCCGGCCCGTACCGCGAGTCGAACAGCCGGAATGTCGGGTCATGCGGCCGGGTGCCATTGGCGAGTGGCCATGCATCGACCAAACTGCTGATGCCCACGGGCGCCGGTTCCTGGAGCACGCCGTATTCCGCATCGCGCGTCTCGAAGTTGAAGTCGCCACACAGGATGGCTTGTGTGGTGTGGGCCTTGTTCTGGAACGGACTGCCGGTTTCGTCGTCCAGCGGCGGGTCGACGACATGGCCGCAGGCCTGGCGGTGGAGGTCGACCAGGGCCTTGGCTTGCGCCAAGCGTTGCAGCGTGGAGTAGAACTCCAGGTGCGTCGTCATCACGCGGATCGGACCGAGCGCCGACAAGACCGTGGCGGTGGTGCAGATGCGCGGCATCGTGCGTATGCCGAGGTCGGGCGGGTAGGGCAGCGGGTAGGACTGCGCCTGCAAGATCGGCAGCCGGGTCGCGATCAGGTTGCCGAACTGCTGGCGCTGGCCTTGCCGGCCGAGTTCGGTCACGGCGGCGCCGAAGACGATTTCGTATTCAGGCAGCAGTTCGCGCAGCCGCGCCACCTGGTCGAAACCGGCGTCGCCGGTCAGCTGCGGATAGTTGACGGCGACCTCCTGCAGGCACAAGACGTCGAAGTCGGCCATGGAGCGGGCATGGGCGACGACGCGCTCGACGTCGACCATGTCGTCGATGCCGCAGAACCATTGCACGTTCCAGGTGATGAGTTTCATGGGTGGTCGGTTCGTCGTTCAGCCCTGGGCTGCAGGCCCGAGCAGGCGGACCAGTTCCGGCAACAGGGTGGCCGGCGTGGCCTTGGCCTGCGCGTCCTGCAGCGTGGACAACACGGCGGCGGCAATCGCCAGGTGGGCCTGTGCGTCGCTGGCCATGGTCTGGTAATAACCCATGTCCTTGCCGGCGTTGGCGATCGAGAAGCGCAGGCCGGAGGTGTCCTGCGCCAGCAGGTAAGGCTTGAGGCGTTCGAGCGCGATGCCGCCGCCACCCCCCTTGGCCAGCACGTCGACGAAGACCTCGGGCGCCACGCC
>CAXBDR010000202.1:0-8461 GCA_963974265.1 uncultured Rhodoferax sp.
GAGCCGTTTCGCGATGGCGGCCGCGGTGGTGACCGCCGCCGGCATGTGGCTGCCCTTTGCCGCGGTGCAGTTGGCCCAGGCGATGGGCTGGAGCCGCAGCTTCGTCGGCAGCATGTTCGTCGCCTTCGTGACCACGCTGCCCGAGCTGGCGGTGACGCTGTCGGCGCTGCGCATCGGTGCGGTCGACATGGCGATCGGCAACCTGCTGGGCAGCAACCTGTTCAACGTGGCCATCATCGCGGTCGACGACCTGTTCTACCGCCAGGGCTCCCTGCTGGCCGACGGGTCGCCGGTGCATGCGGTCACCGCGGGTTCAGCGATCATCATGACCGGACTGGCGATGATCGGCCTGTTCTTCCGGCCCCGCTCGCGTGTATTGCGCGCCGTGGGCTGGGTCAGCCTGGGCTTGCTCGCGGTCTACCTGTTCAACACCTATGTGTTGTATCTGCACGGGGAGTGAATGCCGCCATCGCCGTGCGGCGCGCGGGGCGGCGATCAAGGGCACTGCAAGACGCCCCCCACATCCTGGCAGGCTCGCCCGTCGGGACGTACCAGCGCGCCGCCGATGGCGTTGACGCGCGTGCCGTCCGAGTTCCAGCATCCGGCGCTGTCGCAGCGGCCGGTGAACGTGGGGGGTGGCACCGGGTTGACGGCGATGGTCGGTGCGGGCAGGGTCGGCACGTGGATCTGCCCGGCCGCGGACGGGACCGCGATCGGTGCCTGGTAGGGGCGCGGGGAGCCTGCGCGCGCCGGTGCGCTGGCCGACGCGGCGGGAACCTGTGCCGGCTCCGCGCCTGGGGCGCCTGCGTGCGCCAACACCAGTGTGATGGCAAGCAGGGACGTGCGCAGCGAATATCCGTACATGATGGAAGGATCGGTCCCACGCGAAGAAGTTGCACCGGCGAGACGGAAAAGTGGCGTTATCATGCCGCCTCCGATCGCCTGCCCGCAGGGGCAGTCTGCACAGCCGCAGCGGCCGTCCCGCTGCAAGACCCGAACATCCCATGCAAGCCCTGATCGTCTCCACCGGCGTGGTCGCGCTCGCCGAAATCGGCGACAAGACCCAGTTGCTGGCCTTCATCCTGGCGGCACGGTTCAAGAAACCGCTGCCCATCATTGCCGGCATCCTGTGTGCCACCGTCATCAACCATGGCCTGGCCGGTGCGCTGGGCGCCTGGATCACCGCGGCCGTCGACCCGCAATGGCTGCGCTGGATCCTGGGCCTGTCGTTCATCGCGATGGCGGCATGGACCCTGGTCCCGGACCGGAGCGAAGACGAGGAAACCCGCATCGCCAGCCGCCTGGGCGTGTTCGGCGCGACGTTCATCACCTTCTTCCTGGCCGAGATGGGGGACAAGACCCAGGTGGCGACCATCGCGATGGCGGCGCATTACGCGCAGCCCATCCTGGTGGTCGTGGGCACGACGCTGGGCATGTTGATCGCCGACGTGCCTGCCGTGTTCGTCGGCGACCGGCTGGCCGGCCGGATTCCGATGAAACTGGTCCATGGCATTGCCGCGGCCGTGTTTGCGGTGCTGGGCGTCGCAACGCTGCTGGGCGCTGGCGCCGGCCTGGGTTTCTGATCGACCCTGCCGGTGCGCGCAACCGCGGTCGCGCGCGATGGGTCGTGCGGCTTAGCAAGCCCCTCGCTTCGCGCTAAGCTGGTCCGAGCCGGGAACCCGATGTCCGGCTTTTCATCATGCCCATACTGATTCTTGTCGTCCTGCTGCTGGCCGCTGCCGCCGGGCAGGCGCGCGTGATCAACATCGTCGAGCCCAGCCTGGGGCTGGCATTCACCGAAACCGAGGTCATTGCCCATGCCGAGCCCGCCAAGCGCGCGCTGCTCGCGCAACTGCGGCGGTCGGGTCGGTTGGGTTGCGAGACGCATTGCGCCCGGGTGGCTGGCGTGTGGCGCGCCTTGCAGCCGGTGATCGCGGCGCAGCGCACCGGCCGGCAGGTCGACATGCAGCTGGTGGTTGTGCGCGACCCGCAGATCAACGCCTTGTCGTTTCCCGACGGCACCATCGTGGTGTCGGAATCTTTCATCGACCGGCTGGTGCTCGGCCCGGCCGAACTGGCATTCGTGGTCGCGCACGAGGCCTCGCATGTGCTGCTGCAGCACGAACGCCAGGGACTGACCTCGATACTGGCCTTGATTCCCTCGCGCGCGCAACGCACGCCGCGCGATGTCTACACCGAGATCGAGTTCAATTATTTCGCGATGTCCGACGCGATGCAGCTGGTGTTCCACCAGGTCGAACGCGAGGCGGACGAACTCGGCCTGCAGCTGGCGGCGCTGGCCGGATATCCGCCGCACGCGCAACTGCGCTTCCTCGAGCAGGCCTCGGCGCGCGACCTGCCGCAGCAGTCGATGCTCTCGAGCCATCCCGACATGGGCAGTCGACTCGAGAGCCTGCGCCGCACCTTGCCGCTGGCGCAGCGGCTGTGGGAGGTCGGGTTGCAGTAGCCCCGTGCGCCGCTCGGCACGGACCGGCGCCGGCATTGAGGGAAAATCGGCCGCATGACCGAACCCGAAAACACCACCCGCCCGAACCTGCCCGACCACCTGTCGATCGATCCGCGCAGCCCGCACCATGTCGCCGCCGTGTTCGAACACGATGTCGGCATTCGCCTCAACGGCAAGGAGCGTTTCGATGTCAGCGAGTACTGCGTCAGCGAAGGCTGGATCAAGGTACCCGCCGGCAAGACGCTGGACCGCAAGGGCAACCCGCTGCTGATCAAGATCAAGGGGACGGTGGAGGCCTTCTACAAGTAGGGGCTCACCCTGGCAGATGCAGGGCGAAATAGTGACGAACCAGCGGGCGTTCGGGGCCGCTGTGCCATTGCAGCAGTTCCTGCTGCTGGTCGGCGTCGCGGCGTGACACCCGGCGGTGCTGGCGCAGGTGTTCGGCCCATGATTCGACGAAGAACCATTCGATGATCTGTTCCGGGTCGTCGGTGTGTTCGCACACGCCCCAGGCATAGGCGCCATCGCGTCGTCGCGCCAGCGCCACCGGGTGCAGCGCCTTCAGGAAGGCTGGCCGGTCGGCATGGCGAATGCGGTAGCTGACCTGGACCAGCACCGGTCCGCGGTCGTGCGAACCGGGCGCGACCGCCGCCGGTTCGGGCCAATGGTTGGCTGCATCCAAATTGGCGTCGCCCGTGGGCAGCGGCAGGCGGCGCATCCACAGCGCCACGACCAGCATGCCGGCGGCGCTCGTTGCCAGCGCCATTGGCAGCCCGATACCGCGTGCCACCAGGCCCCAGCCCAGGCTGCCGGCGGCCATCGCGCCGTTGAACACGGTCAGGTAGACCGCCAGTGCCCGCCCGCGGACCCAGTTCGGCAGGATGGCCTGCACGACGCCGCTCAGGGTCGTGAGCGCGACGATCCAGCCGCCGCCGAGCACCAGGGCCAGCAGCAGCGCAGCGGCCTGCGGTGGTTGCGCCACCATCGCCAGCATCACCGCAGCGGTGAGGGTGGAGGACAAACCCATCAGGTCATCGGCGTCCAGGCGCCGGCGCAGCCGGGGCAGCACCAGCGCACCGCCAATTGCGCCGACGCCGACCGCCCCCAGCATCAATCCATAGAAGCCCGCCGAGCCGCCGAGCAACTGGCGTACCACCAACGGCATCAAGGCCCACATGGCGCTGGCGAACAGGAAGAAACCGACAGCGCGCACCAGCACCACATGCAGTTCGCGGCTGGCCCGGGCATAACGCATGCCGGCGCGAAAGGCGCCGAGAAAATGCTCGGACAGCTCGTTCTGCGCGGCGGCCGGGCGACGCCACCACAGCAGCGCCGCAATCACGCAGGCGTAGCTGATCAGGTCGACGCCATAGGTGAAAGCGGCGCCGAATGCCGCCAGCAGCAGACCGCCCAGCGCCGGCCCGATGGCACGTGCGATGTTGACGCCCAGCGAGTTCAGTCCAACGGCGGCCTTGAGTTGCCGGCGCGGCACCAGTTCGGGCACGATGGACTGCCAGGTCGGCCCCATCAACGCGGCACCGACACCACCGGCGAAGGTCAGTGCGACCAGGCTGGCCACCGACAGGGTCCCGGTATGCGCGAGTACCAGCAGCATCGCACTCACGCAGGCCAGGGCGCATTGCACGGCTATCAGGAAGCGGCGCCGGTCCAGGATGTCCGACAACACGCCGGCAGGAATCGCGAACAGGAAGATGGGCAGGGTCGCGGCCGCTTGCACGGCGGCGACGGCCGCCGGATTGGTCGTCAATTCGGTGACGACCCAGGCGCTGGCGATGTCGCGCATGAAGCTGCCGACGTTGCCCAGTACCGTGGCGATCCACAGCACTGCAAACACCTTTTCGCGCAACGGCGCGAAGGCGCCGTCGGTGTCGGTGCTCGGATCGAGGTCAGCGACCATGGGGGTGGTGGGTATGCCGGTCTTGGCCTGCCACCGGCGGCGGGGAGCATGTCGGCAGCACCATCACACGGCCCAGCACGCACAGCCCAACGCGCCCCAGAACCCCTTGAGATCCGAGATCGGCAGGTTGCGGGTCCATGCGTTGGCATGGGCATGTCCGTGGATGTTGCAGCTGTTGGCGCAGACGCAGGCCGCCGCATGCTGGCGCAAGGTCGTCTGCAACGGGGCGCCTTCGGTGTCGGCCCAGCGGCCGTAACCGCCGAAGGTCCGTACCGGAGACCAGTCGGGCATCGGTGGTGGCGGCGGGTTGTCGTCATGCTTCTTGAACTGGGCCGCGCCGTAGACAACCTTGCCGCCGACCACCGTCAGCAGCGCCGTCGTGTCGGCGATCTCCGACTCGGCGCAGGCGAAGAAGTCACGGTCGGGGACCACCAGGTCGGCCAGCTGGCCGACCGCGATGCGGCCCTTCTTGCCCTCCTCGTTTGAAAACCAGGTGACGTTCTCGGTCCACATGCGCAATGCGGCCTCGCGGTCCAGGCAGTTGCGCTGCGGATACAGCTGCATGCCGCCGACGGTCTTGCCGGTGATCAGCCAGGACAAGGACACCCAGGGGTTGTACGAGGCGACCCGCGTCGCGTCGGTGCCGGCCGAGACATGCACCCCTTTTTCCAGCATGCGCTTGACCGGCGGCGTGGCCTGGGCCGCACCCGGCCCGTAACGTTCGACGAAATATTCGCCCTGATAGGCCATGCGGTGCTGCACGGCAATGCCGCCGCCGAGCGCCGCGATACGGTCGATCGACTGTTCGGAGATGGTCTCGGCATGATCGAAGAACCAGTGCAGGCCTTCCAGCGGCGTATCCTGGTTCACCCGCTCGAACACGTCCAGCGCGCGGCTGATGGTCTCGTCGTAGGTGGCGTGCAGCCGCCACGGCCAGCGGTTCTGCACCAGGATGCGCACCACTTCCTCCAGCTCCGGCTCCATGGCGTCGGACAGGTCGGGCCGGGGCTCGCGGAAGTCCTCGAAGTCCGCGGCCGAAAACACCAGCATCTCGCCGGCGCCGTTGTGACGGAAGTAGTCGTCACCTTGCTTGTAGGCCGAGCGGGCCGTCCATTTCAGGAAATCGTCCTTCTCCTGCCTGGGCTTTTGCGTGAACAGGTTGTAGGCCAGGCGGATGGTCAGCTGACCGGCGTCCGCGAGCTGCTGCACCACGGCATAGTCGTCCGGGTAGTTCTGGAAGCCGCCACCGGCGTCGATGGCGCCAGTCACACCGAGCCGGTTGAGCTCGCGCATGAAGTGGCGCGTCGAGTTCAGCTGGTAGTCGATCGGCAGCTTCGGTCCCTTGGCCAGGGTGGCATACAGGATCGAGGCGTTCGGCTTGGCCAGCAGCAGGCCGGTCGGGTTGCCCCGGCTGTCGCGCACGATCTCGCCGCCCGGCGGGGCCGGCGTGTCGCGGTCGTAGCCCACCGCGCGCAGCGCCGCGGCGTTGAGCAATGCGCGATCGTACAGGTGCAGGATGAACACCGGGGTGTCGGGCGCGGCGACATTGAGCTCTTCAATGGTCGGCAGGCGCTTCTCGGCGAACTGGTGTTCGGTGAAGCCGCCCACGACGCGCACCCATTGCGGCGCCGGCGTGACCGCGACCTGACGTCGCAGCATGGCCATGGCGTCGGCCAGGCTGCGCACGCCATCCCAGCGCAGTTCCATGTTGAAGTTCAGGCCGCCGCGGATGATGTGCAGATGGTTGTCGATCAGGCCCGGCAGTACGCGTCGCCCTCCCAGGTCGATGACCCGGGTGCGGGGCCCGGCCAGTGCCATGGTCTCGTGGTCGTTGCCGACATGCGAGAAGCGTCCGTCCGAGATGGCGACGGCGGTCGCCGTGGGCTGGGCCCGGTTCAGGGTGGTGAAAAGACCATGGTGCAGGACCATGTCGGCAATGGGGGTGTCAGCCATGGTGGCGGTCCTTCGTGAGCGGGGCGGCGTCGGCCGGCCTGGTGGCCTGGGCCAGAGGGGTTTCAGCCGCGCAACGCGGCAATTCGCCGAACATGTGGGGCCGAACCTGGTGCTGCAGCCACGAGGTGGCCCGGGCCTCGGCCTTGAACAGGTGCTGCACCAGCGGCGGGACCTGCTCTCCGGCCAGGATGCCGAGCAAACCCACCAGTGCAATCACGGGAGGTGCGGGTGAACGCACGCCGAACAGGCTGTAGACGACGCCCACCAGCAGGCCGACCGCCAGTGAAAGCAGATAGGGCTTCATGATGCGGTTCCAATTCAGCCTTCGTGTGCGCCGAACATGGTCTTGGCGTAGGTGATGCCCAGGCCGTAGGCGCCGGCGAACTTGCGTGCGACGCCGGTGGTCATGTCGTAGGTCTCGGTGCGTGCCCAGTCGCGTTGCATCTCGAGCAGGTATTGCACCGCGGTCATCGGTTGCGCGCCGGCCTGCACCATGCGGTCCATGGCGCGGTTGTGCGCCTCCAGCGACACATCGCCGCAGGCATCGGCAATCACATAGACCTGAAAGCCCTGGTCCAGCGCCGACAAGGCCGGCCCGACAATGCACACGCTGGTCCACAGGCCGGCCAGCACGATGCGGTCCTTGCCGATTTCGTTGATGCGCTGGATGACGGCGGCGTCCTCCCAAGTGTTCATCGAGGTGCGGTCGAGCAGTTTCAGGCTGGGAAAGGGCGCGGTCACTTCCTCGAACATCGGGCCCGAGAAGCTCTTTTCCGCTACCGTGGTCAGGATGGTCGAGGCGTCGAAACCGGCAGCAGCGCTGGCCACCAGGCCCGCGTTGTTGCGCAGGCTGGCGCCATCGATCGAATGCGTGGCAAAGGCCATCTGCGACTGGAAGTCGATCATGATCAGGGTGTGGTCGCGGGGGGTGAGCAATTTGGCGCCGGGGGTGGGTTTGGCGAGAATGGGCATGGTGATACTCCGGTAGGGGCTGAACGGTTGCCGGCGCATGAGCGCCGGGCGGGACAACATGTCGCGATTGCATGCGCGCCCGCCTCTGAATTCTGAGCGCCAAGGGCGTTGGACACATGCCGCAGCGTGGAGAGTGCAGGCTGTATCCAAAGGGGTACTTGCGCTCAAGCGGCGGCGTCATATGCGGTTCATGAATCCGCCACGCGCCGACCGGCGTGCGATGGCAGAATGCACTCCGTCAATCGGAAGGCTGGACACCCGCGACAGCCGTAGCCACTACTCCAGGAAAGCGGACATGTTCAAGGTCAATGGCCAGCTCCGCGCCCGCGAGCGCGAGATTGGCGCCGTGCAGCAATTGCTGCAGCGCGCGCGCAGCGGCGCGGGCGCCGCTCTCGTGCTCAAGGGGCCCGCCGGTATTGGCAAGACGGCCTTGATCAACCAGGGGCTGCTGGGTGCAGACGGCATGCGGGTGTTGCGCTCGACTGCGGTGGAGTTCGAGTCCGGGTTTCCTTTCGCTGGTCTGCATCAGTTGTGCGGTCCGCTGCTGGCGCAATCCGATGCGCTCCCGCCGCCCCAGCGCGACGCCCTGCAGATCGCCTTTGGTAACCAGGACGGGCCAGCGCCGCATCCGCTGCTGATCGGCCTGGCGACATTGACGCTGTTGTCCGGCGCTGCCGACGAACAGCCGATGGCATGTGTCGTGGACGATGCGCATTGGCTCGATCACTGTTCCGCCCAGGTGTTGGCCTTCGTGGCCCGGCGCGTGGCGGGCGAACCCATTGCCATGCTGTTCGGAGCGCGGGACGACAACCCCCTGGTGAGCCTGGCGGGCCTGTCCGAAATCGTGCTGACAGGACTGCCCGACGCGGTCGCCATGGAGTTGCTCGCGTCCGTGGTGCACATGCCGCTCGACGAGCGGGTGCGCGACCGCATCATTGCCGAGGCGCGCGGCAATCCGCTGGCCCTGCTTGAACTGGGGGCCGGAGCCGGCGCGATGGAGATGGCCGGGGGCTTCGGCGTGTCGCAGAGAAGGCGGCCGCCCGTCGAAGGCCTGTACAGCCAGCGGCTCGCCGCATTCCCGACCGAGACCCGGCTGCTGTTGCTGGTCGCGGCCGCCGAGCCGCAGGGCGACCCGCTGTTGTTGTGGCGGG
>CAXBDR010000203.1:0-8453 GCA_963974265.1 uncultured Rhodoferax sp.
ACACGAGGCTTGGGTGGTGGCTGCAAAGGCCCGGGTGCATCGGGCGGGGCGCTTCGAACCCTGGCCGATCTCCTTGCCGAAACCCTCGCCGTTGACGGTCTGTTCTGTCAGGAAGGCCAGCGCCTGGGCGGACCCGAACGGCGCCTCGATGCCGATCTGCTCCTTGGTGAGCACACCCATCTCGTACAGTTCCATCACCGCGCCGATGGTGGCGCCGTAGCTGATGGGGTCGATGCCTTCCTCGTTGCACAGCAGGTTGGCGTATTGCAGCGCCTCGAGGTCGTTCACGCCGTTGGCCGCACCCAGCGCCCAGGCCGCTTCATACTCCAGGCCGCCGGAGGCACCCCAGTATTGCGGCTTGTTGGCCACCGTGAAGTGGGTCTCGTCCATCTTGCTGATGCGACCGCAGGCGATGGTGCAGCCGAAACAGGCCTGGTTGGTCACCAGGTGTTTCTTGCCGTCGGTCTTGCGCGGCGTGGCCATGGCTTCGGCCGAGATGTCCTTGGCGCCCTCGAACTGCGAGTCCTTGTGGTTGCGCGTGGGCAAGGCGCCGACCTCGTTGATGACGTTCATCAGCACCTGGGTGCCGTAGGTCGGCAGGCCCTGGCCGGTGACGCCGTTCTCGGCCAGGATCTTCTTCTTCTCGGTGACCGCCTTCATGAAGGCCTTGGGGTCGCGGATGTT
Source organism: uncultured Rhodoferax sp. (assembly GCA_963974265.1). Lineage (GTDB taxonomy): Bacteria > Pseudomonadota > Gammaproteobacteria > Burkholderiales > Burkholderiaceae_C > CAISIP01. The sequence goes on from CAXBDR010000203.1 coordinate 685, forward strand.
GCCCACGCCCTTGGTGCCGCGCACGGCGATCGCCTTGAGGTTCTTGCTGCCCATCACGGTACCGACACCGGAGCGGCCGGCGGCGCGGTGCAGGTCGTTGACGACGCTGGCGTACAAGACGCCGTTCTCACCGGCCTTGCCGATGCTGGAGATGCGCGTCAGCGGATCCTGCAGGCTCTTCTTGAGCATCTCCTCGGTCTGCCAGACGCTCTTGCCCCACAGGTGGGCCGCATCGCGCAACTCGACGACGTCGTCATTGATGTACAGGTAGACCGGCTTCGGACTCTTGCCTTCGAAGATCAGCATGTCGTAGCCGGCCATCTTGAACTCGGCGCCCCAGTAACCCCCCGAATTCGAGCAGGCAACAGCGCCGGTCAGCGGACTCTTGGTGATGACGGTGTAGCGACCGCCGGTGCTGGCCATGGTGCCGGTCAGCGGGCCGGTGGCCCAGATGATCTTGTTCTCGGGCGACAGCGGGTCGACCGTGGCGTCGACCTCCTCGACCAGGTACTTGGTACCCAGGCCGCGCGAGCCGATGTAGGCCTGCGCCCATTCCATGTTGGTGGCCTCGACCTTGACCGTTCCCTTGGTCAGGTCGACACGCAGCATTTTTCCGGTCCATGACATGGCGATCTCCTTTATGCGGCGCTGGGCTGATTGCCCAGCTTGTCGGCCCAAGCGGCCATCTTGCCCAGGCCGGTCCAGTTGGCGTCGATGAAGGTGATGGCGCCGGTCGGGCAGGCGTCGGCGCAGGCCGGCTCGCCGCCGCACAGGTCGCATTTCTGCACCTTGCCGGTTTCCTCGACGTAGTTGATGGTGCCGAACGGGCAGGCGATGGTGCAGACCTTGCAGCCGACGCAGGTGGCCTCGTTGACCTCCATCGCGCCGGTGGTCTTGTTCATCGTGATGGCCTCCACGGGGCAGGCATGCAGGCACCAGGCTTCATCGCACTGGGTGCAGGTGTACGGAACCTTCTTGCCGGTGTGGTGGAAGTCGAACACCTTGATGCGCGACTTGGCCGTGGCGAAGGTGCCGTAGTTCTCGAACGAACATGCCATCTCGCACTGCAGGCAGCCGGTGCACTTCTCCGGGTTGATGTGCAACACCTTTTGCATCTGTCTCTCCTGTGGGTATTGGCGTCGCAAAAACGCCTTGCCTATGAATGGGTGAACATAGGCATTGTTGAAGCAGGCACCGCGATAGGGCCTAGGGAGAACCCTAGGTTCCGGGATCCACGGTGTCAGATATTCTCAATTTGAGACAGGCACACGGAGCCGTATTGAAGACACGCGCATGCATCGCAACCGCCGGCGTCCTGCTGACGCTGGCGTCGGGCATGGCCCAGGCGCAATCGGCCGTGCCCGCGAGCCGTGGCCAGTTGCTGTACGACAACCACTGCGTGGCATGCCACGACAGGCAGGTGCACTGGCGCGACGCCAAGGTGGTCACGAACTGGCCGACGCTGGTGGCGCAGGTGCGTCGCTGGCAGGCGATCGAAAAGCTCGCATGGACCAACGACGACATCCTGCAGGTCGCGCGTCACCTCAACGCCGCGATCTACGGTTATCCGGTGCAGGCGCTGGCACGACGCGAATAAGGCGCCAGCACCGCGACCAGCGCGTCGAACACCGCCGGCCCACCGGCAACGATCTCGCGCGCTTCCAGGAAATCGGGCGCGCCGCGAAAGCTGCCGACCCGTCCACCCGCCTCCTGCACCAGCAGGCTGCCGGCTGCGACATCCCAGGCATTCAGGCCCTGGTCGAAGCCGCCGTCGCACTGCCCCGCCGCAATCCGGGCCAGGTCCAGGGCCGCGGAACCGCTGCGACGCACCGCGGCCACCCGCCCCATCACGTCGCACAACATCTCCAGCGCACGGGCACCGTCCGGGGCGGCGCGCGCCGGACAGCTCGTGGTCAGCAAGGCCGACTGCAGTTCCCCGCGCCGACTCACCTGCAAGCGACGTGCGCCGCGAAACGCGCCCTGGCCGATACTGGCGTGGTACCACTCGCCGGCCATCACGTCCAGGATCGCCGCCTGTTCGATGCGGCCGCGCACCGCCAGCGCGATGCTGACCCCGACATGCGGATAGGCATGGATGAAGTTCGTCGTGCCGTCCAGCGGATCGACGATCCAGACATGATCGGCCGCCGGGTTGCCATGGGGCTGCGCCGACTCCTCGGTCCGCACCGCGTGTTGCGGGTAGGCCCCCAGCAGGGTCTGCACGATGGCCTGTTCGCTCGCCAGGTCGACCTCGGTCACGAAATCGTTCGGTCTTTTTTCGCGCACCGGTACCGAGGACGGGTCCTTGGCCACCGCACGGATGATGTTGCCGGCCAGCAGCGCGGCGCGCAAGGCAACCGCCAGCGCAGGCTCGACGTCGGGCAGATCCGCAGGCAGGGTCAACATGCCGCCATCGTAGCCGCTGCCGACGGCCCCCTGGCGGCATCGTGCACAATGGAACGAACATGCAACCGGATGCTCACGGACTGAACGCTGCACGCACGCCGCCGGCGCGGCTCGACGCCATCGCGCGCGCACGCCGACGCATGCTGGTCGAAGGCGCGGCCGACGCCGGGCCCCTGATCGAGCCCTGGATCGCCCGCTCGTGGCAACGCTGCCTGGCGCTCGGTCACGCGCCGCAGCAACGGGTAGGTTTCGACCCGCTGCCAGCGGGCGCCATGCGGCGCGCACGCGAGCACAACCGGCTGCTGACGCAAGCGGCGCGGGGCACGCTGCACAGCCTGGGTCGGGCCCTGGCCGACACCCGGTATTTCGCCATTCTCACCAACGCGGACGGCGTGGTCGTCGATGTCAGCGGCCCGATCGACCGCGGTGACCGGCGCGCCGACCTGATCACCCGCGTCGGCGTCGACCTGTCCGAACGGTGCGTAGGCACCACCGCCATCGGTGCGGCACTGACCGAACTGCAGCCGGTATGGTTGCACCGTGGCGAACACTTCTTCGTCGACACCTCCGTGTACAGCTGTGCCGGCGTGCCCGTGTTCGGTCCCATGGGCTCCTGTGTCGGCATGCTGGACCTGACCGGTGTCGAGGTGGCGGAACGGCCCGAGTTGCTGCACCTGGCCCTGCAGTCGGCGCGCAGCATCGAAAACGCGATGACACTGCAACGTCCGCACGCGTTGTTGCTGCGACTGAACTGGCCCGGCCATGCCCTGGGCGGGGATGCCGATGCGCTGGTGGCGCTGGACGCCGACGGGCTGGTGGTGGCCAGCAACCGCGCCGCGCGCGACATGGTCCCGCAGCTGCACCCCCATGCCGGCGTCCACCTGCCACCGCCCCATGCGGGCGAACTGTTTGCGCTGCCGTTCCAGATGTTGTTCGACGCCGCCGGGCATGGCAATGCCATCGACCTGCCCTTGTGGTCCGGCCTGCACCTGCAGGCCCTGTCCTTGCCGGCGGGCCGGCCGGCACCACCGACCTCGGCGACACTGCGTGCACCCGCCGCGGCGCCCGCGGGCACCGGTCAACGCCGGCTGCGCGACATCGAGACCGCGCTGATCCGCAGGACTGTCGAGGAAACGCGCGGCAACGTGGCCGAGGCCGCAGCGCGGCTTGGCGTGAGCCGCGCGACGGTATACCGCCGGCTCGGGTTGCGCCGCGCGTAAACGCGCGCGGCCCCGCAACCTACTGGTCGTCGCCGGCGTTCGGGAAGAACAGCTGTTCGCCGCCGATCCTGTATTGCGCAATCGCCGACTGGCCCTGCGCGGAGATCACCCAGTCGATGAACTTCTGGCCATCGGCCGCCTTCACGTGCGGATGTTTCACCGGGTTGATCAGCATCACGCCATATTGATTGAACAGGCGCTTGTCCCCCTCGACCAGCACCGCCAGGTCGGCCCGGTTCTTGAAGTTGAGCCAGGTACCGCGGTCCGCCATGACGTAGGCATCGCTGCCCGCGGCCATGTTCAGCGCCGGGCCCATGCCACAGCCGCACTCCTTGTAGCCCGAGCCCTTCCTGTCCGCCAGTCCGGCCGCCCTCCAGAAGCGCAGCTCGGCGGCATGGGTACCGCTCTTGTCGCCGCGCGAGATGAAGCCGGCCTGGGCCGCGGCCAGTTTCTTCAGCGCCTGCACGATGTCCTTGCCGCGGACACCGGCGGGGTCGCCCTTCGGTCCGATGACGATGAAGTCGTTGTACATCACCGGATACCGCTTGACGCCGAATCCGTCGGCGATGAACTTCGCCTCGGCAACCTTGTCGTGCACGAACAAGACGTCGGCATCGCCCCGGCGGCCCATGTCCAGCGCCTGGCCCGTACCCAGCGCGACCACCTTGATGTCGATGCCGCTGGCCGCCTTGAACGCGGGCAGCAGGTGCGCGAACAGGCCCGACTGTTCGGTCGACGTGGTCGAGGCCATCGTGATCGTGGCCTGGGCCTGCGCGCCCAGCGACAGTGCACAACCGGCCGCCAGCAACAGCAGACGTCGCGGCCAGCCGCTGCGCGGCGCACGGGTGACGGACTGACAGTGGGATGGTGACAGCATCATGCAAGTTCTCCTTTGACAAAAAGATCGGCGGCGCCCGAAACCGATTTCAGGCGCTGCGGGTGGAAGAAGTCGGCGACCGGCAGGTCGGCCAGCACACGGCCATGCTCGAGATAGATCACCCGGCTGGCCAGGCGCTTGACCTGTCCCAGGTTGTGACTAGCAAAGACCATGGTCATCGGCCGCCCCTGCTCGCCCTCGGCAAACGTCGCCATCAGGGACTCGATTTCGCGCTTGGCATGCGGGTCCAGGCTGGCCGTGGGTTCGTCCAGCAGCCACAACGCAGGGCTGCGCACCCAAGCCCGTGCGAGGGCCACACGCTGCTGCTGGCCGCCCGACAGGCCGCGCGCACTGCGTGCGGCCAGTTCCCGCAATCCGACGCGGTCCAGGCCGTGCAAGGCCGCCTCGCGCGCGGCGCGCCAGCCGGTGCCCGACAACCACAGACCGAGTGCGACGTTGTTCTGCACCGACATGCGCAGCATGAACGGCCGCTGGAACACCATGGCCTGGCGCAGGCCGGGTTCGGCCCGCAGGCTGCCGGTGGTGGGTGCCAGCAAGCCGTGCAGCACACGCAGCAGGCTGCTCTTGCCGCTGCCGTTGCTGCCCACCAGCGCCAGCCGTTCGCCGGCATGCAGGTCCAGGTCGACCCGTTCCAGCGCGCTGACCGCGCCGAAACGCAGCCCCACGTTGCGCAGGCTCAACAGGCTCCGCATCAGGACGAGGACGTGAACGACAACAGGGACACACTTGGCCATGCCATCACGCCGCACCGCCTGCCAGCACGGGCACGGCGCCGGTCTCGACCCGCTGGCGCCATGTGCGCAGCAGCGCGATCATCGCATTGAGCAGCAGCACGACGGCCAGCAGCACCAGGCCCAGGCCCAGGGCCAGCGGCAGGTCACCCTTGCTGGTCTCCAGCGCGATCGCGGTCGTCATGACCCGGGTGAAGCCGTCGATGTTTCCGCCGACGATCATCACCGCGCCCACCTCGGACACGGCCCGGCCGAATGCCGCGATCAGCACGGTCAGCAATGCGAAGCGCTCGTCCCAGGCCAGCATGGCACCGCGCAGCGCGGTACCGGCCCCGAGCGATCGCAGCTGCTCGCCATGGCCGTGCTCGACGTCCTCCACGACCTGCCGGGTCAAGGCCGTGACCACCGGAACCACCAGCATCGCCTGCGCCAGCACCATGGCCTTGATGCTGAACAGCCAACCCAATCCCCCCAGGGGGCCCGAACGTGACAGCAACAGATAAACCACCAGCCCTACCACCACCGAAGGCACCGCCAACAAGGTGTTGAGAAGCGTCAGGCAGGTGCCGCGCCCGCGAAACCGCGCGACTCCCAGCCAGGCCCCACATGCCAATCCGACGCCGCATGCCAGCAGGCATGCCAGGCTGCTGACGAGCAGCGACCGGCCCACGATGGTCCACAGGGCCGGGTCGAACGAGCTGATCAACTGCAGCGCTGTAGCCGCGCTCTGCGAGAAGGTGGACATGTTCGGGTATCGTAGGCGCGGGCGCAATTCCCCGCGATATGAAACTTCATGCATAGGCTTCAGTTCCACTACACCCTGGGCCGCGACACCGGCCCGGCACGGGTACGCAACCCCTTGATCGATCTCCTGCAGGCGGTGGAGCTGCACGGTTCGATCTCGGCCGCTGCACGGGCCCTGGGATACTCTTACCGCCATGTCTGGGGCGAGCTCAGGCGCTGGGAGGACGAACTGGGCAACGGCCTGGTGTCCTGGGACAAGGGCCAGCCGGCGCGGCTGACGACATTCGGCCACAAGCTGATGTGGGCCGAACGCCAGGCCCAGGTCCGGCTGGCGCCCCAGATCGAAGCCTTGCGCAGCGACCTGGAACGCGCATTCGCGGTCGCGTTCGACGACCGGGCCCACGTGTTGACGCTGTATGCCAGCCACGACACGGCCCTGGCCGCGTTGCGTGAACATGCACTGGCGCTGGGCCCCACGCAGCAGGCGCAACATGACACGCATGGGCCCTTGCACCTGGACATCCGGTTCTGCGGCAGCGTGGATGCGATCCGCGCGCTCAACGAGGGCCGTTGTGCAATGGCCGGTTTCCACACGCTGCAGACACCGGCACCGGGCTCATTGGCCGAACGCACCTACAAGCCGCTGCTGCGTCCCGGGCAGCACAAGATCATCGGTTTCGCGCAGCGCACCCAGGGCCTGATCGTGGCTCGCGGCAATCCGCTGCGCCTGCAGGGCCTGCGGGACGTGGCCGCCACCCGCGCCCGGTTCGTCAACCGGGCGCTGGGCACCGGCACCCGGCTGTTGCTGGCCGAACTGATGCAGCAAGCCGCGCTGGCGGAGGCCGATATCGAAGGCTTCGCACGCACCGAACCCTCGCATGCCGCCGTCGCCCACGCCGTCGCGCACGGCAGTGCCGACTGCGCGCTGGGCATCGAAGCGGCGGCGCTGCAGTTGCGGCTGGACTTCGTGCCGCTGGCGCAGGAGTCCTACCATCTGGTCTGCCTGAAGTCGGCGCTCGAGCAGCCCGCCACGCGCGCGCTGCGCGCCGTGTTGTCCAGTGACTCCTGGCAGAGCGAACTCGCGGCAATGGACGGTTATCGACCGCAACACTGCGGCGAGGTGCTGTCCTTGCGCGCCGTACTGCCCTGGTGGCAGTTCACACGGCGCAGGAACGAAAGCCCGCAAACAGCAACTCGGCCTGCGGCAACTGGAACTGCCTGAAGCGCGGATGCTTCATGCGTTCGCGGGTCGCGAACGAGGCGCCGCGCAACACCTTGTGGCTACCGAAACAGGGTTCGGAGTAGTCGCGCCAGGGGTCGGCCGCAAACCCCGGATACGGCCGCGCGGTGCTGCCCGTCCACTCCCACACGTCGCCCCAGCGAAAGCCGCGCCGCGACGCACTGCAGGCCGCCATCTCCCATTCGACCTCGGCGGGCAGGCGCCGGCCGGCCCAGCGGCACCAGGCGTCCGCCTCCCACCAGCTGACATGTGTCGCCGGCTGGGTGCCGAGCATGCGCCGCGGCAGGCCGAACCGGGTCTGCATCACGGCGCCGCTGGCAACACCGATCTGCTGCACGTATCGCGGCGCCCTGCCACCGGCATCGGCGCCTTCGGCACCGGCCTTGTCCTGCAACCACTGCCAGCCGTCGGCATGCCACAACTCGGCGCGGTCGTAGCCGCCATCATCGACGAACTCGACGTATTGGGCCCAGGTCACGACCTGCGCATCGATCTCGAACTCGGGCACCTCGACCCGATGGGCCGGCCGC
>CAXBDR010000204.1:0-8432 GCA_963974265.1 uncultured Rhodoferax sp.
CATCCGCCAGGACTATGCGCTGGAGCCGGGCCAGTCGCGTCCGACGCCGGACCAGGTAAGCGAGTTGTTCGGCAGCAACCTGCAGGCGTTCTATGGCCAGCGTGCCGGAGAGGTGTTGAGCCACCCCCGCTACCGCCTGCATGTGCTGACCTCGCGCGGACGCCATCTGCTCGGGCGCGAGCACCGGCTGCGCACGCCCCTCGGCTACCTGGGTGCATTCCTGACCAACACCGTGCACCGCAGGGCGATGGGCGCCTGGCTCGAGCGCGTGGTCTTCTCCACGCCCGGAGCCGCGCTGCCGTTCTCCACGCAGGACTACCGTACGCGCCAGGTGCCGCTGGCGACGGCCAATTTCCATGCCGCGCTGCAGGCCAGCTGCTCGATCCCTTTCATGCTGCGGGCCGTGCACGACATTCCCGGCGCGCCGGCCGGCGCGTACTGGGACGGCGGCATCACCGACTACCACCTGCACCTGAACTATGCCGGGGTGCAGCAGGTCGACAACGGGCCCGGCCTGGTGTTGTACCCGCATTTCCAGCGCGCCGTCGTGCCCGGCTGGCTCGACAAAGGCCTGAAATGGCGCCACAAGCCGACCGGTTTTCTCGACAACCTGCTGTTGCTGGCCCCCAACCCGCAGTGGGTGGCCCGGCTGCCACGCGGCAAGTTGCCTGACCGCAACGACTTCATCCACTATCGCCATGACCTGGCCGGCCGGATCCGGGACTGGAGTGCCGCCGCCAGTGCCAGCGAGCAACTGGCCGAGGAATTCGTGCGCTGGGTGCAGGCGCCCGACCTGGACGCACTGCAGCCCTTGTGAGCGGGCGGGCGGCCGGCCAGTGCTCAGCGGCGACAATACCGGGGTGCGCCGTCGCGGCGCGGACCTTCCGGCCTTGACCCATGTCCCGATACCTGACCGCCGCCCTGTACAAGTTTGTCGAACTGCCCGACCACGCCCGTTGGCAGGCGCCGCTGCTGGCGCTGTGCCGCGAGCACGCGGTCAAGGGCACGCTGCTGCTGGCGGCCGAGGGCATCAACGGCACGATCGCGGGTTTGCCGCAGGGCGTGCGCGCCGTCTTGCAGTGGCTGCGCAGCGATGCGCGGCTGGCCGACCTGGAGCACAAGGAGTCCTGGGCCGAAACGCCACCGTTTCACCGGATGAAGGTCCGGCTCAAGGCGGAGATCGTCACGATGCACGTGCCAGGTCTGCGTCCCGCGGCCTTGGCCGGCCGTTACGTGCCACCCCAGGCGTGGAACGCGCTGATCCGGCAACCCGACGTGGTGGTGGTCGACACGCGCAACGACTACGAGGTCGCTGTCGGCAGCTTCGAAGGCGCTGTCGATCCCGGCACGCGCAGCTTCTCGGAGTTGCCGCAATGGGTCGAGGAGCAATCGCGCCCGGGTGGCCTGCTGGCTGAACGCGAGGGCAAGAAGCCCCGGGTGGCGATGTTCTGCACCGGCGGCATCCGTTGCGAGAAATCGACGGCATTGCTGCGCATGCGCGGCTTCGACGAGGTCTATCACCTGCAAGGCGGCATTCTGAAGTACCTCGAGACCGTGGAGCCCGAAGACAGCCTCTGGCAGGGCCAGTGTTTCGTGTTCGACGAACGGGTGTCGGTCGGCCATGGCCTGGCGCAAGGCGATTTGCAGCTGTGCAGGTCCTGCCGGCGTCCGCTGGACGCCGCCGACATGGCGTCGCCGCTGTTCGAGGAAGGGGTCTCCTGCCCGCATTGCCATGACTCGCTCGATGCGTCCCGGAGACAGGCACTGGCCGAACGCCAGCGCCAGGTCATGTTGGCACGCGCGCGTGGCACGGTCCACATTGCCGCGCAGATGCCGGCGCGGCCGGCCGGGGCGCGTGGATCGGACTGAGCGCGGCCGGCGGCATCGACACTACAACGACTGTTGCAGCATCGCCCGGTAGTCGTCGCGCGTGGCCAGGCGCGGGTTGGTCTTGTGGCAATGGTCGGCCATCGCGCCGTCGATGACGGCTTCGAACTGATGCTCGCCAACCCCCATGGCGGCCAGGCCCTCGGGCAGGCCCAGGCGCGCGTTCATGTCCTTGATCGCCTGGCCGATGGCGTCGGGCGACGGCAGGCCCATCGCGTGTGCCATGCGCGCGAGGCGATTTTCCTTGCGGATGGACTCCGCGCTGGCGTTGAACTGCACGACCGCCGGCAGGAACACCGCGTTGAGCGTGCCATGGTGCAGGCGCGGGTCGATGCCGCCCAGGCTGTGACTGAGCGAATGCACGCAGCCCAGGCCTTTCTGGAACGCCATCGCACCCTGCATCGACGCACTCATCATGTTGAGCCGGGCCTCGCGGTCGCTGCCGTCGCGGGTGGCGCGCTCGATGTGCTTCCAGGCGCGTTCCAGGCCGTCGAGTGCGATGCCGTCCGCGGGCGGGTTGAAGGCCGGCGCCATGAAGGTTTCCATGCAATGCGCCACCGCATCCATGCCGGTGGCAGCCGTCAGCCGCGACGGCAGGCCCAGCGTCAGGTCAGGGTCGCAGATGGCCGCGCGTGGCACCAGGTGCCAGGAATGGAAGCCGAGCTTGCGGCCGTCGTCGAGGATCAGGATGGCGCCGCGCGCAACCTCGCTGCCGGTGCCGCTGGTGGTCGGAATGGCGATCAGCGGCAGGCAGCGATCGGTGATACGCGGCGAACCGCCTTCGATCGTGGCATAGGTCTTGAGCGGGCCTTCGTGGCGGGCCGCAATGGCCACGCCCTTGGCGCAGTCGATCGCCGATCCGCCGCCAAGTGCGATCAGTCCGTCGCAGGCCTGGTCGTGGAACACGTTGGTGGCCTCGCGGACCGCCGCTTCGGTCGGATTGGACGGCGTCTGGTCATAGACCGCGGCCTCCAGGCCCGGCAAGGCGTCCAGCGCCGCTTGCAGCAGGCCGGCGGCCTTGATCCCGGCGTCGGTCACGATCAGCGGGCGGCGGATGCCGATGCGCTCGCATTCCTGTGGCAGCAGCTTCAGCGAGCCGGCTTCGAACTGGATCTGGGTCACGTAATTGATGAAAGCCATGATGGGTACCGGTGTAGGATCAGAGTGTCACTGTAGCAAGAACACAAATGCGCAGCAGGCGCCCGGGCGCCGGAGCTGCCCCCGACCGCGATGACCGAACTGACCCGAAACCGATTCCGACTGATCCACCGGCTGCGGGTGCGCTGGGCCGAGGTCGATCTGCAGCGCATCGTCTTCAACCCGCACTACCTGACTTACATCGACACCGCGTTCACCGAGTACTGGCGGGCGATGGCGATCCCGTACGAGTCCATCCCGTCCCAGCTCGGTGGCGACTTGTACGTCAAGAAGTCGACGCTCGAGTACCACGGCTCGGCCCGGCTCGACGACCTGCTCGACGTCGGCATCCAGTGCGCTCGCATCGGCAATTCGTCGATGCTGTTCCATGCCGGCATCTTCCGGGACGACCGCTTGCTGGTGTCGGGAGAACTGGTCTACGTATTCGCGGATCCGGCGACGCAGACCTCCAGGCCGGTACCTGGGGCGCTGCGCGAGATGCTGCAGTCCTATGAGGCCGGCGCCTCCCCGATCGAGGTCCACGTGGGCGGCTGGGCCGATCTTGGCGAGCAGGCATCGGCCGTGCGGCGCCAGGTGTTCATGGAGGAATTGGGCATCGACCATGCCATGGATGCGGATGCCGACGATGAAAACGCCGTCCATGTGCTGGTGCGCAACCACATGGGTCAGCCGATGGCCACCGCCCGCCTGGTGCAGGAGGGGCCGGAACTCGCCCGGATCGCCCGCGTGGCGGTCAGCCGCACCATGCGTTCGACCGGTTTTGGCCGCATCGTGATGCAGGCGCTGATGCAGTTGGCGGCCGAGCGGGGCGACACGCGGGTGGTGTTGCAGTCACAGTGCAGCGCGGAGGGTTTCTACACCCGGCTGGGGTTCAACCCGATCGGCGAGCCGTACGACGAGGCCGGCGTGCCGCATATCGACATGGCACGGCGTATCGGCGCGCTCTGAGGGCGGGCCTGCCCGACTGCGCGGGCCTCAGACGTCTTCGAGCAAAGGGTAGGGCATGGCGCGAACCTGCAATGCCGGCCCCTGGGCCGATCCGAGGTGCAAGGTTGCGGCCTGCTGCATCGCCGCGACCTGTCCGGACACGATGGCATCCCAGCCGCCATCGGGGCAGGGCGCAGCCTGCACCACGGTCGCACAAGGCTGCTCGGCGTCGTCCGGCGTGAAGATGTCCTGGCCGGGACGCATCTCGGCCGTGCAGTGGGCCAGCATCGCACGGCGCTTGAGCACGCCACGGAACTGGCTGCGGGCAACCACCTCCTGGCCCGGATAACAACCCTTCTTGAAGTTGACGCCGCCGACCGACTCGTAGTTGAGCATCTGCGGCACGAAGGCTTCGACGACGGCCGCGCCGACGGTTGCGACGCCGGCGCGGACCTCGCCCAGCATCCACGATTCCAGCGCCAAGGGCGCGCCGGCCGGTGGTGCCACTCCGGTTGGCGCGACCCATAGCGCCCGGGCTTGACCCTGCGCCGGATAGAGAAGCACCAGGCTGGCGTCGCCGAGATCCAGGCGGGACCAGGCAGACGTGGGTGCCGGAGCCAGGGCGTCCAGGGTGGCGCCGGCCACGCCCAGCACCTGGAAGTCGTCACTGGCGTCGCTCAGGCGCGCCTTGGCCCGCAACACGAACATCGACAGGCGCTTGAGCACGGGCGCGAGCAGGTCACGGCTGCATACCAGCAAGATTTCTTCCGGGCTGCGCTTGAAGCCGACGAAACTGGCCTGGATCCGGCCCTTGGCCGTGCAGAAGGCCGCCAGGCGTGCCTCGGATGGCCCCAGCAACGCGAAGTCCTGCGTCAGCTGGCCATGCAGAAACGTCGCGGCGTCCGGGCCCTGGGCGCGGATCACGCCCAGGTGGGGCAGCGGGGTGACCCCGTTCAATGGTGTTTGCATGGGCTCAATTATCATCGTCGATCAATGACTCGTGACTGAACAGGCCTGTGCGACGCTTTTTGTTGATACTCGTGTTGCTTGCATCCGGCCTGGCCGGCGCGGCCTTCTGGTGGCTGGAGCAACCGTTGACGATGACCGGCGACTCGGTCGACGTGACGATCGACCCGCGCACGAGCGCGCGCGGCGTGGCCGATGTCGTGGCCCGCTCGGGCATCGACGTTTCGCCGCTGTTGTTGCACCTGTGGTTCCGGATATCGGGCGATGCACGCCAGATCCGGGCCGGGAGTTACGAAATCGAGCGCGGCACCTCGGCGCGCAGCCTGCTGCGCAAGCTGGTGCGGGGCGAGGAGTCGCTGCGCTCGCTGACGCTGGTCGAGGGCTGGACGTTCCGCCAGTTGCGAGCGGCGCTGGCCAAGGCACCGGACCTGCGCCAGGACGCCGCGGAACTCAGCGACGCCGACATCATGGAAAAACTCGGTCGCATGGGCCAGCATCCGGAAGGGCGCTTCTTCCCGGACACCTACAGTTATGCCAAGGGATCGAGCGACCTGAAACTGCTGGCCCTGGCTTTGCGCACCATGGACCGACATCTGCAGGCCGCGTGGGAAAACCGCGCGCCCGACAGCCCGCTGCGAACGCCGCAGGAGGCCTTGGTGCTGGCCAGCATCATCGAGAAGGAGACCGGGATTCATGCCGACCGGGCCCTGATTGCCGGGGTTTTCAACAACCGCCTGCGCCGGGGCATGATGCTGCAGACGGACCCGACCGTCATCTACGGCATGGGCGAGTTGTTCGACGGCAATCTGCGCAAGAAGGACTTGCAGACCGACACGCCGTGGAACACTTACACCCGTGCAGGGCTGCCTCCGACGCCGATCGCGATGCCCGGACGCGAATCCTTGCTCGCGGCCGTGGCGCCGGCCTCGACCAAGGCCTTGTATTTCGTGGCCCGCGGTGACGGCAGCAGCGCTTTCAGCAACAGCCTGGATGAACACAACCGCGCGGTCAACCAGTACCAGCGCAAGCGTTGAGCCCATGAGCACGCAGGAACAGGGCGTTTTCATCAGTTTCGAGGGAATCGACGGGGCCGGAAAATCCAGCCACATCGACGCGCTGGCCGAGCAGTTTCGCAAGGATGGGCGGAGGGTCACCGTGACGCGCGAGCCAGGCGGCACGCCGCTGGCGGAACAACTGCGCGAACTGGTGCTGCGCCAACCGATGGACAGCCTGACCGAGGCGATGCTGGTGTTCGCGGCGCGGCGCGATCACGTGGTGCGGGTCATCGTACCGGGCCTGCGACGCGGCGACGTCGTGATCAGCGACCGCTTCACCGATTCGAGTTTCGCCTACCAGGGCGGCGGCCAGGGCTTGCCCGCCGTGGTGCTGCAGCAACTCGAGCGCTGGGTGCAATGCGACGCCACGGCAGACGACGGCGATCTGCTGCAGCCGGACATGACCTTGTGGTTCGACCTGCCGCCAGCCCAGGCGGCGCAACGGCTGGTGCAGGCACGCTCCCCGGATCGATTCGAGGCGCGCGGCGAAGAATTCTTCGCCCGCGTGCGCGACGCCTACGCCGAGCGGGCCCGCGCCGCCCCGGCGCGGTTCGTGCGCATCGACGCGGCGGCCGCGCGCGATGTGGTCTGGCAGGCCGTTTCCACGGCGGTGCGTTCACGGGGATGGTTGCCATGAGCCGCCGGGCCGTTCCCAAGGCGAATCCCGCAGTGCGAAGCACGGAGGGTACTCCAATGAGCCGCCGGGCCGTTCCCAAGGCGAATCCCGCAGTGCGAAGCACGGAGGGTACTCCGGTGAGCCGCCGGGCCGCTCCCAAGGCGAATCCCGCAGTCCGCAACATCAAGGCGTTCCCGTGACCCAGCCGTTGTCCGCCCCCTGGTTGACCCGCCAACTGCGCCAGCTGCTGGCCCAGCGGGGCCATGCCTGGCTGCTGCAAGGGCCGTCCGGGCTGGGGCAATACACGCTGGCGCTGGACCTGGCGCGCGCGTGGTTGTGCGAAAAGCCCACGTCCACCGGTGCCTGCGGCCATTGCGAGAGTTGCCATGCGATCGATGTGGCAAGGTGGTGCTGGTGTCCCCCGCCGAACGCATGAATGCGGTCACCGCGAACGCCTTGCTCAAGACCCTGGAGGAACCCGCCGGCGACGTGAAGTTCGTTCTGGCCAGTGAAGCGGCGCAGCAACTGCTGCCGACCATTCGCAGCCGCTGCCTGATGCACGCGATGGCCTGGCCCCAGGAACAGGAGCTGGCGCCGTGGCTGGCGGAGCAGGGCATGGATGCGGACGCTGCCGCTGTCTGGTTGCGCGCAGCCGGAGGCCGCCCCGAGGATGCGCTGGCGCTCGGTGCCAGTGGCATGGACGCCAGCCGATGGTCGGCGTTGCCAAAAGCCGTGCAACGGGGCGACACCGCCGTCATGCAGGGTTGGTCGCCCGCCGAGACTGTGCTGACCTTGCACAAGATCTGCCACGACATGCAGTTGCACCACTGCGGGGCGGCGCCCCGATTCTTCCGAGCGCAGGATCTTCCCACGCCGGCTTCGTTCGCGGCCCTGAGCCAGTGGGGCAAAGCCCTGGCGCGGGCGACACGCACCGTCGAGCATCCGTTCAATCCGGGCCTGATGCAGGAGGCGCTGCTGAGCCAGGCAAAAAACGCCCTAAACTCCCGGCATTGACCCTTTGTCCATGAGCACCTCGTCCACTTCTCCCCGCCCCAGCGTCATCCAACTGGCCATCAAGGAAAAAGCGGCGCTTTACGCGGCCTATATTCCCTTGTTCGCCGAAGGTGGAATATTCATTCCGACGGCTCGGGAATACAAACTGGGCGACGATATCTATGTGCTGTTGTCACTGCCAGACGACCCGCAACGGTATCCTGTGGCCGGCAAGGTGGCGTGGGTCACGCCCGCCAAGGCTGCTGGCAGCCGCACCCAGGGCGTGGGCATCCAATTCCCCAAGGACGAAAAGTCCAGGCTCCTCAAGATCAAGATCGAGGAAATACTGGGTGCGGCGCTCGGTTCCGACCGGCCGACCCAGACCATTTGACGCCGGCCGGACGGTTGTCACCGCCCTTGTTGGCGGCTTCTTGCCATACCCGATTCGAGCCCATCGCATGTTCACAGACTCCCACTGCCACCTGACGTTTCCCGAATTGGCTCAGGACCTGCCGCGCATCCGCCAGGCAATGGCGCAGGCGGGCGTGCAAAGGGCCTTGTGCATATGCACCACGCTGGAGGAGTTCGCGCAGGTGCACGCGCTGGCGACCGAACACGACAATTTCTGGGCCACCGTGGGGGTACATCCGGACAACGAGGATGTCACCGAGCCGAGTCTGGACGACTTGTTGACCCGCGGCAGACTCGAGCGCGTGGTCGGAATCGGCGAAACCGGGCTGGACTATTACCGGTTGAACGGCCGCTCGGTGGCCGACATGCAGTGGCAACGGGATCGGTATCAAGTTCATATCCAGGCGGCTCGGACGCTG
>CAXBDR010000205.1:0-8407 GCA_963974265.1 uncultured Rhodoferax sp.
GAGGGCCGGATCAATTGCCCTGCCTCGCCGGTCAACGCAAACTGCGGGACGTCAGTTCCGTTTGGAACACTAACCCGCTTCCACCAGTTGAACATCTGAACGATCTGGCTGACCGCGGCGCCACTGATCAGGTTTTCAGCCGCAGATGTCAAGTCGTTCGGAAACACGTCGAGGCTTTGTTGACCGGTGCCGCGGAAGCTGATGTACAAGTCGACTTGGGCCGCCGCGCTTGGCTTCGAAAATACAGTGACGTCGAAACTCGTAAGTCCGCTTCCACCCGGAGACTTAGCGTCCTCGAATGTCTCTACGGCCAGCCAGAACCGATCAGTGAAGCGCTTCGCCTGGTGGATAGAAAAGCCATGCTCTGATCCGTTGAGGATAGTAAGTTCAACATCTTCAATCGCGCGGCCACTCGCCGGGAAGCGACCATAACCAGCCAATGCCACTTCGGAAAGATTGAACAATTCAGAGGAATTCATTTCTGCTCCAGTACTTATCGACTTGGATGGTTTAGAAACACTTGCACCGCAAGACTCCGATCCAATGAGATATCAGGGCAATTCCGGATCTCTACCGGATCGGGACCAGGCATACCACCACCGCGTTGATAGCCAACGCGTTCACCCAGAACCTTGTTGTCGCTTACACGGACAACACGTTGGACATACTTCAATACGCTTGGATCTTTTTCGTTCAGGACCTCGACCACCCGTGTCTCCATGACATACGGATACTGCGGACCGAGAGTTGCCCCTTCTGATCGAGATGGAACGAACAGCATTTTTGTCGACTCGGATCCCCGAAAATACTCCTTCGTCTCCGGAGCCATCACCGTCTCGTAAACCCGCGTCTCCACTTCCTTGCCCCCATTCGCCGCACACAATGCGTCGATCTTGGCGTCCCAACGACTCACCACATGACTCGAGTACATAAGTTGTGCGAGATATATCGCCACGAGCACAAGCGCACCGAGCGCGCCCCATCGCAACACCAAGCCAATCGTCCTGAACATCGGTTTCTCCCTGTCAAATTGCGAACGCCACGCTCGCCGGTCACCGCTCCCGCAACCCCTCCCTGCCCGCCCGCTGAATCGGACTGAGCAGGTACTCGATCACCCGTCGCCTTCCGGTCTTGATCTCGGCCGTCACGTTCATGCCCGGGCTCAATCGAATCTGCCTGCCATCCACGTCCATGCGGCTGGCGTCGAGCAGCAACCGCGCCGGGAATACGGCACCGCGTCGGTCGTCGCCCACGGCATCGGCCGTCACCAACTGGACCTTTGCCGGCACCGTGCCGTATCGGGTATAGGCGAAGGTCTCGAACTTGACCTCCGCCACCTGGCCTGCACGGACGAAGCCGATGTCCTTGTTCTCCAGCGTGACTTCGGCGACGACCGGTGTTCCGGGGGCTTCGTCGGGCACGATCACCATCAGGGGCTGGGCCTCGGTGACGACGCCGCCCGGTGTGTGGGTCGCCAGCTGCTGTACGACGCCGGCCACCGGCGCGGTCAGCACCATCTGCTTCTCGCGTTGCGCGGCCTTGGTCCATCCATGCAGGGCTTGTCGCAGCAACAAGCGGGACTGGGCTTCGCGCTGCGCCAGTGCGCGCCGGGTTTCGGCGAGATAGGCGGCGCGCGCGGCTTGGCCTTCGGTGGCCGCGGCCACGGACTCCAGCAGCCGGGCGCGCTGGGTGACGAGGTCGCGCTCGAGTTCGAGGCGTTCGCGCGTGCGGTCCTGGCCGGCATGGTTGGCGATGAACCCCTGGGCCGACAAGGCCTTGAAATCGTCTTCGCGCTTGCGCGCCATGGGCAGCGTGAGTTCCAGTTTGGCGATGGTTTCGCGTACGGTGGCAGTCTCCGCCTGGCGGCGTCGGTCCTCGGCCGCGAACCGGTCCAGCCGGGCCACGATGTCGCGCCATTCGGCATCCATCTGCGCCGCGGCGGCGACCCGCTCGGCCGCGGGAAACGCGAGCCTGCGCAGATGCGCCAGGGACTCTCCGTTGCGCGTGATGGCCTCGGCCAGGGCAGGCGCAGCAGCATCGTGTTCGGGCCTGTGGGGCCATTGCGGTGCCAACAGCCGGGGCTGGGCCAAGGCCTGGCGCAACATGCCTGCGCCCAAGGCCTCTGCGGCGGCCACCGTCAGCTGCGCCAGCAGGCCGGCCTTGTCCGCCACGGCATTGGTCGGATCCAGTTCGACCAGGGCCTGGCCGGGCAACACGTGATCGCCGTCGCGCACCAGCACCTGCCTGACCACGCTGCGCTCGAGCGGCTGGATGACCTTGCTGCGTTCGCCCACGATGATGCGCCCGGGCGCCACGGCCACAATGTCGACCCGGCCGAACCAGGCCCAGGCCACCGCGAACACGAACAAGCCCATCAGCAGCCACGCGGTGCAGCGTGGCGCCGGATGCACCGGCGTTTCCTGCAGGCTGAGCGCCGCCGGCAGGAAAGCCCGTTCGTCCGCCGTATGGGATGCCCCCTCGCCCGCGTGGCGCTGGCGCCAGGCCCAGCCGAACACGGCGGCATACCGGCCCAGCAAGCCGGCCCAGCCGCCGACCAGCGGTGCGGCGCGGACGCCGGCGCGGCCCGTCATCGCCGCACCCTTTCCGGGTGACCCGCGGTAACGCGGTTCGGATACGGCCGGCGGATCACCGCGCGCCTCCGGCATCGGTATTGGCGGGATCGCCACCGTCCTGCAGCGACCACAGATGAGCGTACAAGCCGCCCGGGCGTTGCAGCAGTTCGGCATGGCTGCCGGTCTCGACGACACGGCCCTGGTCCATCACGACGATCCGATGCGCGCGCCGCACGGAACTGAGCCGATGCGCAATGACCAGCACCGTGCGCCCGCGGCAGATCTGCGCCATGTTGCGCTGGATGATGGCTTCGCTTTCGTAGTCCAGCGCGCTGGTGGCCTCGTCCAGGATCAGGATGCGCGGATTCGTGAACAGCGCCCGTGCGATCGCGATACGCTGGCGCTGCCCGCCGCTCAGGTTCGCCCCTTGCTCCCCGACCACGGTGTCGTAGGCCTGCGGCAATGCGCCGATGAATGCGTGGGCGCCGGCCAGTTGCGCCACGGCGATGACCGACTCCAGCGGCGCAGCCGGGTCTGCAACGGCGATGTTCTCGCGGATGCTGCGGTTGAACAGCAGGTTCTCCTGCAGCACCACACCGATCTGGCGGCGCAGCTGCGCGGCATCGATCAGGCCGATGTCGACGCCGTCGACCAGCACCCGGCCGGCCTGCGGCGCGTGCAGGCGCTGCACGAGCCGGGTCAAGGTGCTCTTGCCCGAACCGGAGCGCCCGACAATGCCGATGACCTGGCCGGGAAGCACATCGAGGTCGACCCCGTCGAGCACCTGCGGACCGTCGGCCCGATACCGGAACCGCACCTGATCGAGCGTGATCCGCCCCTTGATGACGGGCAGTTGCATCGCGCTCGCGCTGGCGAGTTCGGTGCGGGTGTCGAGAATGTCGCCCAGCCGCGCCATCGAGACGCCCGCCTGCTGGAAGTCGGTCCACAGCTGGGCCATGCGCATGATGGGCTGGGCGACGCGTTGCGCGAACATCGTGAATGCCACGAACTGCCCGACCGTCAATGCGCCAGCCATGACCTGGTGCGCCCCGAACCACAAGGTCGCGGCCTGCACCAGCTTGCCGATCAGGCCCACACCCTCATGCGCCAGGCTGGCCAAGGTGCGGGTACGAAAGCTGGCTTGCACGTAGGCCGCCAGCTGGTTGTCCCAGCGCCGGGCGAAACCGGGCTCCAGCGCCGCGGCCTTGACCGTCTGGATGCCGGTGACGGTTTCCACCAGCAGGGCCTGGTTCTCGGCGCCGCGGGCAAACTGCGTGTCGAGCCGGCGCCGCAACACCGGCGACACGAGCACGCTGAGCAAGACATACACAGGAAGACTGGCCAGCACGATCAGCGTGAGCGGCACGCTGTAGACCATCATCACCGCGAGGAACACCAGCGAAAACAGCAGGTCGAGCAACACCGTCAACGCGTTGCCGGTCAGGAAGCTGCGGATGTTCTCGAGTTCACGCACCCGCGCCACCGAGTCGCCGACCCGTCGCGCCTGGAAATAAGCCAGGGGCAAGGCCACCAGGTGCCGGAACAGGCGGGCGCCCAGTTCCACGTCGATGCGGCTGGTCGTGTGGCTCAGCACATAGTTGCGCACCGCGCCGAGCACACTCTCGAACACGACGACGATCAGCAGCCCGGCCACCAGCACGTCGAGCGTGGTCATGGCCTTGTGCACCAGCACCTTGTCCATCACCACCTGAAAGAACAGCGGGCTCACGAGTGCGAACAGCTGCAGCATGAACGACACCAGCAAGACCTCGCCGAGCAGGCGGCGGTACCGGACCAGGGCCGGAACGAACCAAGAGAAATCGAAACGCGCCAGCTCACCGGCCAGGCTGGCGCGGCTGGTCACCAGGATCAGCTGCCCGCTCCAGCGCGACGCGAAGGCCTCCAGGGGCTCGATGCGCGGGCCGGCGGCAGGCCCGCCGCCAGCGCGACCCGCGGCTGTTGCCGCATCGGGCGTGGCGTGCGGAGCACTGAGCAGGACCCGGCTGCCGTCACACTGGGCCAGCACGCAGACGTCGGCGCCGGCAGCATGGCCGCCAGTCCCCTCCCCGGAGCCCATCACGGCCAGCGCCGGCAATGGTGTCTGCGACAGGCGATCGGCACGGGTGCGGACCAACCTTGCCTTGAGGCCGAGATGCGCGGCCGCACGCAACAGATGCTGCACGCGCACCGGTTCGCTGGGCGTCAGGCCGAGCTGGTGGGCCAGACTGGCCGGGTCGGCCGCCACGTGGTGCAGGCGTGCAATGGCACACAAGGCCAGCCAGGCCGCATCGCCCTGCGCGCCCGGCCCGGCGGCGGCCGCCATGTTGCCAGGCATGCCGGTCGCGCCGGCCGCGGGCCGCATACGCGCACCAACGCCGGCCATGGCCGCCGTCTCGTCCACCGTAGCTGCCGCCCCTCCCATGTTGCCGCCCTTTCAAAAAGGCTTGTCGCCATGCACCGCTGCTGTGTTCCGGCCAAAAGATACTACGGTGGCCGGTGCGGGCGGTCAACGCGCTTCCACCGTCATGATGACGGTGGGCGCACCGGCACACACCGGCGCGGCCGGGCGGGCGGGCGTGTCACGACATACGGTGGGGCGGGCGGAAAACGGTCCGGCGCGGTCGGCCGGACGGGTCGGCAGCGCCAGGCGCTCAGGCGGGACCGAAGCGGCGCGTCAGCAGCCGCGCGATCAACATCAGCGCCACCAATGCGATCGCAACAAAACACAGGAACGACCAGTTGGCGATGGAGCCACCGAGGAAGGTCCAGTCAATCGCGACACAGTCGCCACTGCCCTTGAAGATCATCGGGATCGCCCGCTGCAGCGGGAAGGTTTCGATCATGCCGTAGAAGTCGCGTCCGCATGAGGTCACCTCGGGCGGATACCACTGCAACCAGCTCTGGCGCGCCGCGACGAAGGCACCGAAGCCCGCCGCGAGCAACATCAGCACAATGCCCACGAGCTGCGCGCCGCGCCCCTTGCCCAGTGCGGTCAGGCCGGCCAGCAAGGCCACCAACACCATCGCATACCGCTGCACGATACACATCGGGCAGGGCTCGAGGCCCACCACGTGCTGCAGGTACAGGCCATAGGCCAGCAACCCCACCGTACCCCCACATACCAAGACCAGCGTCTGGCGCACACTCAGGAAACCCAGCATTTCTTCTCCATGAACAAGGTTGCGCCGCGCGCAACCGCCACCGTTTCGGGGCCTTGCAAAAGCGGCGACAATTTCACGCTTTGGTGAACATTGCGAAAGAGGGAGTATTCCATGGCACGAATGGTTCAATGTATCAAGCTGGGCAAGGAGGCGGAAGGGCTGGACTTTCCCCCGTATCCGGGTGAGCTGGGCAAACGCCTGTGGGCCAGTGTGAGCAAGGAGGCCTGGGCTGCCTGGCTCAAGCACCAGACCATGCTGGTCAACGAGAACCGCCTGAACCTGGCCGATGCCCGCGCCCGCCAATACCTGGCGCGCCAGATGGAAGCCCATTTTTTCGGCGACGGCGCCGATGCCGCCCAGGGATACGTGCCCCCCGCCAACTGAGCCCGGCCACGGGACCAGGGCATGGCCAGTGCGCCGCCGCCAGATCCGTCGTGGATGCGGGCCCTGGATCTGCCACAGGCCTGGCGAGGCCACCGGGCATGGCGCGTGCTCGATACCGATTTCGGGCACGGAGAACGGCTGCTGCCGCTGTGGCGGGTATGGCGACACGATCCGAACGCATGCCACATGCTGCATCTGGTGGCCTTTGCCCGCCACGCTCCGGTGTGGGCCCAGGTGCAGTCCGTGCTGGCCGCCGATGCGGCCGCCGCGACGCTGGCCGATGAACTCGCGTCCTCATGGACCGGCCTGCTGCCGGGTTTCCACCGGTTCGTGCTGCACGGCGGCCGGCTGCAACTGACGTTGTGCATCGGCCCGACGCAGGCCTTGCTGCGCCAACAGCGATTCCATGCCGACAGCGTGCTCGTCGGCCCCGCCAGCGTGAACCCGCGGGACCATGGGCCCGCCAACGAAGGTGACGCATGGGACGGCTGGACGGTCAAGGCCCTGGCACGCGTGTGCCGGCGCGGCAGCGCGCTGGCCGTGATGCCCGCATCCGGCTTGAACCCGGCCGACCTGACGGCCACGGGCTGGGTGGCCGCCGGGCCAGTGGCATCCGGGAGCACGGTGGCAGACGTCGGCTATTTCCATTACGCGCCGGCATGGCAGATCAAGACCACGCGCGCACGCTGGCCGCAGGCGGCGCAACCCGAATCCCATTGCGTCGTGGTGGGCGCCGGACTGGCGGGTGCGGCCGTCGCGGCCGCGCTGGCCTTGCGCGGCTGGCGGGTCACGGTGCTCGACGCGCAGGCCGCACCCGCCGCCGGTGCCTCGGGCCTGCCGGTCGGCCTGTTCGCACCCCAGCTCTCGCGCGACGACGGCCCGCGCTCACGCCTGTCGCGCGCCGGCATTCGCGCAACCCTGCAGGCCGCGCAGCGCCTGCTGCGGCACGGCCAGGACTGGGCCCCGTGCGGCGTCGCCCATGTCGTCGCGGCCGCCAGCCCCACGGATGCCTTGCCGCGAGACTGGCCAGCCCAGGGACTTGCCTGGGCCAGCGCGGCGCGCTCGGCATCCCCTGAAGATCCCGCCTTGTCGCAACGGGCCCGCGCCGGACATCTCGTATGGCATGCGATGGCAGGCTGGATCAAGCCGCGGCAACTGGTCGGAGCATGGTTGCAGCAGCCCGGTGTGCGATTCCAGCCGAGTAGCCCGGTGCAGCACATCGCACTGGACGGCGGCGCATGGCGCCTGTTCGGCCCGCACGGCCAGTTGCTGGCCGAGGCGCCGCAACTGGTGATCGCCGGCGCCGGCGGCAGCGCGGACTTGCTGCAACTGGCCTTGTCGGCCGCCAGACAAGCCGACGCGGCACCGCCGCTGCCATTGACCCCCGTCGACGGCCAGGTGTCCTGGGCCATGCACACGGCACACGACGCCGCGGAATTTCCGTCATTCCCGGTCAACGGCTCGGGCAGCGTCGCCGCCCATGTGCCCTGGCACGGCGCCACCGCCTGGTTCGCCGGCGCAACCTATGAGCCGCCGGGCCGTTCCCAAGGCGAATCCCGCAGTGCGCAGCACGGAGGGCACCCCAGTGCGCCGCCGGGCCGTTCCCAAGGCGAATCCCGCAGTGCGCAGCACGGAGGGTATTCCGCTGAGCCGCGCGACGCACCTGCGGAATCGCAGGCGCATGCGCAGAACCTGGCGCGGCTGGCGGATCTGCTGCCCGAGGCGGCAAGCCGGTTGGCGCGGGCGTCATCGGGCGCAACGCTGCACGCCTGGCGCGGCACGCGCTGGACCTTGCCGGACCGGCTTCCGGTGGCCGGCGCCTGGCCGTTGCCCGTCGACGCGGGATTGCCCGGCCTGTGGCTGAGCACGGCCATGGGTTCGCGCGGGCTGACCCATGCGGCATTGTGCGGAGAACTGATTGCGGCGCAGATGGGCGCCGAACCCCTGCCGATCGACACCGACCTGCTGCGCAGCATCGATGTCGGGCGCATTGCGGGCGCGGCTGCGGCCCGCAGGCCGGCGCCCCGGCGCCGCTAGACCATCTGGAACACCCGGTACAGGTGACCCGGGTCGAAGGGCTTGTCCAGCAAGGCCCGGCAACCCGATTGTTCGGCCCGATCGTGCATGGCCCAGGATCGGTTCGCCGTCGTCACGACGACGCTGCCCACCGGCGGATGCGCGGAGACCAGGCGCTCCACCAGCGACCAGGGATCGTCCAGCATATCGACGTTGACAACGACGATGTCGTAATGGCGCTCGCGCAACTTGCCTTGTGCCTGTGCAACGGAG
>CAXBDR010000206.1:0-8391 GCA_963974265.1 uncultured Rhodoferax sp.
TAACGACCTCGACATGGCAGGCCCCATGGTAGCGGTCAGCCGCGACCGGCTTCTTTCGACCAGCGTGGCGCGCGACAGATACAATCGTGCGGTTGCGGCTGTAGCTCAGTGGATAGAGTATTGGCCTCCGAAGCCAAGGGTCGTGGGTTCGATCCCCGCCAGCCGCACCACTCCCCATGACACACGCTGGTTCCCCGGGCCCTTTCCAGGAGCCTGGCCCTTGAACGTGTGCCGGCACGATTTTCCTGTTGCGCATCGCATCGCCCTCGGCCCGCGGCAAGTCAGGTAGGCTTGCCGGATGCAACAGTCCAGCTTCGAATTTGACACACCGGGTTCTGCGCAGCCGAAACCCGCGGCATCCGCCCGTTCATCGCGAGGGCCGACGCTGGAGCAGATGGCGCAACGACTGGAGCAGGCGCCCGACTATCGCGTGCTGCGCCGTCTCGTGCCGGTCACGGATTTCGGGCCCGCACCTGCGCCCGCGGATGCAACGCAGACCGGTTCCGGGTTTCGGCGCGTGCTCGTGCTCGACACCGAAACCACCGGCCTCGCGCACCAAGGCGACAAGATCATCGAACTGGCCATGCTGCTGGTGGACGTGGATGTCGTCACGGGTCTCCCGTTCGGGCCGGTCACGCTCTTCGAAGGCTTCGAGGACCCCGGCATGCCCATTCCCGCCGAAGCCCAGCAGGTGACGGGCATCAATGACGACATGGTGCGGGGGCACCGGCTGGACGACCGGCAGGTCGAGGCGATGGTCGCCAGGGCCGATCTGGTCGTGGCGCACAACGCCGGGTTCGATCGCCCGTTCGTGGAGGCGCGTTTTCCCTGTTTTTCCGGCAAGGCCTGGGCATGCTCTTTTGCCGACATCGACTGGAAGGCGGCCGGCGCGTCGTCGTCCAAGCTCAGCGCCCTGGCCCAGGACCATGGCTGGTTCTACGATGCCCACCGGGCGCAGGTGGACTGCCACGCCTTGTTGCAGGTGTTGTCCCGGCCCGTGGGCCGGGAACCCGTCACCGGACTGGCGCGATTGATCGCGGCCGCCGCGCAACCCAGTTTCAAGCTGCGTGCCACCGGCTCGCCGTTCGAGTCCAAGGATCGGCTCAAGAGCCGGGGCTACCGTTGGGACGGCGATGCCAAGGTCTGGTATTGCACCGTGACCGATGTTGAGCGCCTGGATGCCGAACTGCAATGGCTCAAGGCGCAGGTCTACGGCCGGCGCAGCGCGCAGGTGGAGATCGAGGCCCTGGACGCCGCGGTGCGTTATTCGACGCGACGGGGAACGGTCTCGCAAAAGGCACTGTAGCTCTCAAGCCTGGCGCCTATTCATGCCGCAACGCGTCGATCGGGTTCAGCCGTGCGGCGCGACGTGCCGGAAAGTAGCCGAACAGCACGCCGATGGCGGCTGAAAACAGGAAGCTCAGCAGGTTCACGCCGGGATTGAACACATAAGGCACGTCCATCAATGCCGACAGGCCCACCGACGCGCCGGTGGCCAGCACGATGCCGATCAGGCCACCCAGTGCCGCGAGCACCACCGCTTCGATCAGGAACTGCAACAGCACTTCGCGTTCGAGCGCGCCGATGGCCAGGCGCAGTCCGATCTCCTTGGTGCGCTCGGTCACGCTCACCAGCATGATGTTCATGATGCCGATGCCGCCCACCAGCAGGCTGACGGCCGCGACCGCGCCGAGCAGCATGGTCAGCACCCTGGTGGTGCCCGACAAGGTGTCGGCCAGCTGCTTGGTGTCGAGCACGTTGAAGTTGTCCTCGTCGGTGTCGGCGAGCTTGCGGCGCTCGCGCAGCAGCTGCGTCATGCTGGCCTTGACGCGTGTGGAGTCGCTGCCGTCGGCCATGGACACCAGCAGGTCGTTGACCTGGGTGTTGCCGGTGATGCGTCGCTGCAGCGTCTTGATCGGCATGAACACCAGGTCGTCCTGGTCGTTGCCGAACGAGCCCTGGCCCTTGGAGCCGAGCACCGCGATCACCTCGCAGCTGATGTTCTTCACCCGCAGCGAGGCGCCCAGTGCCGGGCTGTCGCCGTACAACTCCCGGCGGATGGTCTCGCCGATCATGCAGACGGCCGCGCCGGCGCGCATTTCGGCGCCGGTGAATTCGCGACCTTGCGACAAGGTCCAGTTGCCGGTGGTGAGCCAGTCGTTGGTGCTGCCGGTGATGGTGCTGCTCCAGTTGCGTCCGTTGGCCACCAGCGTGCCGCCCGTACGCGACTGCGGGGCTGCGGCCGCGACGCCACCGATCTGGCTGGCGATGGCCTCGGCGTCGCCCTCCTTGAAGTACGGCGCGCTGGTGCCGCCACTGCCGGGGCCCATGCGCTGGCCGGGCCGCACCTGCAGCAGGTTGGTGCCCAGCCCCGAGATCTGGTTCTGCACCGCCAGCGTGGCGCCGTTGCCGACGGTGACCATGGTGATCACCGCGCTGACGCCGATCACGATGCCGAGCACGGTGAGAAAGGAGCGCATCAGGTTGCGCCGGATCGAGCGCAACGCGAGCAACAAGGTATTGATCCACATGCTCATTCCTCCACCGCGCTGGCTTTCAGCCCGGCCGGATGCGGGTTGCGGTCGTCGCTGGCCACCACGCCGTCGACGAAGCGCACGATGCGCCTGGCATAGGCGGCCATCTCGGTCTCGTGCGTGACCATCAGCACGGTGATGCCCAGGTCGGCATTCAGGTGCCACAGCAGTTCCATGATCTCGATGCTGCGCGCGGTGTCCAGGTTGCCGGTGGGCTCGTCGGCCAGCAGCACCTTGGGCTCGGTGACGATGGCGCGTGCGATCGCCACGCGCTGCTGCTGGCCGCCCGAGAGCTCACCGGGCGTGTGGTGCTCCCAGCCTTTCAGGCCCACGGCATCGAGCGCGCGCGCGGCCATGGCATGGCGCTTGGCGGCGGGTTCGCCGCGGTAGATCAAGGGCAGCTCCACGTTTTCCTGCGCGGACGTGCGCGCCAGCAGGTTGAAGCCCTGGAACACGAAACCCAGGTAACGGCGGCGCAGGCGCGCGCGCTGGTCGCGGCTGAGCGATTGCAGTTGCACCCCCTGAAATTCGTAGATGCCGCTGGTGGGAGTGTCCAGGCAGCCCAGCGTGTTCATCGCGGTGGACTTGCCCGAGCCGCTCGGCCCCATGATGGCGACGAATTCGCCTTGTTCGATGTCCAGGTCCACCCCCTTGAGCGCCTGGAACGCGGTGGCGCCGGTGCCGTACACCTTGGTGATGCCGCGCAGGCGGATCATCGGCGAGTGAGGAAGTGCGGTCGTGCCCATCATGTCCCGCCAGCGCTGCGCTGGTCCGTGATGACCGCCATGCCGGGTGTCAGCGTGGCGCCGCTGATCTCGGTCAGGCGACCGTCGCTGATGCCGGTTGTGACCGGCACCGCGACGGGCCGTCCCTCGCGCAGGATCCAGATCTGGCGCATGCCCGGGGCATTGCTCTCGGTACCTGCCGTCTTGCTGCCGCTGCGCCTTGGCGGCCGTGGCATCAGCTTGGCGAGGATGCCGCCATCGGACGATGCGCTGCCGGCACCCGCAGCCGCAGCGGGTGAAAAACGCAGCGCCGTGTTGGGCACCACCAGCACGTCCCTGCGTTCGTTAGCCACGATGGTGGCCACGGCAGTCATGCCGGGGCGCAGCTTGAGGTCGCTGTTGTCCACGTCCAGCGTGGCCACATAGGTGACCACGTTGTTGGTGGTGGTGGAGCCGAATGCCACGCGACTGATCGTGGCCGGGAATGAGAGCGCGGGGTAGGCACTGACCGTGAAGCTGGCTTTCTGTCCCGCCTGCACCGATCCCACGTCGGCTTCGTCCACGCTGGCTTCGAGTTGCAGCTGGGCCAGGTTCTCGGCGACGGTGAACAGGGTCACGGCCTGCAGCGAGGCCGCGACCGCGTTGCCGGGGTCGACGGAGCGGCTGAGCACCACGCCGTCGATGGGCGAGCGGATCGAGGCCTTGGTGAGATTGGTCTCATCGGTGGCCAGGGTGGCGCGCGCCACCGCCACGTTGGCGTCGGCGCTGGCTTGGTTGGCCTCGGCGCGGGCCAGCGCGGCACGGGCGGTGTCGAGTTCGGCGGCCGAGGGCACCTTGCCGCCGGACAGCCGCGCCACTTCCTCGAAACGCGCCAGGTTGGCACGCACTTCGGTCACCGTGGCCTTGTTCTGTGCCAGGGCGGCCTGGGCCGCCGCGAGCGAGGCGCGCGAGCGGGTCACCTGATCCACCAGTTTCGAGGTGTCCAGTGCGACCATGACCTGGCCCTTCTTCACGCGGTCGTTCACGTCGACCAGTACGCGTTGCACCGTGCCCGACAGTTCGCTGCCGATGGCGACCGAGCGCGTGGGCTGCAAGGTGCCATTGGCCGAGACGGTAAGCGTGATGTCGCCCTTGCGCAGTTCGGTCGTCATATAGGTGGGTGCGGCCTTGCTGGCACTTTGCGCCTGCCAGTAGGCGAGACCCGCCCCCAGGAGCAGCAATAACAGCAGGCCGATCCACAGCGAGCTGCGGCGCCACCAGCGCGGCGGATGGTCGTCGCCCAACAGGGATTGCAGATCGGGGGCTTGCGCGTTCGTGGAGTCGGTCGTGGTGGCGTTCATGGTGGGACGAAGGGATGAGCGGGATCTTGCAGGGGCGGGCGCGGTCAAGGCTGTGCTGCCGTTGACGCAGCCGATTCGGCGTCAGGCTGCCAGCCGCCGCCCAGCGCCTTGTACAGGCGCACATGGCCGGTGCTCAGGCTGGCCTGGGCACCGGCCACACTGTCCTGGGTGGACAGCAGCGCGCGCTGCGTGGTCAGCACGGTCGCGAAATCGACCAGGCCGCTGGTGTAGCGCTGCCGGGCCAGGCGTTCGGCCTGCGCGGCTGCGTCGGCGGCGGCCTGCAGCCGCTGCAGGCGCTCGGTATCGCCCTGTATGGCGACCAGCGCGTCTTCAACCTCCTGCAACGCGGCGAGCGCAACGCCCTCGTATGCGGCCAGCGTTTGCTCCATGGCCGCTTGCTGCGCGCGCACCTGGGCCCGGCCCGCGCCGCCGTCGAACACGGTGGCGGACACGCTGGCCAGCAGGGACTGGACCAGCGATGCGCTGCTGGTGAGGCTGCCCAGCGTCAATGCCGACAAGCCGAGGGAACCGGACAGTCGAAAACTCGGGAGCCGCGCGGCGTCGGCCACCGCGATCCGGGCGAGCGCCGCCTGCACACGCAGTTCGGCAACCCGCACATCGGGCCGCTGGCGCAGCGTATCGGCGGGAAACGACAGGGCCAGCGCTGGAGGTGGTGGTGGCACGGGCGCCGCTGGCCCCAGTTCCGCGTTCAACGGGCCCGGGGCTCGCCCGGTAAGCACGGCCAGCGCGTTCAATGCCTGGGTGACGCTGGTCTGCAGCGCGGGGATCTGGGCGCGGGTCTGTTCCGTCGTGCTGACCGCCTGCTCGACCTCGAGCGATGAAGCCAGGCCGGCCTGGTTGCGCCAGCGGGTGATCTGAAGGGTCTCGTCCTGGGTTTCGAGGTTGGAGCGCGCAATGGCCAGCCGGCCTTGCAGGCCGCGCAGGTTGATGTAGCCAGCCGCCACTTCCGCCGCCAGCGACACCCGGGTGTCGGCCAGGCTCGCGGCCGAGGCCTGGGCATCGGCCGCGCTGGCGCTGGCGGAGGCGCGGTTGCCGCCGAAGAGGTCGGGCTCCCAGCCGGCGTCGAAGCCGGCCTTGAACAGATGGCTGGCGTCGTTGTTGCCCGTCTGGCTGCGCTGTGCCGATCCCGATGCGCCCACGGTCGGGCCCAGCCGGGCCTGGCGCACGGCGGCCTGGGCGGCCTTGATGCTGGTGTTGGCCTGCAGGGCCTGGTCGACCAGCGCCGTCAGCTGCGCATCTCCGAAGCGAGTCCACCACACGGAAATGTCGGGGGCCGTGGAGCCCTGCGCGCCGGATGGCGCATTGCTCCACTGCGCCGGCACGGTTGGCAGCGCGGTGTCGGGATGCGCGGGCATCACGCTGGCACAGGCGCCCAGCAGCAGCGGCAGCCCCAGCGACAAGGTCCACGACCACCGGCGCAGAACCTGCGGCAGGGTCGACGAAGGTTCAGGTGGGCGGTGAGCGTGGGGCGGCGTCATGGAGGAAGTTGGATCCGAGGGTCAATCCTATTGTGGGTGACCCAGGCATAGGCTTTGCGACCCAGGTGTGAACCGTGTGTAAAGCCGAGCGCGTCGTTTGCCGCCCGCCGGGGCGGGACGGCATGGTCCGGTGTCAAGACGGGCGCATGGCGACACTGGCGCCCATCGGCCGGAAGGTTCAGAATGGGCTCGACCGGCCTGTGTCGGCGCCGGTTCCATTTCCGTGAGTGCATTGTGCTTGTTGCCGTCACGCAGCACGAGGAGGATCACCATGGCCCGTCACCCGGCCCCCCGAAAATCATCGACCGCGCCGCCGCGCAAGAGCACGGCGCAACCCGGCTATTTCCACTACTGCAACGTGCGACCGTCCACGCCGCGCAGCTTCGCACCCGGCGTGAATGCCGACCGCGCCAGTGCGATCAACGTCCTGAGCGACAAGTGGGTCAATGGCACCGAGCTGAGCTACTACTTCTTCGACAAGCCGGGCGACGGCGAGAACCTGATCATGGCCGACGGCAGCACCAGTTTCATCCGATGGTCGGGTGCCGCGGCGCAGAAGGATGCGGTGCGCGCCGGCTTCAAGGCCTGGAGCGACCTGGGCATCGGACTGCGCTTCAAGGAGGTGCCCACGCGCGAGCAGGCCATGATCCGGATCGGCTTCATGCGCGGCGACGGTTCCTGGTCCTACGTGGGGCGCGCCATCCTGGACATCGCGTCCGACCAGCGCACGATGAATTTCGGCTGGGACATTGCGAGTGACCCCACCACCGCGATCCACGAGATCGGCCATACGCTGGGGTTCGAACACGAGCACCAGAATCCGTTCTCCGGCATCGTCTGGGACGAGGAGAAGGTCTATGCCGACCTGGCGAAGCCTCCCAACAGCTGGCCGCGGCAGAAGACCTTCTTCAACATCATCCGCAAGATCAGCGAAAGCCGGGTCCAGGGCACGACCTGGGACCGGGATTCGGTGATGCATTACCCGTTCGCCGCCGGGCTGATCATCGAGCCACCGGAGTTCCGCACCCAGGCGCTGCGCCCGCCCGGGGTGTTATCGGCGCGCGACAAGGCCTATGTCCAGGAGTTGTATCCGCCGCAGAAGCCGGTGGCGGCGTTCCCCGAACTCAAGCTCCTGCAGTCCATGCCGTTGAAGATCGCCGCCGGGCAGCAGATCGACGTGCGCATCCAGCCCACGCGCAGCCGGGTCTACGAGATCCGCACCTTCGGCATCGCGGACACGGTCATCGTATTGTTCGAGGACGTCGATGGCGAGCTGAAATACCGCGGCGGCGACGACGACTCCGGCGAGGACCGCAATGCCTACCTCAAGCTGCGCATGGCGCGTGGCGCCAGGTACGTGTTGCGGCTGCGGCTGTATTACGCCGACCACACGGGCGAGACGGCCGTCATGTGGTGGTGATGGCCAGGCCTTGCCGCGTGCAGGCGTGGCAAGGCCGGTGTGTATCGTGCGCCGTCGTCACGATACCGCGCCCGACCCATAGCTGCCGGTCAGCAACTGTCCGTTGCGGAACCGCTCCAGCGCATAGGGCGCCAGCGACACGTCGGTGGGCAAGCCCAGTGCCTCCTGCGCCAGCACGCGGCCGACGGCGGGCGAGAGCTTGAAGCCGTGGCCGGAAAAACCGAAGCCGACGACGAGCCCCGGCACCTCGGGCACGCGGCCGAGCACCGGATTCCAGTCGGGCGTGACGTCGTAGACGCCGGTCCAGCTCGATGCCAGGCCGGCGGTCTCGTAGGACGGAAACCGCTCCGCCGCCTGGGCGCCGACCAGGGCCACGTAGTCCATGGGGATGTCGCCCTGCTCGTTGTCCGGTTCCGCCAGTGTCTCGCCGACCGTGCCTTCGCTGACCAGCATCTGTCGGCCGCCGTAGCTGCGGCAATACAACATGCCCCTCGAGCCCAGGTCCTTGTAGACCGGCATCTGGTAGGTGTAAGCCTCGGG
The DNA here is from genome assembly GCA_963974265.1 of uncultured Rhodoferax sp. Lineage (GTDB taxonomy): Bacteria > Pseudomonadota > Gammaproteobacteria > Burkholderiales > Burkholderiaceae_C > CAISIP01. Next base: position 8,059 of record CAXBDR010000206.1, read on the forward strand.
CCCCTCGAGCGCGAGCACGCTGTGGCGTTCGGGCTTGACCGGCGTGGCGATGCCGGTCCAGCGTGCAAGCTCCGTGGCCCAGATGTTCTGCGCGCTGACGACGACACCCGCGTGGAAGTCGCCCTGCGTGGTCTGCACGCCGGTGACACGGCCGCTGGCGTCGCGCAGCAGGCCCTGCACGGCGACGCCTTCCAGGATCTTGACGCCGCGCCGGCGCGCGGCACGTGCGAAGCTGGTGGCCACCAGCGTGGCGTCGGCGAATCCGGCCTCGGGCTCGAAACCGATCAAGGCGGCATCGTCGAAGCGGCAGATCGGCAGGCGGTCGGCGGCCTG
>CAXBDR010000207.1:0-8381 GCA_963974265.1 uncultured Rhodoferax sp.
GCGCTCCTCGGCGCCACAGAGGCGCGCCCCGCAGGGGCCCCGCGGGCCTTCGCAGGGGGCTTCTGGTGGACGAGGGGCGAGGCCAGTTGCTGTTCGTGCATGCCCACCACTTCAGGAGCCTCACCGGCAAGCCAACGGCCGGCAGTCCCGGCGGGCGATGGATACCGCCCCAGTTCACTACGAACACGACTGTCCAGAGCAGCCTGCGCCGTGACGGCCCGCCGCATTCCTTGCAACGGACGTTGCGTCGGCCCGCACGTCACCATACCCCAGCGGGAGCACGCCGGAATCGCCCCGGACATCTGCAACACGCGGTCCGGCGGTCAGCAATGTCGGGGACACCACGGCTGGACAGACACCTGCCATCGCTTGGGATGACTCAAACCGGCAATGTGACTTCGAAGTGAACCCAACGCATCACGCGAACAGTTGCCGTCCTGACCATGCGATCGCATCCCAGCCCAGCCAAGTGATCACACCGCAGGCGGTTGCAGCAAAGCCTCCGCCTGCAGCGGCTCAATTGCCGTCGTGATGATGGTCGTCGTCGCTCTCGCCGACCTCGACAAGGCCATCCTCGATGGTCTCGCCGGGACCCGGACTCGGGCGTACGCCGTTGGCCGGAACGACGACAATCTCAGCCAGGGCGGGGTCGAAGTTCAGCAGCATGGGATCGCGCGCCAGTTCGCGCACGATGGCGTGACTGGCGTGATAGCCGATCTTCTGGATATAGCCGCCACTCTTGGTGCCGATGCCTCCGCGCAGTTCGAGCAGGACCGAGCCGGCACCGAGCAATCCGTACGCATTGCGTGAGATGCCGGGCTCGGTACCGCCGTTGTACCGCGTCAAGGTGGCGTACGGGTATTTCGCCAGCGTTTGTGCTACCAGTACGACCACGCGTTTTGCCATCTCCTGGCCAGCGAGAAAACGCGGCAGCGCGCCAGGCTCGACCGCCTCCAGGCGCTGCGCGGTGGAGAGTGCCGTCGGCCACAACGTCGAGCCCGTGACCATCTTGCCATCGTGGACGGGCGTGCCCTGGTGGTGCATGTCCAGTGCGACGACGGGTTTGAACTTGTCGGCCAGCCAGCGCACGTTTCGGGCTTCGGGCACAGGGTTGCCCAGGGCGATGTCTGCCAGTGTGTAGTCTGGCCCGGGGATGTTGATCTCGCAACTGGTGACGCCGGTGGTGATGTTGGGATAGTTCGGGTTGTCCAGCGGGCAATCTGGGCGGAACGCGTGATACCGGTTAATGTCATAGCCACGGCCGCGCTGGTAGAACGCCGGGACTGAGCCAGTGACGAACCGGGGATCGTAGTTTTGACGCCATGGTGTCACGCGGCCTTGCGAATCGGTGATTGGCGTTCCGTCGGCATTGACACCATCGAAACCGTCGACGTTGACGCGCGGCACGATGACCACGGTCAGCGCGTTGCGGATCGTGCGGCTCTCCATCGAGTTGTTGGCCAGCGTGCGCGCCAGGTTGATCGCCGAGTCGCTGGTCTCCATCTCGTTGCCGTGCTGTTGCGCAATGATGAGCACAGCCGTCGGGCCCGTACCCACGACGACGTAGGGCACATCCCGGCCGGTATTGCTCTTCCAGGGCGCCATGTGCAGCTTCATCGCGCCTTGGCTCGTATGCGCACTGCTCGTCAGTGCGGCCAGCAGCTGCTGGTAGGTGCGAAGTGAGGCGATGCTGTCGTTGCTGCCGTAGGGACCGGCGGGGATCGAAGTCTGCGCACCGGCGGGTGCCGTTGCCAGCACCGCAGCGCAGGCCGCAGCGACGAAAAGGGGCTTCCATTTCACGATTCAATTCTCCAGTGTGGTTGATCTTCTTTTGGAGGCCAGGGTTAGTCCCGAAACCGAATCTATCCTCGCTGCCGCGATCTGCGGTATCCCATGATTGACCTCAATGTCAGAAAGACGGCAGGGCAGCATACTTCTGTCGAGCCTGCCAGTCAATGCAACGGGACTGGTGACACGTCAGCGCCATCGGGTACGTGCGCATCGGTAGCGGCCCGGTTCACCGGGGCCCACGTCGGGTTGCAGGACAGAGCGGGCACGCTCTCGTTGGTTGGCGCGAGAACGAGATGCGAGGAACCCGATCGCCGCAGCCGTCTGCAACTGGCCGGGTGCAGGTGCTCCATATGACGAGATCGTCGCCATGTTTCTGAAGGTCAATCCATCGGTGCGAACATCGAGTTTGGAGCGGGCAGTTCCGACAGGCAAAGGTTGGGGCCAGGTCTGAGGCAGGTACCCGATTGACGCCAGCCTGGGGCAGTTCCTGGACGAAAACGCCTGCAGGGTGAATCGCCCGAATGCAGACTTCCAGGCCATGCACCGGTTCGGTCGCACGCGTTGCATCATCTCCATCTTGAGGTTCAGAACTTGACGTACTCCAGCCGCACGCCCGCGACAGCAACTCCAACCCATTACGCAGCCGCCGCCAAGGCCAGACGGACGCCGCTTCTCGCGCGCGATGACCTTGCAGAGGTCACCGCCTTGCCACAGCCCGGGTCGGCACCCGTGCATGTGCCGCAACTTTCCGTTATCCTATTCCGATTGAGGCTGCGCAGCCCGATGGAGTTACCCGGGCCATGCTTCGAGTCCGACGCGAATATCAATCCTGGGTCGCCAATGAGTCCCTCGAGGACTACGCGCTGCGTTATTCGGCGAGTTCTTATCGTCGTTGGTCGCCCGGCTTGGTGTGCAACACCGCAATCGGCGGCATCTCCTTCCTCGCGCTTGAAGCTATCGGCGCCACCATTACCCTGAACTTCGGATTCCAGAACGCGCTTATTGCCGTGCTGGTCGTCTCGCTGATCATCTTTCTGGTCAGCCTGCCGATTGCCTACTGGTGCAGCATCGCCAACGTCGACATCGACCTGTTGACCCGCGGAGCCGGCTTCGGATATATCGGATCGGCCATCCCGTCAATCATCTATGCGTCGTTCACGCTGATCTTCTTCGCGCTCGAGACCGCGATCTGGGCCCAGGCACTGCAGGTAGCGATCGGGCTGAATATCGTTGTCGGCTATCTGGTGTGTTCTTTGGTGATCATTCCGATCGTCTTCTTCGGTGTCACCGCCATCAATCAGCTACAGGCCTGGAGCCAGCCGATCTGGGTTGTCATGCTGGTCGCGCCCTTCGGCTTCATTCTCTACAAGGATCCGCAGGTCCTGTCGGCGTGGGTTGCCTTTGAGGGCGGCAATCCCGGCGGCGGGTTCAACATCCTGATGTTCGGCGCGGCCTGCGGCGTCTTGTTCTCGCTGGTCGCCCAAATCGGCGAGCAGGCCGACTACCTGCGTTTCCTGCCCGATCGCACGCCTGCCAATCGGCTCTCCTGGTGGGCGGCGATGTTGGTGGCCGGGCCGGGATGGATCGTCATCGGAGCGCTGAAGATTCTTGCCGGCAGTCTGCTCGCGGTCCTCGCGCTGCGTGCCGGCAGCAACGCGTCGGAGGCGGTCGAGCCGATTCACATGTTCGTTCGTGCCTACCAACTCGTCGTGGACAACCCGGCTACAGCGCTGGTTCTGGCGACCGTTTTCGTGACCATTTCGCAGGTCAAGATCAACGTCACAAACGCCTATAGCGGATCGCTGGCCATGTCGAACTGTTTCGTCCGGCTGGGACACTTCCACCCCGGGCGCGTCGTCTGGCTGGTATTCAACGTACTGATCGCCTTGTTGCTGTCCCTGCTCGGGATTTTCGAGACGCTGGAAACCGTGTTGTCCGTCTACTCAACGGTTGCAATCGCATGGATAGGCGCCATGGTTGCGGACCTCCTCGTGCTCAAGCGCACGGGCATCAGCCCGCCCTATATCGAATTCAAACGCGCCCACCTCTACAACATCAATCCAGTCGGGTGTGGTGCCACCTTGATCGCGTCGGTAATCGCCATCGTCGCCTATGCGGGCGTTTTTGGCCCGGTCGTCCAGTCCTTGTTCGGCTTCGTTTCGCTGGCCGCAGCCTTTTTTTCCGCCATCGTGATTGCCTATGCAACCCGCGGGCGCTACTACATTGCCCGAAGCGGCGAGCAGTACCGGAACAAGCCGCCAATGACGCTGGTCGAATGCTGCATCTGCGAGCGCGAATACGAGGCACCCGACATGGCGCACTGTCCTTTCTACAAGGGCCCGATCTGCTCCTTGTGTTGCGGTCTCGAATTGCACTGCCGCGACTTCTGCAAACGCCCGGACGCGGACGCCGACCATGCGTCCGAGTTGAGTCAGACGGGTCTGCGCTTTCGTCCTCATGTGCGGCGACGCGTCGGGCGGTTCCTGGCGCTGCTCGGCGTCGCAGCGGTCCTGCTGGGTGCGGCCTTCCTGCTAACCTACCGCTTCATGGAATTGCACGCCGTGCCTGCGGACTCCCAACTCGACAACGTCCTGCTGCGCCTGTACGTCGGCACGCTGGTGGTGGCATCGATGGGATGCTGGTGGATCGTTTTGTCACATGAAAGCCAGGAGCAGACCGAGCGTGAGTTGCTGGATTCGATGCGCCACCTGGAACACACTCAACAAAGCTTGGTCGAATCCGAGAAGCTCGCTTCGCTGGGCGGGCTCGTGGCGGGCGTGGCACACGAGATCAATACCCCTGTCGGCATCATCGTCAGTGCGGCCTCGTATCTGAGTGACCGCACGCATCTGGCCCAATCGTTGGTCAGTGCCAGCCGGTTCGATCCGACCACCCAGCAAAGATATTTGCGTGACGCTGCCGAGTCGGCACGGCTGCTGACATCCAACGCAGAGCGCGTCGCGCGGCTGGTGCTGAACTTCAAACGGCTGGCCGTCGACGGCATCAGCGAGACGCGGCGAACCTTCGACCTGCGAGACCACTTCCTCGAGGTTATCGACGCATTGCACCCCAGGCTCGAAGAGAACAAGATTGAAACCTCCATCGAGGTTCCCCACGGCATCCAGATGGACAGTTACCCGGTTTCACTGGCGCAAGTCTTGACCAACCTGACGATCAATTCGATACAGCACGCCTTCGTGCCTTCGGAATCGAAGCGCATCACCATCCGCGCCGTCCTGCGTGATCACGACGAAGTCCGCGTGGACTATTGCGACAACGGAAAAGGCATCGATCCCGATCTGCGGTCCAAGATATTCGACCCGTTCTTCACCACCAACCGAAAGTTCGGTGGAAGCGGGCTCGGCCTGTACATCGTCAACCAGCTCATAACGCGGCAACTGCACGGTTCGATTGCGCTGGAACTTACGGCCGGTAGAAGCACCTGTTTCGTGATGTATTTTCCAAGGATCGCCAGAAATCCACCGGATGCAGGCCGGATCCTGGCCGACACCCCGAGGACCGTCGTTGATGAACCCTGATTCCCAAGCCGCCGTACGGGCCCGCACCGAGCGCTGGAAGGTCCTGCTGGTCGACGACGAGCCAGCCGTCCACGAAGTATCTCGGCTGGTTCTGGCCGACATGCGCTTCGAAGGTCGGGACGTCGAACTGCTCAGCGCAAGCTCGGCGGCCGAAGCGCGTGAAGTCTTGGCCCGCAACACCGACATCGCGCTGGTGCTGCTCGACGTGGTCATGGAGACCGACGATGCAGGCATGGCGCTGGTGCAATTCATTCGCGGGCACTGCGGGGCGAGAGAGACCCAGATCGTCGTACGCACTGGCCAGCCGGGGATGGCGCCCGAGCGCGATGTCGTGCTGCGATACGAAATCAATGGCTATGTCCTGAAGACCGAATTGAGCGCGCAGCGGCTGCATTCCATCGTCATCTCGGCGCTGAGAAACTATCGACATGCGCGGTCCCTGCGTGGCGTACTGGAGCCCGATGCGGGGCTCTCGCAACTTGCGCGGCGATCAGATGCAGCGTCGGGTGCACTGGCACTGGAACTGGCGGGCTTGAACGAGAACGAATCGGTCCTGATGCAGGCGCAACCCGAGATCGTGCTGGCGTCGAACATGGTCAGTGGCATAGAGCTCGTGCCGCAATGGAAAACAAGTCTGGGCCTGCTGTCGGCTGCCAGGATCTGCGACGCCATGCAGGAGGGTCCAACGCAGGCAAGGATCATGCGATGGATGCTTTCCCAGGCGATCTTCTGGGCCCGTTCATGGCGAAGCAGCGCGGAAGAACCGATCAGGGTTTCCGTCCCCATTGTCGGGGAATGCCTGGCTTCCCGTGGAGCATTGACCGCTGTCATCGATGCACTTGACGAGGCCGATCTGCCTCGCGGATCGCTCGATCTTCTGGTCAACGAGGCGACGTGGCTCGGTGGCCATCCCGATTTGAAAGCCGCGGTTGCAGCCCTGCACGAAATAGGCGTGACCTTCACCCTGACCGATTTCGGAGCGCAGCGGATTGCACTACAACGTCTGAACCAGCTGGTACCAGACCGATTGAAGATTCACCGCCTGTTCGTAAGAGAGCTGGCAAATGATCCCGATCGACTTGCATTGGCGCGCTCACTGATCGCCTTGGCCCATACACTCAACATCGAAGCCATCGCCGACGGAATCTCTTGCGACAGCGATGCTCAGTTTTTCAAATGGGAAGGCTGCCAACTGGCGCAGGGCGACGCCCTCGCGCCGGCTTGCGCACCTGCGGACGTGTCGGAGTTCCTGCGCCACGGCAAAACGTCGGCACACTGACCCAGGACGCGGCCCGTGCGGCGCGACAGGTCAATCAGCCGCAGCCAGGATGTGCGCAACCGAAGCCGCAGGCATTGCGCCAGGAACCCTGGCCGCCCGGCCGACGACCACCGGACGCCAGGCCCAGCAGGTCACCTCCCGCAAGGTACGGGGCCGTAAGTGAACGCCTGGATGGCGCGGCGCAGATGGGGCAAGTCTGCGCATCACCCGACTCGGACATCGGACGGAAACGACGAAATGCGCCGCACTTTTCGCAGTTGTAGTCATAAAGTGGCATGTTCGCGTGTCCCGGTGATTCAAATCAGTTCTGGCATAAACGTGTGGCTCACCCTTCGACGATCAACTCATCATTCCGCTGAGTAGCAGATATCCGGGAAGCCAACCGGTCAGGATCCCTGTGACGAAAGTGACAGCTCCAACAAATTTGGCGATCGGTTTCTGGCCCGCGAGCAGAAGGAAATACAGAAACCACAAGAATGCCCAGGCAGCCCAGCACAAACCCAACCAGATTCCCCATGTCGTCGTTGCACCCTGAAAGGTTTCAATGGTCACCGGAATGGCGGTTATCGCAACGAACAAGCTGAACCATCCCAGGCCACGTCCGTCTGCCCCGTTGTAACGATTCAGTGCGACCCAGAAATAGGTGAAGGTGAACAGCAACAGCATCCCGCCTGCCTTGATGGAGCCCAGGTCAGCGCCCGCGCCAAACACGAGTTGGAGCGCAATCAGCAATGTGATTCCACCCACAAAGACGTCGATGACGGCAATTTCCTTGTCGCCGACCCGACCCAGAAGCCACAGGCCGTTCAGGCACAACACGGCACCCACGTAAAACAGAGACAGTCCTAACATTGCTTGTTTCCTCGATGAATTATTGGAATCAGAACGGACCCGGTCCGCCAAGCTGAAGGATCCGGGTCCGCCTGAACTGCTTGCAGGTAAATCTCGATACGCCTTCAGTTGGACGCTTTCGGAACCTGCAATCCCTGCTTCACCTGGTGGGGGGCACCCTTGGCAGACGGTCGAATGTCGAAGTCGAAGATCGCACGCGGGATGTAGATGGTCGAACACGCATTCGGAATGTCCACCACGCCGGACAGGCGGCCCTCTACCGGCGCGGAGCCCAGGATCATGTAGGCCTGGATGTCGGTATAGCCGAACTTCATCATGTAATCGATGGCGTGGTTGCAGGCATTCATGTAGGCCAGCCACGAGTCCAGATAACGCTGCGTGCCATTGCTCTCGACCGAGACCCCTGAGAAAGCGATCCACTCGGAGTACTGCGGATCACGATTGCCAGGCATGAACATGGCGTTTTCCTTGATTCCGTACTTCTCCATGCCGCCCTTGATCAGGTCGACGTGCAGGTCCATGAAGCCCCCCATCTCGATGGCACCGCAGAAGGTGATCTCGCCGTCACCCTGCGAAAAATGCAGGTCACCGAACGACAGCTTTGCGCCGGGCACGAAGACCGGGTAGAAGACCCGGCTGCCAGCGGTCAGGTTCTTGATGTCCTGGTTGCCGCCGTTCTCGCGTGGCGGGGCAGTGCGGGCGGCCTCGCTGGCGATGCGGTCGAACTCGGCACCTTTGAGCGAGCCGAGGATCGCGCTGTCGGCCAGCGGTGGTAGTGCCAGTGGCGGAACGCGCATCGGGTCGGTGGCGATCAGCGCCTTCTCGCGCTTCGTCCACTTCGCCAGCAGCTCAGCCGACGGTGCGGTCCCCATCAGACCGGGGTGATGGATGCCGGTATAGGAGACTTCCGGGATATGGCG
>CAXBDR010000208.1:0-8365 GCA_963974265.1 uncultured Rhodoferax sp.
GCCAAGTGGCTCGAACCCTACACCGAACCCACCCTGGTCCAGCTCGCCAAGGCCGGCACCGGGCGTGTCGACGTGGTCTGCCCCGGATTCACCAGCGACTGCCTGGAGACCCTGGAGGAAATCGCGATCGAGGCCCGGGCCGCCTTCCTGGGCGCCGGTGGCAAGGAGTTCCACTACATCCCCTGCCTGAACGACCAGCCGGAATGGATTTCCGCGTTGTGCGCGGTCGCCCAGCAGCATATGCAGGGCTGGCCAACACAGGCGTCCGACGACAGCGAACAGCGGGAACGCTCGCGCGAACGGGCCCGTGCGATGGGCGCTCGGCAATGACGAGGCGCCAATAGGGCGGGCAAGCCTGCCCGTCAACCCGCGCGGCGCATCAGGCTGAAGCTTTGCGCGGTCGGCCCGATGTCGGGCTGGGTGGCCATGAACAGGGCCAGCGGCACCAGGTCGTCCGGCTCCTTGACCCACTCACCGGCGGGAAAGGGCCGCTCGCCAAAAGCCGTCATTGCAGTCTTGACCGGGCCCGGAATCAGTTCGTTCACGCTGATGTGGTACTGCTGCAATTCGCCCGCCAGGATCTCGGTGAGCTTCCACAAACCGGCCTTGGACACGGCATACGAACTCCGACCCGGTTGCGCACCCTTGCGCATGCCCGACCCGACCAGGATGATCTTGCCGCTGCCACGCGCGCGCAGGTGAGGAATCGCCGCCTGGGCGGTATGGAAGGCTCCGATCACATTGACCTGCAGCGTGCGGGCCCAGTCGGCCGGATCCGCTTCCTGCACCGCGCAGTGCTGGCCATTGACGCCGGCATTGGCGACCACGATGTCGACGCCGCCATGGATCTCGGCGGCGTGGACGAACAAGTCGCACACGGCGGCATGGTCGACGACATCGGCCACGCACGCCGTCGCCGTGCCACCGGCGGCCGAGATTTGCGCGACGACATGCGCGATCTCATCCGCACTGCGGGCGCTGCAGACCACGGCCGCGCCGGCCGCGGCATAGGCCTGCGCAATCGCGCGACCGATACCCCGCCCGGCGCCGGTGACCACGGCGACCTTGCCATGCAGCGCGCGCGTCATGCCGCTGGCAGGCATTGCGTCAGTCGATCTTGATGTTGGCCGACTTCACGATCGCGCCCCATTCGCGGATGTCGTCCTTGACCGTCTGCGCGAACTGTTCGGGCGTCTTGATCGGCATCTCGGCCAGCCCCAGCGTCTTGACGAAGCGTTCACGGGATTCCGGTTCCGTCAGTTGGCGGATGACATCCTTGTTGATCTTGTCAATGATGGGTTTCGGCGTGCCGGCCGGCGCGAACATGCCGAACCAGGCGACCAGATCGAATTTCACGCCCTGCTCCGTCATCGTGCGCACATTGGGAAGCTGCGGCACGCGGTACGGCCCGCTGACCGCGATCGCCTTCATCTTGCCGCCGAGCACCAGCGGCAAGGCCGAACCCATGGCCGTGAATGCCACCGGAATCTGCCCGCCGATCAGATCGGTGTTGACTGCAGCGGAATTCTTGTACGGCACATGCTGGATCTGCAGCCCGGTCTGCTGCTTGAGCGCCTCCATGCTCAGATGCCCACCCGAGCCATTGCCCCAGGAACCATAGGACAGGCTGTTGGCCGGCTTCGACTTCACGTAGGCAATGAATTCCTTGAGGTCGTTGACCGGCAGGTCGTTCGGCACCACCAGCATGTTGCCGCCGGCACCGATCTGCACGATCGCCGCAAAGTCCTTCGCGCCGTCGTACTTGACGTTGGAATACAGCGACTGGTTGACCACCTGTGCCGCGGCATAGGTGAACAGGAAGGTATACCCGTCGTTGGCCGCCTTGGCGGCTTCTGCGGTGCCGATCATGCCGTTGGCGCCGGGCTTGTTCTCCACGATGAACGGCTGGCCGAAGGCCTTGGTCAGCGCGTCGGTGACCAGGCGCGCCGCCGTGTCCGTCGCGCTGCCGGCACCGCCCGGCACGATCACCTTGACCGGTTTGTCCGGCCATTCGGCATGAGCCAGCCCGGACGCAAAGGCGACGGGCAAGGCAAGCGTGAGCGCGAGCAGGGTTCTCTTCAACATGGGTGTCTCCTGTGAATAGGTGTGGGGATCAATCGACGCTCTGGCAGACCATGCCGATGGCGGCACGTTGACCGCTCGCCAGCGCCATGGCGACGGTACGGGTGGGGTTCATGCGATGGATCCGTTGCGGGATGCGCCGTCATCCGGCCCGGGACTGCCAACCGGCGCTCCCATGCCGGCCGCCAGAAAGTCGGAGGTATTGCGGATCAGGGCCGCAAACCGCCGGCTGTTGGCCGCCGTGACCGGACCGTGCGCCTGTATCCAGCGCGCGATGCTGTAGGTCGCATGGTTGTTGAGCATCCAGATGCGGTCCTTGAACACGCGCGGAGGCACACCTGGCATGGCGCGACGCAACATGTCGCGTACGCGGGTATGGCCGCTCATGGTGGCGGGGTCCAGATGGCGCCAGACGTCGCGGTTGTGGCTGAACAGCGCTTGGGCGACCACGCGCACATAGTCCGGCCCCCAGGGCATGACCTTGACCACTTCTCCCAGGACGCCAACCGACGTCGACGCGATCGCATAGACACTACCGCCCCGGCCGGTGGCCTCGAGTTCGTCCATGCGCTGGTGGCGAATCACGTTGATGGCGCGAATACGCCGAACCAGCAAGGCTCCGATCAGCCCTTCGCGCGAGCCGAAATGGTAGTGCGCGGCCGACAGGTTGTTCTGGCCACTGGCACGCACGATCTCGCGCAACGACACCTTGTCGATGCCATTGCTGGCGAACAGGCGTTCGGCCACGTCGAGGATCTGGATGGCGGTGTCGGTCAGCGACTCGGACGCCAGCAATGCGGACTCATCGGGCATGGCGCCTCCCGGATGGGTCCCGACCCGTGGCAACCTCGTGGCGACGGCGTCGCAGAGGCGACTGCAGGTGAATGGGCATTGACATGTAATTCATGTGAATTAACAATGTAATTCATTCGAATTAAATTGGCAAGCCCTCATCATCGCAACCGGAATGATCTGCACATGACCCAGCCCCCCCCACGCAACGGCACCTTCGGCGGCCGCATCGGCCGCACATTCCAGCAGTCCGAGCCTTGGTGGCCGCCCACCGCGGTTCCGCCCGGCGCTCCCAACGTGGTCATGGTGGTGCTGGACGACACCGGCTTTTCGCACCTGGGCTGCTACGGCTCGACGATGGCCACGCCGAACATCGACGCGATCGCGGCCCAGGGCCTGCGCTACACCGGCTTTCACACCACGGCGCTGTGTTCCCCGACGCGCGCCTGCCTGTTGACCGGCCGCAACCACCACGCGGTGGGCATGCGCTGCATTTCCAACTTCGACACCGGTTTCCCCAACATGCGCGGCGCGATCCCGAAGTCCGCAGCGACGCTGGCCGAGGTGCTGCGCGACAACGGCTACGCCACCTATGCCGCCGGCAAGTGGCACCTGGCGCCGATGGCCGAGTGTTCGGCCGCCGGACCCTTCACCAACTGGCCGCTGCAACGCGGGTTCGACCGCTTCTACGGCTTTCTCAACGGCGAAAGCGACCAGTTCTCGCCCGAACTGATCTGCGACAACCATGCCGTTCCGCAACCACGCTCGCCGGCCGAGGGTTACCATTTTTCCGAGGACGTGGTGGACCAGGCCGGCGGCTTCATCCGCGACCTGACGTCCCTGGTGCCGGAAAAGCCCTTCTTCCTCTACCTGGCCTTCGGCGCCATGCATGCACCGCACCAGGCGCCGCAGCGCTACCTGGACAAATACCGCGGCCGCTTCGACGCCGGCTGGGACGTCGAACGCGAAGCCTGGTTCGCGCGCCAGAAACAGCTGGGCATCATCCCGCCGGATACCGAACTTGCGCCGCGCAACCGGGGTGTCAAGCCCTGGAACGAGCTGAGCCCCAATGAACAACGCTTCGCGGCGCGACTGCAGGAGGCCTTCGCCGCCATGCTCGAGCACACCGACGACCAGATCGGTCGCCTGGTCGATCACCTCAAGCAGCTCGGCGCCTGGGACAACACCTTGTTCGTGCTGCTGTCCGACAACGGCGCCAGCCAGGAAGGCGGCGCCAGCGGCATCCTGGACGAGATGCGTTACTTCAACGGCATGCGCGAGGACGTGGACGCGGCCGTGTTGCGGCTCGACGATATCGGCGGCCCCAACAGCCACAGCAACATCCCCTGGGGCTGGGCCCAGGCCGGCAACAGCCCGCTCAAGTGGTACAAGCAGAACACCCACGGCGGCGGCGTGCGCGACCCGCTGATCGTACGCTGGCCGGACCACCTGGCCGAGGCCGGCGGCATCCGCAAGCAGTTCTGCCATGCCATCGACATTGCGCCCACGGTTCTGGCCGCGATCGGCATCGAACAACCGACCGAGGTGGCCAGCGTGCCGCAGATGCCGGTGCACGGCACCAGCCTGTTGCCCACCTTCGCCGACGCTGATGCGCCGATCGCGCGCGGGCCGCAGTATTTCGAGATGTTCGGCCACCGCGCGCTGGTGCTCGACGGCTGGAAGGCGGTGTCGCGGCACAAGGCTGGCACGCCGTACGATGACGACGTCTGGGAGCTGTACCACCTGGAACAGGATTTCTCCGAATGCCGGGACCTGGCGCAGGCCGAGCCCGAGCGGCTGCGCCAGCTGATCGCGTTGTGGTGGCAGGAAGCCGAAAAGCACGGTGTCTTGCCGCTCGACGATCGTGGCGCGTCCGAGATGTTCCGCGCCTCGCAGCGCCCGGGCATGCCGACGGCGCGCCGACGCTTTGTCTACTACCCGCCGGTATCGCACATCCCGGCCGACGCCTGCCCCTCGCCGGCCCGGGGCTGGCACACGACGATCGAGCTCACGCATCCTGCGGGAGCGGCCGACGGCGCGCTGATCAACCGCGGCACGATCAACAGCGGCTTTGCGCTGTATCTGCGCGACGGACGCCTGCACTTCGACTACAACTGCTTCCACACGCATACCCGTGCGGTGGCCCGGGAGCCGCTGACGGACGGGCCCCACACGCTGGCGCTCGACGTCGTGCGCCAGGACGACGGCAGTGCACAGGTCGCTTTGCGGGTGGACGGCACGCTGGTGGCCGAGGCCGTGATTCCGAAGCTGCTGTTCGTGTTGTCCAGCCTCGGCATGGACCTGGGTCGCAGCAATGCACCGATCAACGACGACTACCAGGCGCCGTTCGCCTACCCCGGCAAGATGCACCGGGTCGTGTTCGACCTCGGGGAAAAGGCCAGCCGCGGCGAGATCCGTGCGGTCATGCGCACCGAAATGGCACGCCAATGACACCAACACACCCGAAAGACTCCATGCCGCCATCACACGACATCCAGGCGCAGCAACGTTTCGACGCGCTGAGCACGATTTTTTCACCCCGCTCGGTGGCCATCGTCGGCGCATCGGACACCACCGCCAAGATCGGCGGCATTCCGGTCGACTACCACCGGCAGTTCGGCTTTGCCGGCCCGATCTACCCGGTCAACCCCAAGGGCGGCACGATCCAGGGCTTGACCGCCTACCCTTCGCTGCGCGCCATCGGTGCGCCGGTCGACGTGGCGATATTCGCCGTTCCGGCCAGCCAGGTTGCAGCCGCGCTCGAGGACGCCATCGCCGCCGGGGTGCATGGCGTGGTGCTGTTCACCTCCGGATATGCCGAGATCGATGCGGACGGCGCGGCAGCCCAGGTCCGCCTGGCCGACATGGCGCGCGCGGCCGGCATTCGCCTGCTGGGCCCCAATTGCCTGGGCTTCATGAACATCCGCAGTGGCGCCTACGCCACGTTTTCGCCAGCGGCCAGGTCCGGTCGGGTGCGGCCCGGCGCGATCGGCCTGGTCAGCCAGTCCGGCGCCTTCGGTGCCTATGCCTACTCTCTGGCACGTGAACGCGGCATCGGCCTGTCGCAATGGATCACGACCGGCAACGAAGCCGACATCGACTTCGCCGACTGCGTGGAATGGCTTGCGCACGACCCGGACACGCGCGTCATCATGGGTTACATGGAAGGATGCCGCAACGGCTTCAAGCTGCGCCGTGCGCTGGCCGCGGCCCACGCCGCGAAGAAGCCGGTGGTGATCGTCAAGGTGGGCCGCACCGCGATCGGCGCGCAGGCCGCGGCCAGCCATACGGCCGCACTGGCCGGCGACGACGCCGTCTACAGCGCGGTGTTCCGCGAATACGGCGTGCACCGCGCGCGCGACGTGGCCGAGTTCTTCGGCATCGCGGCCAGCGCGAGCATCGCGACCCTGCCGCCGGACCGCACCATCGGACTGTTCACGCTCTCGGGTGGCGTCGGCGTGCTGATGGCCGACGAAGCCCATGACAGCGGACTCGACGTGCGCCCGATGCCCCAGGATGCGCAGGACACGATCCGCGGCTGGGTGCCGTTCGCCAACCCGTCCAACCCGGTCGACATCACCGGCCAGGTGACCAACGACACCAGCCTGATCGAACGCACGGCTCGGTTGATGCTCGATGGTGGTCATTACGGCAGCTGGGTCGGCTTCATGGCGGCGGCCGGAACCTCGACGGCGTTCTGGCCCGTGGTCGAATCGCTGGTGACCCAGCTGCGGCGCGACTATCCCGACAAGCTGCTGGCGATCAGTACCCTGCTCTCGCCGGAACGGCGCCATGCGGTGGAGGCCATGGGATGCCTGGTGTTCGACGAACCGGCCGAAGCGGTACGCACGATGGCTGCGCTGGCGGCATTCGCCGAAGCGTTTGCGCGCACCGACATCGTTACGCCGCAGCAGCTGGCCGCGGCAGCCCCACTGCCGCCGGGCACGCAGTCCGAACCCCAGGCGCTGGCCACGCTGGCGGCCGCAGGTATTGCGGTGGGCCGGCACCGGGTGGTGGGCAACGCCGCTGAGGCGCAAGCGGCCGCATCCGAGCTGGCGCAGCCGGTGGTGCTCAAGATCGTGTCTCCCGACATCCTGCACAAATCGGACATCGGTGGCGTGATACTGGGTCTGGGCGATGGCGAGGCGGTCGGCGCCGCATTCGACACCATGATGGCGAGCGTGCGGCGCCATGCGCCCGACGCACACATCGACGGCGTGCTGGTGGCGCCCATGGTCAGCGGCGGTGTCGAATGCATCCTGGGCGCACGCCGCGATCCGGTGTTCGGCCCCATGGTGGTATTCGGCCTGGGCGGCGTGTTCGTCGAACTGCTGGGCGACGTCGCCATCCATTCGGCGCCGGTCGACCGCGCGCAGGCGCTGGACATGATCCGCAGCGTCAAGGGATACGGCCTGCTCAGTGGCGCACGCGGGCGCACGCCGGTCGACCTGGAGTTCCTGGCCGACAACCTGGTCGCGTTGTCGCAGCTGGCGGTGGCCGCCGGCGACACCCTGGACAGCATCGACATCAACCCCTTCATCGCATTGCCGAAAACCCGTGGCGGTGGCTGCGCCGTCGATGCCGTGGTCGCCGGTCACGATCCCCGGGCAGAAGGACATGCGCCATGAGCCCGACGACCATGACGGCCACCGCACCGCAAGCTGCCGCCGGCCCGTCCACGGCCGACCCACGCCACGCTCTGGGCCAATCGATCGGCATGGCTGCCTTCATCTGGGGTTATCCGCTGGTCGAGACGGTGCGCACCTGCCGCCTGCAAACCCCGGCCGCGGAAGGCGATACCGTGGCCTGGCATGCCGGCATCGACCGGCTGCACCCGGTGCGCCGCGCCGCCACCGACGCGGACCGCGACATCGTCACGCCCGCCAACGACCTGTTGTACACGACCAGCTGGATCAACCTGGCCAACGGCCCGCGCCTGCTGCATGTGCCCGCATCGGCACGCCACGACAACCGCTATTTCGTGCTGGCGCTCTACGATGCCTGGACCAACAACTTCGCCAACCCGGGCCTGCGCACCAGCCCGGCCGACGGCGAAACGGTGTTGCTGGTCGGTCCGAACACTCCGACGCAACCCACCTGGCCGGTCGCGACCCGCACCATCACCGCACCCACCGACCTGGTCTGGCTGATCGGCCGCATCGTCGTCGGCGGCGAGACCGACGCGCCGGCGGCGCGCGCATTGCAGGACGCCATCCGCCTCGACTGCCCGCCCGGCACGGACAGCGGCGCCCGGCCCGGGGCGGTGCGGCAGTGGTTCGGTCCGGTGGAAGACACGATGGCAGCCCTGGCGCAGCGACCGGGCGACGCTCTGGCGATCGCCGCGGCATTTTTCACCAATTTGTGCCAGTGCCTGGCCGACGCCGCCGTGCCCGCATCCGATCGCGGGCTGGCGGACTGGTTCGGGCGCGCCCGGCTGGTCGCGTCCAGCCATTTCGATTGGTCGTATCTGGACGCACCCCTGCGCGACGGC